>JAQWCH010000023.1 GCA_028705995.1 Bacilli bacterium | reverse complement strand
CAGGATAACCTTCTTCAAAAATAATTTTCTTCAATAAATTAGGCGTGAGCTTAATTAGGTGTTTCCAATGTAAAGGATAGCGTTTTTCATTTTGCTTTTGTGATGAATACAATAAACCGATTTTCATTAATCGACCTCCTTATGATGATATTTAAAACATATATTTGAAAGCTTACCTTATGTTAACATAGAAACTTTTTAAATAAAAATGCCAAAAAAACATATTAACTATTGACGAGAATGAGTGTTTATGACATATTGTTTGAAGTTCAAACTATCTTAGGAGGAACAATGTCCACAAACAAAGAACAACTCAATCACTTTCTTGTTGTTACCTTTAATACCATTCTTCGGCTTGAAGAAAAAACGTTAGAAAGCTTAACCAATAATAATCTTTCTATTAGTGAGGTACATTTACTAGAAACGGTATTTGAGACAATCAAGCAAGAAGAAAACACGGCGACTAATATTGCCCACGCCGCTGGGATTACGCTCGGATCATTAACAACCGCAGTTAAGACACTAGAAAAAAAGGGATATCTCATCCGCGAACGTGATGAGATTGATAAAAGAGTGGTGCATATTGTCCCGACTCCGATTGCGGTATTCGTCAATGAACAACACGCTAAATTCCATGAACGCATGGTCGATGATGTTGTAAAAAGCCTGTCATTCCAAGAAGAACAAGTTCTAGTTGAAGCTCTATCAAAAGTCCAAAACTATTTTGGCGCTCAAGCCAAAAAGGCACAATAATTGAAAGGAAACTAATTATGGCCATTCGCATATTCACTGATTCCACATCAGAAATCACCCAAGAACAAGCTAAAACCCTCAATATTGATGTTATTCCTCTTGCCGTTACATTTGGCTTAGAAACCTTTATTGATGGCGTTGATTTAACAAATAAAGAATTTTATCAACGTTTACGAGCCTCCGACAAATTACCCAAAACAAGTCTTATTAATAGTGCAACGTTTATTAAACGCTTTAAACCAGTTGATGATCAAGACGATATTATTGGGATTTTCATTTCCAGTGAGCTAAGTGGTTCATTACAATCCGCTTTTGTTGCCCGTGAAAGTTTACCAACAAAAAAAATTCATCTGATTGATTCTCGCCAAGTTACTTTTGGTTTAACAGCGCTAGTTTTGTACGCGATTAAGTTGCGCGATGAAAGAAAATCTGCTGCAGAAATTATTGCGGCGGTTGAAGAGGCAAAAATGCGGCTAGTTTTAATCGCCGTTATTGATGACTTAAAATATTTGCGTTTGGGTGGTCGTCTTTCCAGTGCATCAGCTTTTTTAGGCACCATCATGAATGTTAAACCCCTGATTCGGATTGATGATGGTAAAGTTTTAGCCGTGCACAAAGCATTGGGCTTAAACCGGGCCTTTTCGTGGCTTGTAGAACAATATGAAGCGGCAGATGTTGATTTATCAATGCCCCGCTTATTTGGTCATTCAGATGCCGAAGAAACCCTGGAAAAGTTTCAAAAGTTTGTTAGTAAACGTTGTGACTTTCCATTAGATAACATCTATCCAATCGGCGCGACCGTTGGAGTTCATGCGGGACCGGGAGCGGTGGGTTTCTGTTTCTTTACCAAAGCAAAATAAAAAAGCGCAATAAAATAAAAATTAGCACAAAAATAATCATATTTAGTGCTCTTTTATTTTTTTCATACTTTGCTCGTGCAAAAGTAAAAGATGCGTACTAGAATAAAAGCAAAGAGGTAGGAAATATAGCTAATATTAAAAAGTATGTCGCTGAGATGATTGGAACTTTTGTGCTCGTATTTGTTGCTTGTGGGATAGCGGTTTGGAGCAATGTCGACATTGTTGCCACCGCGCTCGGATTTGGTCTCGTAATTGTAGCAATGGCTTATTCCATTGGTAATGTTTCCGGGTGTCATATCAACCCGGCAGTCTCGCTAGCAATGTTTATTCGTAAACAACTTACACTCAAAGATTTTTTATTTTATGTGCTTGCTCAAGTACTTGGCGCCACTTTCGGAGCATTAGTGCTCGGTCTCGTCATGCGTGCGGATTTCACCTCATTAGGTGGCAATACAATTCAACCGCTCCTACAAGCCAACGTAGTAACTGGCGAACTCGATGCGCAGTCGTACATCGGAGCATTTGTTGTCGAATTAGTATTAACCTTTATCTTTGTGCTTGCGATTATTGGTGTAACTGATAAAAAACATCATGAAGGACATCAAGCGGGACTAGTAATTGGGGGAGCATTAACCTTAGTTCACTTGTTAGGTTTAGGTTTTACCGGCACATCGGTTAACCCTGCGCGAAGTTTTGGTCCAGCACTTATTCAAGCGCTTCTTGGACAAGATACGACTTCCTTATCACAAATTTGGATATGGATTTTGGCGCCGCTGGCTGGTGGAGCATTAGCTGCTCTTGTCTATGGCTTAATTACTAGCAAAAAAGCGGAAGTAGTTGAAAAGTAAACTAGAACAAATTTTAATAAAATATAACATCCACCTCATTAGGCTTTGTCTTAATGAGGTTTTTTCTTTATACTTGATAGATGTATAGATAGGGAGTTTCAAGATGATTAACACAATTATTTTCGATTTAGATGGGACATTATTGCCACAAGACCAAGATCAATTTATTAAAGCTTATTTCCGCTTATTAGCATCTTTTTTAGCGCCATTAGGCTATCCCCCAGAACAATTGATTAAAGCAATATGGGCAGGCACTAGTAAAATGATTCAAAATGATGGGAAAAAAACAAATGAACAAGTTTTTTGGGAAGAATTCATCTCTATTTTTGGCTTAAAAAGCTTGGCTGATCAGCACCAATTTGAATTATTCTACCAGACTAAATTTAATGAAGCTCGTGCTTTTTGTGGATTTAATCCGCGAGTTCCGCAGTTAATTAAACAACTTAAACAAGATGGCTATCAATTAATATTAGCTACCAATCCAGTGTTTCCCTTAATTGCGACTGAAGCGCGGATTCGTTGGGCTGGTCTTGATCCTAACGATTTTTCGTATATAACAACCTATGAAAACAGTCATTATTCAAAACCTAATTTACTTTATTATGAAGAAATAATTAATCATCTGCGGTTAAATCCGAATACATGTTTGATGGTGGGAAACGATGTTGAAGAAGATATGGTAAGCGCTAAATTGGGTATCAAAACTTTTCTTTTAACTGATTGTCTAATTAACAAAACCGCTGTAGATATCAACAATATCCCCCATGGTGACTTTTCAGTTTTAGAAGATTACATTGCGCAGGTTAAGAAACAAAAAATAATTTTATAGTTATTGACATATGCCGACAACAACAGTATACTGAGTTTGTAAATGACATATGTCATAAACAAAGGAGGTATGTATGCCAAGATTTGATGGAACTGGTCCAACAGGAACTGGACCAAGATTAGGAATTTGCTTTCATCAGAATTCGCAAGCTCGCACAAATGGTTTTTTCTTTCGTCCCAGAAAAGGTTCAAACCGTGGTCGTCGTTATGGTGATGATTATGGTAATCGTAATTATGGAGCGACATTCCATAACAGTAATGCAAAAGAGATTGCATTGTTACGTGAAGATAATGCCCGACTACAAGCGCAAATTCATGATTTAGAAAACCGTCTAGGTTCCCCTGATAAAAAATAGTATAATAATACTGTTTAAAGGAGAATTTTATGCCGCGTCCACGTAAATTAAGACAGGTCTGTGGAATGCCCCTGGTTGATCGTTTTACGCCACAAACGGCGGGAGACGAATTACGTGAACCAGTTGTTTTAACAATTGACCAGTTTGAAACCATACGTTTAATCGATTATGAAATGTTAACACAAGAAGAGTGTGCTAAATATATGAATGTCGCCCGTACAACTGTGCAAGCTATCTATCAACAAGCACGCCAAGGGATTGCCCGTGCCCTTGTTGAAGGTCGCCCATTGATAATTGCCGGTGGCGAATATCAATTATGTGAACAAAGAAATGTTGGTCCCGGGCGTTGTCGGCATCAAGGACATGCTTATCGGCGTGGGTTTTTACGTAAAGAATAGTCAATTTAAGACTTTTTATAGATTTTTTATCAGGCTTATTAATTTTATTTCTTTTTAGTGTGGACTATAATTAGGGACGAAAGATTGAGGAAATAATATATGAATAGTGAACATAATGGTGAAAATCCAAGTACGAATACCCAACATGAAAACCGTGCTAAGCCACAAAAAATTGCGACTCATCAGTTGAACAATATTAAAAAAGTTATTGGTGTTGTTAGTGGTAAAGGTGGTGTAGGTAAAAGTTTAGTAACAAGTTTACTAGCAATCATCGCTAATCGTGATGGTTATCAAACGGCGATTTTTGATGCGGATATTACAGGCCCATCAATTCCAAGATCGTTTGGTTTACATGAAGGAGCTTCTGGAAATAAAAGTGGTATTTTTCCTGTCGAGACGGCGAACGGTATCCGGGTTATGTCATTAAATTTGCTAACCGAAAACGAAACCGATCCCGTGCTTTGGCGCGGACCAATTGTTGCCAATGCCGTACAACAATTTTGGACTGATGTTATTTGGGGAGATATTGATTACATGTTTATTGATATGCCCCCAGGAACTGGCGATGTAGCATTAACTGTTTTTCAATCATTGCCGTTAGATGGAATTATTGTCGTCACTTCACCACAAGAATTAGTTGCTATGATTGTTGAAAAGGCCATCAACATGGCGAAAGTCATGAATATTCCGGTGCTCGGAATTGTTGAAAATATGTCCTATATGGTTTGCCCGCATTGCCAAGAAAAACTGACAATTTTTGGGCCTAGCAAAGTAGCTGAATCTGCCAAAAAATATCAGATTGAGCGGTTTGCACGAATACCGATTGATTCAGCGATTTCAACGCTCGTCGATCAAGGAAGTATTGAAGATGTTCAAGGTGAATTTCTTGACGATTTACGTAAAATAATTAATTAAACTATTTAAGTAATTGGTAAAAATATTTTTAGACGAGATTAAAATGCTCGTCTTTTTTTTATGTAAATTGATAGACGTATATACCCCTAGGGGGTATAATAGCCATGGAGAAAAATTATGAGTGAAAAAAAATCAATTGTTCATTGTGCGGCAAATAAACAAAACACGACGGTGCGTGATGAAAAAGAAAAAAAGCAGATCAAAAGACGCTTAAGCGTGATTGAAGGACAAATTCGTGGCGTCCAAAAGATGGTCGATGATGATCGTTACTGTGAGGAATTACTGACGCAACTTTCGGCGGCGGATCACGCTATTAAGTCGTTAGCCTATATTATTTTAAATCGCCATTTACACTCGTGTGTGGTGGAAAACATTGAAGCAGGTAACCATCAAGTAATTGATGAGATTGTTGATTTATTCAAAAAATTTACTCGATAAAAATTTATGAAAAGTGTATTTAATGTTGAAGGCATGAGCTGTGCAAGCTGCCAAGTTCACGTCGAACAAGCGGTCAACAAATTACCAGGCATTAAAAGTGCAACTGTTAGCTTATTAACCAATGAACTAATTGTAGAATCGAAAGATGCACAAATTAATGCAGCCACAATTCTTTCCGCAGTGGAACGTGCTGGCTACCATGCAACAGCAAAAATTAATTTAATTGATGCTAAGAAAAAATCAAAAATTGACAAGCAAGTGAAAAAGAGTCGCCAACAATTACTTGGGTCAGCAATTTTTACTGTGATTATATTTTATCTGGCAATGGGAGCGATGCTATCGCTTCCTTTACCGATGATTTTTCTTGGTCTAGAGAATTCTTTGGTTTATGCATTTACCCAATTCTTATTATTAATACCAGTTATCTATCTTAATCAGCAATATTTTTATCGCGGGTTTAAAGCTCTTTGGCATCTTAAACCAAATATGAACTCTTTAATTGCATTGGGTAGTAGTGCGGCAATTCTTTATGGAATATTTGCTATCTTTCAAATTGGATGGGGCCTTGGCCATGGAGATATGACACGTGTTCAGCTTTATGCACATGATCTATATTTTGAAACTGCGGCGATGATTTTAACTCTTGTTAGTTTAGGAAAATATATTGAAGAACGCGCAAAGGATAAAACCAAAAAAGCATTTACTCAGCTGTTAGATTTAGCACCTAAAACTGCCTTAATCTATAAAAACAATCAAGAAATTGAAATACTGGCTAGCGAAGTACAAAAAGGCGATATTGTCATTATTAAAAAGGGGATGCTCGTTCCGGTAGACGGAATTATTATTAATGGCCGTGGATCATTTAACCAAAGCAACATTACTGGTGAATCATTACCAGTATATAAAGAAAAAAATGCTCAGGTTATATCTGCCACCCTGCTTGTTTCTGGTTATGTTGAAATACAGGCTGAGAAAGTCGGTCAAGATACCACTATTGCAACCATTATTAAATTAATGAAAGAAGCGGCGAGTTCAAAAGCACCCATTTCGCAGTTAGCTGATAAAATTTCCGCGATTTTTGTCCCGATTGTGCTTTCGATATCTTTGATTGCAAGTATTGCATTTCTTATTGCCGATTATGACTTTGCTTTAGCGCTCAGTATAGGCATCACAGTGTTAGTGATTTCATGCCCTTGTGCTCTTGGACTAGCGACACCGCTAGCAATTATGGTTGGTAGTGGCAAAGCAGCGCAAAATGGACTATTAATAAAGAATGCGGAAGCGTTAGAAAAAGCTCATCTCGTAAAAACCATTGTGCTAGATAAAACTGGAACGATGACGGTCGGCGAACCAAGCGTTGTTGACGTAATTGGGGAAGAACAAGAACAATTGTTGGCTTTAGTGGCCGGTTTAGAAACAACAAGCGAACACCCTTTGGCACAAGCTATTCTTAAGCATACCCAAAAACAAAAAATTACACCTTATAAATTTAGTGAATTTCACGCGATTGAAGGTGAAGGATTAATGGGCGTTTATCAAAATAGAAAATACTATGTAGGTAATTTTCGCATGTTAGAAAAAAATAATCTTGCTAGCGAAGCAATTAAAAATAAGGCGGATTTGTACGCAAATAATGGCAAAACCCCACTATTTTTCTTTGATGAAGATCGTTTATTAGGAATTATTACCATTAATGATCCGCTTAAAAAAGATAGCGTTATTGCTATTCAGCGTCTTCATAAAATGGGAATTCGAGTCATCATGTTAACTGGAGATAATGAACTTACGGCCCAAGCAATTGCATCCGAAGCCGGTATTGATCAAATTATTGCTAATGTTTTACCATCGGATAAACTCCTGCATATCCAAAACCTCCGCCACGAGGCGAATGGTTTAGTTGCGATGGTTGGTGATGGTGTTAATGATGCACCTGCGCTCGCTCAAGCCGATTTAGGAATTGCTATCGGCGCTGGAAGCGATGTTGCCCACGAAGCCAGTGATATAATTTTAATTCAAAATTCATTGGCGGATGTTGTTTCCGCTTTGCGTTTATCTAAACGGGTGATTAATAACATTAAATTGAGTCTATTCTGGGCTTTTTTCTATAACAGTATTGGTCTTATTTTAGCCACTGGTCTACTCTATCCTACTTGGGGTATTAGGTTAAATCCGATGATTGGCGCCGCCGCTATGAGCTTATCTAGCATTTTTGTTGTTTTCAACGCATTGACGATAAATTTTTTTAAGAAAGAACAGGTAAATATAGATGAAAAAAACCGTAATTAAAGTCAGCGATTTACATTGTCAAAATTGTGTTAAGCATGTCTACAATGCTTTAATCGCCATCAGCGGAGTTAAACAAGTCGAAGTCGACTTAGTAAGTAAATACATCAACGTCATCAGTGATGAAAATGTTGCAATTGCTAATTTGTTGCTTGAGATAAAAGTTGCAGGCTACACGCCGGAACTCATCAAAGAATAAAGTTGAGGATGGAATAATGAAAAAAACAACTAAGAATATATTTTTTGCCTTTATTCTTAATAGCGTATTTGCAGTTATTGAAGTTATTGGTGGATTTTTTACTAATTCGTTTGCCATTATCTCCGATGGATTGCATGACTTTGGAGATGCTTTTGCACTTGGCTTTGCCTTTTTTCTTGAAAAAAAGAGTGAGCAAAAACCTGATGCGCAATATACATACGGCTACCGCCGCTATTCGGTCATTTCCGCGCTTCTTACGAGTCTAATCTTGATTATCGGATCTGTTGTCATCATCTATTCAGCAATTATTCGGATTATTAATCCAGAGCCGATTAATGGACTTTGGATGCTTATTTTTGCTGTTATTGGTTTAGCATTCAATTTGCTTGCATTCTTAATTACACGCGCGCGTTCTAGTTTAAATGAACGAGCGATTAACCTGCATATGCTCGAAGATGTGCTGGGATGGATTGTTGTCTTAATTGGTAGTGTTTTTATTCTTATTTTTGAATGGTATATCATCGATCCAATTTTATCGATTTTAGTTGCTATTTACATTTCCTATCATGCACTTAAAAGTTTGCTAAGTGTTGTTGGTGTCTTAACAGAAAAAGCCCCAAAAGACTTTCCGATGGAAGACTATCAAAGTAAAATAAAGGCAATTAGTGGCGTTGAAGATGTTCATCATTTGCATGTTTGGAGTCTTGATGGAAATCTCTTATTAGCAACTCTGCATATTGTGCTTGATAGCGATTTGCGCTTGTCCGAAGCGTTGAAAATTAAAACAGAAATAAATCGCCTCAGTAAAGATTATCAGTTAAAACACATTACGATTCAATTTGATAGCGATCAAGCGAGCTGTGAAAATTGTCAAATGGCAATAGATAGTGATGCTGATAATTATCACCATCACCATCATCATCATTAAAAAAAGAGGTCTGATGACCTCTTTAATTGTTTAAAAACATTAATTACATATCCCAGTTAGTTAATTTATTACCTTCTTTATCAGTAAAACTACCTGTGACGATTAATATTAAA
>JAQWCH010000010.1 GCA_028705995.1 Bacilli bacterium | reverse complement strand
ATTTGCACAAGGAAGGGAAAAGCGTGCGGGTATCTTTCTCTATATAGGGTATAATTCTCTTATCAAGATATATTTAGGAGTCTTCCATGAGCGACATCGCGAAGTCAATTTCTCAAGCCATAAAAGAGGCAAAGTGGTTATCCATTGATTATTTGAATCAAACCGGAGGCGAAACTTATTATTGGTGTGCTGTCAATGATATAGATCTTAAATCAAGACGTCTAATCGTTACGGCTTTTAACATTGGGATGGTTAATAATGAGACAAATGGTATCTTGACCAATATTGCACTTCATTTTGATAAGATCAAAACGGCAAATGTACTTGACCACACAATCTATAAACGCCCAAAAAAATTGATACCGTTCATTGAAAATAACCTTAAAGATCTGCAGTGGCTTGAATATGATTTATATAATGATAAAATCCTTGATTATCTTAAAGAAGCTATTAAATATGATAATGTCCCCTATCAAAAGGATACGAATCTAGTTAGTGCAATTGATGAAGATGAGTTGAAAAGAGCAAAGAAGCATGGCTTTTACGAATTGTCGTTAAAACAAATGGCGGAGTTAACCGAAAAAATCGAACGAATTGCTCGTCAGGATAAAGAAAAAACATTTCAAATTACTGAATTAGCCTTTAATCTTTTATCAATAAAAACAACTAAAGGTCTCTTTGTTTGTGTTTATAAACGTCTGATGTTCGATCCGGAAAATCGCCAATTAGTCATCGGCGATGAAACGTTATTTAATTACGAATTCGCAAGTGACAAAGAAAGTGAGTTCAAACATAACATTAGGAATTATCTTGATTTAGAAGTGGATGTTTTTACAAAACTATTTATTGATAATCCTCATAAAGCAAAGCAAATGTTGGAGAAATCATTGAAGCGTTTTAACGAAAGTATTGATGATCGTCCCTATATATTTGATTTGGTCAGAAATTATAATAGTTATATTGAACGAGAGTTTCAATCAATTGCAACCGCCAAAAATAAAGACCTCCTTTCAACTCCCCTTAATGCTTTCTTTGGAAATATGGATACTAGCCAATTGAGCCGTAAACGTGCCTTTGATATCGTATTAATAAATCAAATGATGAATGTCGATCAGTTACGTGTTATTCATAATGCTCTAAAACAACCAGTAACCTATGTTCAAGGACCTCCTGGCACAGGTAAGACACATAGCATTATCAATCTACTTATCTCCGCCTTTTTTAATGAACAAACCGTACTTGTGTCATCAAATAACAATAAACCAATTGATGACATCGGATTAAAATTGCAAAACATTAAATATCAAAATCGTCCTATTCCTTTGCCATTTCTCCGTTTGGGTAACAATGGTAAGATTCGTGAATCATTACTTGCAATAAAAAGCAACATTCAAAAGCATAAGCATTACATTGTTGATGAAGAAAAACTTAGTCGCATTAGTTTGAGTAATAAGCACAATTTAAAAACAATCAATTTAATCATCGATCAATACGAAGAAAGGCTGGAACTCGAAGAGTCTATTGATGCCTTAGAAAGTATGCTCAAATATCTTGCGCATGACTTACGCGTTAATATTATTGTGCAATCAGAACTCGAAGCGAAGAAGGCTAAATTGGCTACTTTGCCAATCTATCAAGATGAAGAAATCCATAAAAACGTTGTCCAAGCTAATGATTCGTTTTTGATGTGGCTTTTTTATACAAGTGTCAAGTGCATCAAACGCCTAGACGAACCTAAATATAAGGAGTTTGTTGACCTGCTTGATATCGAAGATGAATATGAGCAAGTGTCTGCTTTTAATCGCTACATCATGGATTTAAAAAAATTGACGATGCTGCAGCGAGTTTTTCCGATTGTGTTGACGACAAATCAATCTGCATGGCGTCTAGGCCCACCCACACCATCCTTTAGTCTCACAATTATCGATGAGGCGGGTCAATGCTCAATCGGATATTCGCTTTTCTCAATAATCCGTGGGGAACGCTTGCTACTCGTTGGCGATCAAAATCAGTTACAACCTGTCATTACCATATCACCAGAAGTGAACCAGATGTTAATGAATAAGTATAAAATAGCCAAACCCTATCATTATGTTGAAAGTTCAATTATTCGAACAATGCAAAGCGTTGATAGTGTCTCTAAATTTGTTCTATTACGTTATCATTATCGTTGCCATCAAGACATCATCGCGTTTAGTAATAAAAAATACTATCACTCAAAGTTAATCGTTCCCCAAAAAGATGACCTTGAAAAGAAGGTCCTTTTCCATATTCAGGTAAATCAAAAAATATTTGCCCGTTCTAACACGAAGAATACATCATTACCTGAAATTGACGCGATTATTTCTGACATAAAAACAAATAAAAATGGAGAGTCAATTGGTATCATTACCCCTTTTAGAAATCAAGCAGATTTGATACTAGATCGCATTAAGAAAGAAAATATCACTGGCGTCGATGTTGGCACGGTGCATACTTTTCAAGGGGATGAAAAAGATAAAATTTATTTTTCGACTGCGATTACACGAAAAACGACACCCAAAGCCTTTGATTGGGTTAAAAATAATCAGGAACTCATTAATGTCGCCACAACTAGGGCTAAGAAAGAGTTTGTAATGGTTGGAGACATGCGAGAAATTAATCGACGCTCAAAAGCCTCAAATGATATTTATGAACTGATTCATTATTTGACGGATAAAGGTAAAGAAATAAAATTAACAGAGACATCAAACAATCAATATGTGAATAGTATGAACTATCGGCAATATAGCACGATTAAAGAAAAAGAACTCCTTACGACCGTCAATCAGATCCTCTCTATTCAAAGCCAATTTACAATTGAAAAACAAGTCAAGGTCAGCGATGTCCTTAATCGATTCACGAGCCCCGAACTATTTGATTACGGGACCAAGTCAGTTTTTGATTTTGTTATTTATGAAAAAATCAAAGAAGATGAATTCCCACGTTTAGTGATTGAGCTTGACGGCGAAGAGCACACGACTGATAATCAAGTCATTACACGCGATAAAATGAAAGAAAAAATCTGTGAAGATAACGGTATAAAACTTATTCGAATTCCTAATAACTACACTAGAAGATATGTATTTATTAAAGACATCTTAATTAGGTTGATCAAGTTCAAAAGTTGATTTGATGGATCAAATAGTCAAATAACACCATCATTTATGAACATTGTTATTATTCCAACGACTTTCAGTATTCACTGAATGAACTGAATAATCTCAAATGATTACTTACTCCGTTGGTCGTCTTTCATTTATGACAAAATTACGTAAAAATTAATGTAGCCTGTATCTAATTTCAATCAATTGTTTGCTAGTTCATACACCACCTCGTAAAACATGTTACACTTTTTGCTAATTGAAAACTAATTTTTTCTGCCTTCAATCCTATATATCTTTCTAACTCATAGATAGCAAAATAAATAATATGATTGCGGCCTTTCAGATTTTAATTGTCCTATTCTTGTGGACAACTAAACACTACCATACCATGACAAAAATAGGATAAATTTTTCAGCTTGATACTCTAACAATAGGCAAATAAGAGATGAAAAATCCACTTGAATGTAGTTTGTTGTTGATTTTATTGTTGTGCGTAATTGTCAGTTAATTTAATCTTTTCACTACATAACTATTCTGTCAAATACAAAGAGATTAAATAGACAATCACTAACCGGCTATTTATAATAAACGCATGAAGAATAATTTGAAAAAAGCGATTATCATCCTTATTTTAGGCACTCTTATTTTTTTAACTACAATGGGAGTTTTTGGTTATTATTTTCATCAATCACTTTGGGGGCGTGATACATTACAGGATCTTCTTGCTCTCCTATTTATCGCCCCCATCTTATTACCTTATGCTTTAGGTTTAATCATTGTTGGTTCGGTTGAATTATATAAGAAGTTAAAAGTCAAGAAACTGACACTCTCTTTAATAATGTTAGCGATTTATATTTCTCCTATCGCTATGCTAAGCATCTATCGTTTTATCGATCATCAAATCTATGATTCAACCTATGCCTTTAGTGCGGAAAAGTGGGCGACTGCTAATGAAGATGAACGTTCACACATGATTCATTATTTCCGTGAACAGCATGAACTAGTTGAGAAAGAATTAGAATATGCGATTATCCTACTGGGTCAACCAGATAGAGAAGAAGATTTGAAATATTACTATTCGCTTGGTTTAGAAGAAGCGGTATTAGTAACTCATGAGGTTTATTATCTTATTGAATTTGATATCCAAAACATCATTACTAACGAGAGTATTATTGAAGTGCCTCATCATCCGACTGAATAACACAAATAAGGTGAGTAAATTTGGGCTAATACATGAAATCAAAAACATTGGGTGTCTATAAAGTTATTCTTGTTACATTAATTACCTCTATATCAATTACGGGTGTTAGTTTTCTTGATAATAAGATATGGAATTTGGTAATGCTAGGTTTAGGTATGGTTACTTATGCCATTGTTGGAATCATGTTTTCTTTGGGTCTTATTTCCGGTCGAAACGCCGGAAAAGTGGCATATTCTGCAGTATTTATTATTTTGATTTTAATTGGTTATTTTGTTTATCAAGGAATTGTAAGACTACAAGAGTGGATTATATCTTGGTCTCCAATCATGAAAGTGGTAGTTCCTGTATCTATGTTGATTATGATAGCGGGCACTACTATTTTAATGTTTTATTCAAGGCAGATGGATGCTGATTAATTACCGTTGGGATTAAGTTGACATTAGGAGGATATTCTCCTATACAATATAGACTCATGAATCAATAAATGATCAATAACTACAAAGAACATAAAGTACAAGAAAATGGTATCAATTCATTTTTTACTTAGTTATGCCGAATTTATGAGCAATACATATCGATTAAAAGCAAACACACCAAACTGTTTTTTGGCAAGTGACTTCCTTGAATCATCGCCCAAGTGCCCATTGTCATAAAATCATTTCGGATTCCACCAGTTAAATCAATATAAGTATTGGTGGAAAATATCTCCATATAATTTAATGGCGTAACGTCTTCACCATCCGCTTCGGTTGGGAAGGTGGGATTAACTGCTAAGATAGTTGTCGGATTATATGAAATCGTATAATTGTAGTCTTCACCAGATGGTGCAATAGCTTGTTCAACCCAAATCGGATCAGAAGCTTGTACTTGAGTAGTCGATGCTTGTTTATCAAGTAGAATAAGACTAGTTAATATTGGGAGCACTCCAATTAGGAGTTTAAGTTCCCGTTTCATATTTATCCCTCCTATTTCAATTATATGCTGATATTGAAAAAAATAATTAGTATTTTTTGTTGTTTGTCTAACGACAAGCTTAGAAGTTATAAAAGGATTATTTGCGTCATTTTTGTTACATGAGAAAATTCAAATCAACATCAATTAAAAATCGCCTTCGACAACTTGAATTAGGATAATTTTTCATTTCCCTATGTACTTTATTGTTTTTATGGTATACTCACCGAGGTCTTAAAATGATGATTAAAAATATGAAGACCAAAAGTTACATAACGCCTGTTTAATTACAAACAGTTTGACCGTTCATAAGAATTAATATCTCTTGATTGATGAATTCAAAATAGCGCTGTTTAGCTTTGATACCAGCGCTTTTTTATTGGTTTCATCCCGATGAACAAAAAGTTCATAGAAAAGAGAAAATATGACATTCCAACAACTCGAAATTAGTTCATCAATTCTTAAAGCAATTGATGATCAAGGCTACGAAACGCCTTCTCCAATTCAAACCAGTGCTTTACCAGTTATTTTTGCCGGTCATGACTTACTCGCCAGTGCGCAAACGGGGACGGGTAAAACCGCTGCCTTTGCCATTCCTTTAATTCAAATGATTGCCATTAGTAAAATTCAGGATAAAGAACAAAAAATTCGGGCGTTAATCTTAGCGCCAACGCGTGAGTTAGCTGAGCAAATTAAAGATGCTTTTAACTCCTATAGCAGTTACGCGAATATTCACACCGGTGCCATCTATGGCGGGGCTTCCCAACGTGGTCAAGAGAAGATGCTTAAAAAAGGCATCGATATTCTTGTCGCGACACCTGGACGGTTAAAAGATTTATTAAAACAACATGTTGTTTCTTTACGTGATGTCCATTACTTTGTCCTTGATGAAGCCGACACGATGTTAGATATGGGCTTTATTAATGACGTTAAACACATTAAAGGTTTTATTCCGAAAGAACGGCAAACACTCATGTTCTCGGCGACCATCTCCCCAGCAGTTTCAACGCTTGCGCGGGATTTATTAATTGATCCAAAAACATTGATGATGTCCGCGCCTGACAAGATGATTGATAAAATTCATCATTCGGTCTTTTTTGTTGAGAAAAAAGAAAAGGTTAATTTATTGCTCGATCTACTTACTGATAATAAACTCACCTCGATTTTAGTGTTTACCCGAACTAAACATGGGGCAAATAATCTTGTTAAAGATTTATTATCCTATGGTGTGAAAACCGATGCTATTCATGGTAACAAATCACAAAAAGCTAGGCAAATCGCCCTTAATGATTTTAAAAGCGGCAAAAACCGTGTCTTAGTTGCCACTGATATTGCGGCGCGCGGGATTGATATTGATAACCTATCGCACGTAATAAACTTTGACTTACCAGAAAGCGCAGAAACCTATGTCCACCGCATTGGTCGAACTGGTCGACGTGGTTTATCCGGCGAAGCCTATACGTTCTGTAGCGGGGCGGAAAAGTCGCTTCTACGCGCGGTTGAAAAGCATACCGGATTAAAAATGATAGTATTAACCCTTGGTCCAGTTAATGCTGATAGTAAATTCAAAAAAGTTGTTATCAGCCAAGAAAAAGAAGAAAAGCGTGAGCCGACGCGTAATTCAAAAAGAAATTATTCAAGTAATCGTTCTAATAATGACGAACGGAAAACTAATTTTCAAAGGTCTACGCATTTTAAAGAATCCCCAGATCATGAATTAAGAAAATATAAGAGTAAACGCACGCCAAAGTTTGATAAATCACCGAGCGAAGAAATCTCTTCAGCACCACGCAACTTTGCAAAAAAGAAACGTTCCTATCAAACAAGTAGTGAAGGTTTTAACTCCGAACCCCGTAGTTATAATCGAACAAAGCGTGCTTATCAATCGAGCACAGAGGAAGCAAACTATGCCCCGCGTGCTTATTCAAAGAAAAAGCGTGCCGATCAAGCAACTGGTGGAGAATTTTCTTCAGCTCCACGAACTTATACAAAAAAGAAACGTTTTTATCAATCTAAGTACCGGGATTAATCACTTCTCAAAATAAATAAAAATGTGTTCAGCGAAAGTTGAACACATTTTTTTCGACCATTAGGCGGTGGTCAGCTATGTTTAATAAAGTACTCTAGCGCGTGCTCTTCATCAAGCGGACGCGAGAATAAGTAACCTTGACCGTAATCACAATTATAGCCCTTGAGGTAATGCAGTTGTTTCTCGTTTTCAATACCTTCGGCGACGATTAGATAGTTTAGTTTTTTGCCAAGCGAGATAATATCTTGGGTAATTGCCATATGCTCATCGACAAGTTCGATGCCATCAATAAATGCGCGATCAATTTTTAAACCGTTTGTATTGAGTCTCAATAGCCGGTATAAAGAAGAATAACCAGTTCCAAAGTCATCAATTGTGATATGGACGCCGAGGTCAATTACATGACCAAGAACTTCATTAATCACTTGATAATTATTGGCAAAGACGGATTCGGTAATTTCGAGCCATATCTTGTTTGGATCGACATTAATATCACGAATTTTTTGAATTGCGCGGAAAGCGAAGTCTTGTGATAGTAACTGTACAGCGGAAACATTGATTGATATCGTCCCCGTAAATCCATTTTTCTCGAGTTTTTTCAAAAAACGCAAGGCGCGTCCTAAAATCATTTCACCAATCGGAATAATGAGTTTGGTTTTTTCGAGTAATGGAATAAATTCAAGCGGCGGAATTAATCCAAGTGTCGGGCTTTGGAAGCGAACCAAAGCTTCAAACGAAACAACCTTATCCGTTTTTAGATCCATCACTGGTTGAAAGTGTAGAATTAAGTTAGAGTCATCGGCTGAGGTTGATAACGCTAATAATTCACTTTTTAATGTTTTTTCGCGTTCAATGGCATCGAGCATTTTTTGATCAAAGAAGGTATAAGAAATAAGACTATCTTCATCACCCCTAAGCAATGCGCGTTCGGTCGCTACTAATGTATCTTTAAGGATCTGGTCAGCAGACTCATAATGCGCATTTGTAATTTCTAAAATACCAATACCACATGAAATACGTTCCATAAGTAATATCGGTTCAAGTACCTTGGTAATCTTTTGATTAAAACGAATTAATTCTTCTTTGTTTTCATATTTTTGAATATAGAAGCAAAAACGGTTTTCATGTGTCAGGAATAGTTGAAAGTTTTCACTGGTAAAAGCTTTTAGTTCATCAGCAATCTTATGAATTAAATCCATTCCATAGTGATAACCACGGGCAAGGATTAACGCCTGGATTGTATTAAGGTTAATTCCAAATAACGCTTTATTTGTTGTTCGTCCTTGTTTAATATGGGTATCAAGTAAACGTTCGAGATAATTGCGGTTATGAAGTTTGGTCGCCTCATCAAAGTCAGCGTTGTAGCGAATCTTTTCTTCCATTTGTTTTAAATAATCAATATCAACAATAATGCCTTCTAAAGCAATGACCTGACCATCATCATCAAAAACCCCTTCGCCGAGTTCTAACACCCATTTGCGGACGCCTTCTTTCGTGATGATTTGATATTCATAAGTAAATGGTAATCTTTTTGCTAATACGCGTTTCCATTCTTGCCAAATTGGATAATGCGATTCGGGTGCTATGAGGTCATTATATGAAATAACTTTATTATCAATTAAATCTTCCGGATCATAACCAGTTAATTTTTTACAGCCTTGGGAAACAAAGCGCATTGTCCAATCACGGTCGTAATCGCAACGATAAGCAAGTCCGGGTAGGTGTGATAATAAAACTGATTTACTGCGTTCACTCTCGGCTAAGTCGGTGTTAATTTTGCGGTTTTCTGTAATATCTTGAATAAACGAAATAAAAGAGAATTCATGTGGATTTGTACTGGCAAATGCAGAAACAATCACATTGACCCAGACAATTGAACCATCGGGACGGATATAACGTTTTTCTCGTGTATAGCTATTGATTTCACCGCGTTCGAGTTTTTCGTAAAGTTTGCGGCTTATTTCGACATCATCAGGATGAGTGATTTCTTGCCAATCAAGTCCACTGAATCTTTCGTTTTTCCGACCAATTATTTTTGCATAGGTCGGGTTCATAATTACGGTTCGTAATTTGTCTTCACCGATTTTGCTAATGCGCGTAATTGCGACGCCAATCGGTGAATCGTTAAATAAACGATTAAACATAACATTTGTATCTTCAAGCGCATCTTCAAGCACGGTATCGGACATCTGATTGATATGCATTGATAATAATATTTTTAATGCACCGGCATCAAGCGGTTTTATAACAAAATCACTTGCGCCTTTTTCTAAACAACGCGCGATTAATTCTTGATCATTAGCGCCACCAAAGACGATAATTTTAATTTTACGAAAGGTCGAGTGAATATTAAAAATTTCAATAAAATTTTCAGCGACAAAATCATTATTTTCAAGATCAATTAATAAAATGCGGATGTCGCTGTTATTTTTAATTTCTTGAATAGCAGTGTGTTCATCTTGCACACAAATCGTGGAATACGTATCAGCAAGTGCAATGGCAATAGCTTCCCGTGTTGCTTTAACTTGTGCAAAGATGAGAATCTTTTCAAACATAAGCGACCTCCAATTTTGTGATGTATTATTACTTGCTTAAGCGCGATCGAAGTGTGAAATCTAGATATTGTTAAATGAATGAACTAATTCTAAGAGCAAGGTTTCGATGATGTAACCAATTTGTGGCTGTGCTTCAACGCTAATGCGCGGGCTTGATATAAATTCCATTTCATCACCGACGTGGTAATTAATTACTTTAAGTAGGAGCCAGGGAACACTATAAATGCCACAAGCGGTCACAATGCCACCGGCTTCTGTATCAAACGCCGTCATCGATTCAATATTGCCAAATTGATCTTTAAGCACCTTTTCGGCTTTTTTCTCCTCGTTGAAGAACACGTTTGTCGAAATTAATGGACCACGCAATAAATGACGATTTTCGGTTTTGCTATTTATTGTTTCAATCATGCGAATATAGTCTTCATCGGAAGAATAAAATGGCGGGAGATTTTCAATTTGGCCATAACGCACATCAGCGAGCGAAGTTAGATCGACATCACCAAGATAAATTTTCTCAGCAATAAATAAATCGGACTGCTTGGCTTTTAAATTGATCGTCGATGCGGCCCCAGTGATAATCACAATATATGGCGAAAATTTCTCAATCATATAACCAGCAATCACGCCAGAAGCAATATTCGAATAGCCTGTATAGGTTAAACAAACATCTTTATTTGCTAAACGCCCGACATAATAAGGATAGTTAGCAGAAATTAAGCCTTGTTCTTTAATCCGCATGCGGTTTTTATAGTAGATGATATCATCAGGTGTCGTACCAATTATTAAAATCATATCGCTTACTTCCTTTTTTCGAATTTATTATTGGTGATAAAGGCAATGTAGTCTTGTGGCTTTAAAGGTTCACTATAATAATAACCTTGAATGCAGTCCGCTTTCATCGCTTTGAGCAGTTTGATTTGTTCAGCTTCTTGGACACCTTCAATAATTACATAAGTTTCAAGAATATGGGCTAATTTAATAATTTCTTCGACGAGGCCCCGTGACTTATGATCAATTTCAATATCGCTTAAGAAGGCTTTATCGATTTTAATAATATCAAACGGGATTTTTTTAATGTAACTTAACGAAGAGAAACCAGTACCAAAATCATCAATTGAAACTTTGATATTCAAGGCCTTAATTTTCTTGACTGTTGTTAATAAATACAAAACATCATAAGGCGATGGGGCTTCCACAATTTCAATTTCTAGTAACAACGGATTGATACTATGTTTTTTAATTGTTTTTTCAATATATGCGGCAATATCGACGGTAAAAATCGTCCGTTTAGAAATATTAACTGAGACGGGCAATAGCCGTAATCCCTTGTCTCGCCAATCAGCCAAGTATTTACAAACTAAATCAATAACGTAATAGTCAATCCGAATGGCTAAGTCTGATTGTTCTGCTAAGGCAATAAAAGCACCCGGGAGAATTGTCCCGCGTTCAGGGTGATGCCATCTTAATAAAGCTTCAGCGCCGGAGAAACGTTTGAGATTTAAATCATATTTTGGTTGGAAATAAACTTCAAATTCATTTTTTTCCAGTCCCTTTTCAATATCACGGGCAAGCCCGACATTGCGTTCGTTGCGGCTAAACATCGTTTCATCAAAGAAGAAGATGCCGCCCCGTTCACTTGAAAGGCGCCCATGGTCACTGGCGGTTAATGCATTTTGGTAAAGAGCCTGCGCCGTTAAGCTTTCTTGATCTGAGCGGACCCCAACCCCATAATGCGGTAATATTTCTATGTCAATCTTATATTCTTCAAGCAGACGATTAATGCGCTCTGTAAGCTTTTCTAAAATATTTTGCACATCGTTCGCCGACACATCTTGTAAGAGTATTAAGAAGTGCTCACTATAGTCATAACCATAAATAGTATTCGGCACTTGTGCTTTAAGTTCATCAATCGCTAAGAAGATAATTGAGATAATTTGCGATTCTTTTTCATAACCATAACGCATAAAAACTTCTTTTTTAAATTTGAAGGTTGAAAAAGCAACACTATAAAAAACTTGATCAGGTCGTCTTTTTAATAATTTATTCGTTCTTTCAATTAATGCCCGTTCATCAAAAACGTTATCAAGTAAGGGAAATACATCACTATCAAGTTGTTTTTGCACGGCAAGTTTTTTCGACTGTGAGAAAAATAAAAAGGCGAGAATTAAAAAAGTAAGGGCAATTACACTGGTTAGAATAATCAATACCCATTTTAAAGTTGCGCCCAAAGCATTATCAAGCAAGCCAGTTGCTAGCACAATGACAAAGGCGAATAAAACAAAAAAGCATACGAAGAAAATGAAGAACAAGCGCTTATAATCAATGCGCTTATTACCACTTAATAATTTTGTTTTTTTGTTACTCATCATGCTCACCTACTTTATCACTATTTTTATCAGACTGTAATTCCGTGCGAAGTTTTTCTTTTTCCATTTCAATCAAGAGTTTGAACTTTTCTCGTTGTTTGAGTGCTTCAAAATCATCTAGCTCGTCGCTAGCAAAATCTTCCTCTTTCATTTTACTATTTTTTACTATATCAATGATAGAACTAATAAATACGTAGAATAGTGGAACAACTGCGACAATAGCAATCACAAATGGTTTTGTCATGAAATTAACCACCGCGCCAAAGAAGGCACTTTTGCCAACTACAACGCCAAGCACGTCTTCCCCATAGACATAGTCCCGACTCATCATCGGGTCACAATATCCACCAGGACACGAATCGGCATATAGATTATCGCCAAGTGTACGGAAATTATAACTACCATCAACTTGTGGAAGAATCTCGACCACACGGTGCGTTACTATTCGTCCATCATCACGGCGGTAAAAAGTAATAACGTCGCCATCAAGCTCTTCATAAGAAGAAGAGGCTTTAATTGTCGCAAGATCAACTTTCTTAATCACAATCGCTTCATTGGTCATAATTGCTGGTTCCATGGAATTTGTTTCAACAATCAATGTTTGGTAGCCAAAAAAACTGGCAACACCAAAATTGTTTTGTGCCGAAATGGTGCCAATAATTTGAAAGCCAAGCAGGAGTGCAATTAAAACACCAAATCCATAAGTGAAAATTTTACTCCAGAGGCTTTTCTTTTTATTTTTTGGATTTACTACTTGTGCGCTCATTACTTGTAACTTTTTTCCGTTTAATCGCAATCTTTGCGACATCTTGCCGGGCTTTTTCTAGTTTTTTCGCTTCTTCAAGTTTAATTTTTTCAATTCGCTTACGTTCAGCAGCCACTAACGCTAACTGACGTTTGCGTTCCGCTTCCCGGGCTTTCTTTTCTTCGGCTTTCTTTTTTGCCTCAAGTCGTTTTTCTTCCGCTTTCTTTTTCGCTTCAAGCCGTTTTTGCGCGGCTAATTCTTTTTGTTTTTGTTTTTCTTCTGCTTTTTTAAGCCGGCGTTCTTCCGCAGCTTTTTGTCGTTTTAACTTTGCGGCAATCTGCGCTTCAGTTTCCCGGTTATTATTAATCTTAAATGGATTGCCCTTGGCGAAGATGCGTTCATCAGTGAGGTCGACATCGAGATTAAGCTTTTGGAATTTCGGCTTATAAAAATACAATTTGCTACTATCATCCGGCAAAATCTGGTTAGGACTATCAACCGAAAGATAAGAGCTTAGGTTGAGGAAAGCCAGTCGATTTAGATAGTCTTCATTAAAATCAAATTTAGTTTCTTGAAATTTGTATTCAATCCCTAATTGATCGTAACGGCTAATGAATAACCATAAACGATAAGCATTTTGATAATCGTAATTCAGGCGCATAATATTTGTTTGTAAAACTGGATCACTGACCGGAGCCGCCTTTTGCATTTCGAGCATGAAGCGCGAGGTTGCCAAAAATAGTGTGCGTTTACGCAGCATGATTAAGCGATTTAATAAATCTTGATTCGCTGCGCGGTGTCCCTCATCATCACTAGGTATAACGACCTTGAGTTTTGTTTCCATCTCATAGGTGACATCGCCAATCTTAACTTGGCTGGTCATCGCTACGGCATCGCTATCACGTGTATCGCTATGTTCGATTATGTATTTATACCGCAGTTCAATAAAAGTTTGTAAACGCCGAACAAGCGTCATAATAAAACGGTTTTCATAGATTTTAAGTTCGTCTTCAATAAACATATTTAAAACGCGCTTTGGATCAACCGAACCATCGTTACCAACCGAGGCAATATTCTCCGTATGCTGGGCCATATGTTTAATCGAGTGATGGGTAACACGTTTTGCTTTTTCAACTTCGACAACAAGAGGATTTTCTTTAATAAAACGATGGGGATCATTAACAATTGCTTCTAATGAGCCAATTGCACTTTCAATTTCGACAATAAAATCTGGTGAGTAAGTCTTATTCTCCCGCCGATGGATACCAGCATAGGTATTTTTACCATTTTTAAATGCTTGAAATAACAAAGCAATACTTTTATCATCACGAACAAGTTTTTCGAGATGAGAAAAGTATGCTTCTTTATAACTATCAATCGTCTTGTTATTTTTTATTGGTGTTTTTTTTTGATTATTCGGCATTACTTGAGTTCCATCCTTTAGCCACTAACTTTCAGATAATCTTTGATTAATCTTTGTGACTGGGCGAACACTCCTTTACCAAATAGTTTATCTAATTCACTATGAAGGGCATTAAGTTCATCGCGCATAAACGGGAGATTTAAAGCCGTGAACTTTTTAAGAATCTTTGAAGCAAAAATAAAGTCAACGGCTTCTAATTCTTTTCCGCCACAGGCCACATAATTGGCCACAAAGATTTTTAATTGTTTCATAATTCGGTTACCAAAACCGATGCGGAATTGCGTAGCAACATATTCATCAAGTTTTTCAAATTTTGCTAATGTTGTTTTACTAATTGGATAATTAGTTTGCGCTTGTTGATATAAAAGTGCGAGATTGTCATACGGTATAAAAACACCTTCAGTATATTCGGCATCAAATTGTTCACCCTTGTCATTGAGTGTTAACGTTATTGCCCGGTCATATACTTTGTCTGTAATTTTAAAAGTTGAATCATCGTTATTAGCCGTGCCAATAAACCATAAATTTTGATTGATTAAGAGTTTGCCCTCTTCAATTCGTTTTGGATTCATGTTGTCGGGCGTCCGTGTGACTTCTACGCGCCACTCTTCAACTACCGGCATTTCCATAATTGAGAGGAAATCAGCAAAATAATATTCAATTCGTGCCAGATTCATCTCATCAAGAATGACAATATTGACATCTTTGCGGTAGGTGGATTCATAAATCGCACATAAAAATTCTGTTTCATTAAACTTTTTCGTGAATTCGTTAAAATATCCCATCATTTCTGTGCGTTCGCGCCATGATGGTTGGACCGAACAAACAGTAACATCGCGTTTAAAGAACTTGCCTAACGAATAAGGAAATGAGGTTTTACCAGTACCAGATACACCTTCAAGAATAATGAATTTACTTGTTCCAAGTGCGGCAAACATCGTCCGGATTGTTTGGATATCATAATATAAGCCAAGTTGTGAAGCGGCAAATCTTTGATAACGTTTAACTAATTGATCAAGTGAGAGGCCAACATCAGATGCCGGAATATTAATTTCATGTGGCGTTTCTTGATAAAGCGTATCAATTTCGGTTAAACGCGGGAAAGCTTCCTGCGCTTTACGATTTGCGGTGTCTTGATCGCCTTCGGCTAAATCAACCCCAAATGTTTCTGCTTTCAATTTTAAAATCTCGTTTTTTTCCTGGATTGCAAAGAGTAATTCTTTGTTTAGTCGTTGATTTTCTTCAATCAAGCGTTCTTTCGTCACCGTGTGATGATGATAGACGACAAATTTACGTACTAAGTAGTAGACGCCATAACCAACACCAGCTAAAAAAGCGATAACGATTAAAATAAAAATGACAAAGAAAATCCATCCGCCGACACGGAACTGGGGATTATATGTTTCGAAAATCAATGAGTACTCTTGAAAATCACTTGCTGCACCGATCCATGGACGGGCAAAAAGTGTCACAATGAATTGCCAGATATTACGAAAAATCGCTTCAAATAGTTCACGAATGTAACTAAAAAATGCTGTCATTTTTAAACATATCCTTGGTTAATTATAGCAATAATCAGTGAAAATAAATAATTATATTTCGCTACCAGCACTTGCGGTGAAACGTAAGTTAGCCCCAAATGTTTTATCGCGAAGTTCGTCAATTGAAGAAGCATCCCAACCTTCAAGCCAAATTTTGATGGAAACTTCCGCGATGCCTTTAGCATCAGTGATGGCAATTGCTTCACCATCGGGATTTTCAACAGTATAATCGGCAAAAGCTGAATACTCCGCCACAGCCGGCGTATACGATAAAAGGGGTTTTACACCGTTTTTTGAATTAGCATGATAAAAAGATAATGCGTTTTGGTCTTCAATTGGGACGTCAGCAGTTAAAACTTCACCCCAACTATCCGCTTCTAACGGTTCAAGGAATGAGCCATAACCAATTTCATATTGATAACCAACTGGATCATCGGGATTTAACCGTGACCCTTCTAATGTATAGTCAAAATAACCATCGCGGTCCAAATCGAGACGACCACCGACTTCGGTTGTTCCACCTTGGGAGCGGCTTGGATTAATAATATCCGTTGTTAAGCTGCTAGCAAAACCAAAGCGTAACGCATCGACCATCCGGTCTTCGCCATAAAATTGAATATCGCGGCTAAGATAAATATAATAATCTTCAACACCGACATAGAAATCATTTGCTTGTTCATGAGCAACGCGGAAAAGCAGTTCAAAGGCAATATAGTGCGCTTTTTGTGCATCTTCGGTTTGTTCGACATATGGGCTAACACCTGCCAGCTCTGTTTGTGAAAGCAGGTTTAACTGTTGACCTTTTTGAAATGGGCCAGATGTCACGGGTTCAATTGTATTATTCGCTGAATAGCCACAATGATTGACAATGTAGCGAATTGCTTGTCCACTGACTTTGGTTGATGTCCAATAGACATAACCATCACCATGCACCTGGTATTCATCTGGATGAAGATCATATTTTTCTTGGTCGGCATAAGGAATCATTGACGGCACGCGGAATCCAATTTCGGTTACACCGATATCATCTGACTGATCAATTAATGATACAGTTGTTGCGTTTGCCAGATGCTCGCCAACCGCGTACCCGAGATAAGAGATAATCACAAAGCCGGTGATTAAAGAAGTTGAAATGATACCGAGCACCTTCGCGCGTTTTTTGCGCTTGCGGTTATCGATAAATTCTTGTTCTAAATTAATCTTTGCCATTGATCTACCTCCTTTCTCAATAAACAACGTGAAAGAACACATCTACGATGCTTTTCGCAAACAAGACCAGCTTTAACGCATATCCATTACATATGGTCACGCGGCTTGCTCACTCTGCTCTTTACTCATACTGAGTGGAGAGTCCCTCTATTTGAATAAAAACGATGATAACCATGAATTGCCCGATAAATGATTAGATCTTTCTATTCATTTTGGCAACTGGCTACCATCGTTAGAAGGCCCTATAGTTTTGCGTCGCTAAATTTCTCTAGCTTTGCTTTTAACGACTAAATTATAAACGATATAAAAATAATTGTAAATACCCATACTTAGAATTTTTCTAAATAAACAAAAAGGGTAGATTGCTCCACCCTATTTTACTAAATTATTGCAAGAATTATTGTTTGGAATCCTTGTTTTTTTCCATTTCTTTCATTAATTCTTCACGAGCTTGTTTACGCGCCTCTTCGAGTAATTCTTCCTGTGTCATACCACTTGGATCAAAAGATTTTTCTTTTTGTGAATTAAGTGTTTTGATTAATAGATAGACATTAAACAAGAAGAGCACAATAAGAGGAAAGACCACAATCACAAACATCCAGATCGGATTTAGTTGAAACCACTTAATAATACCTTGAGCGCTTCCAACTGTTGCCATTGTAATGATTGAAATAGTGACAAGGAATAGCATTAAAGCGACTTCACCAATTAGTAACGTTAAAGACAGCCACCCAGGTATTTTCGCCTTTTTTTCAATTGTTTCCATTAATTTATAACCCTCTAATCTTGGTATACAAGTTTATCGTAGTAAAAAAAAGAAAGGGTGTCAATCAAAACTTGATTAACACCCAAATAAATATATGATTTAGACTATCTTTTTTAAATTTTTAGGCAACAACGTCAAGACCGAACAAGGAGATATTAATATCAAAGACGCCACTAATCGCCTCGTTAATCGCATCGGTGTCTTCGCCTTCAAGCCATGCCCGGAAAGTAACATCGGCTGAAGTCTCTGTAGATAAATCAGCAACAAGTGTTTTAGCAGCATCTGCGGCACCAATGGTGGTTTGTGTTGCTAAAGTCCCGGTCACTAAGTCACCAGCATAAGTAACCTTAGTATAACCATCAATACCATAAACGGCTGTGCCAGCAGCAGCAGTAGTTAAATAACTATGGCTAGCGTCACTTGGTGTATAAATGCATTCGACAACTGGAGAGGCTGGTGTATCAACGTTAATTACAGCTAAACGGGAGGCGGCAACTGCCTTAAGATCTTGCTCATCAAGAGCAGTTTTAGGCGTGATAGATGTTCCTGCACCAAGATAAACTTTCATGCCAGTGACATTATCACGACTAATAGTGACAGTAAATTCGACCCAATTACCAACTGATGCTGTAACAGCGTTAATTGCGCTGGCAGTTTCGGCAGTAGCACTCCAAACCGGCTTGTAGAAATTAAGACCATCTCCAGAAATATCGGTAATATCCATACCACCGACTAAGGATAATGAACTTACCGCTCCGGCTTCAGGCACTGGATCAAATGTATCATTAGAACTAACATATGTAATTTTTAGATTGCTTTGTTTAGAAACAACCGTCGCGCTTGTATAAGAAATAGTGGCTGTACGTGTTGTTGTAAACCAAGCGAAGGTTGAACCAGTCGCAGCAATTCCGCTGAGGACCGCAAGTCCAACCGAAGACAACAATAATTTTTTGTTTTTATTCATAGTTGAATACCTTTTTTTGTTTTCCTTTTCTTTTTTAAATGGATGATGAACTATTTTATTTGAAGACCTTATGAGTATGGGTACACCCATAAAGTCTTCTTATTAACTAGATCACAAAATAAATAGCAAATAACTTAAGCTTCAAGCGCAAAGAGATCAATGTCGATATCGAAAATGCCGCCAATGGCATCGTTATCACAATCGGCATCTTGACCTTCAACCCATGCCCGGAAAGTAACGTTTTTAGTTGCTGACCAGTCTCCTGCACCAAGAACAGACTCTG
The DNA here is from genome assembly GCA_028705995.1 of Bacilli bacterium. Lineage (GTDB taxonomy): Bacteria > Bacillota_I > Bacilli_A > RFN20 > CAG-826 > JAQWCH01. The sequence continues at coordinate 16,933 of JAQWCH010000010.1, read as the reverse complement.
TTGGTACTAAGGATAAAATACGTCCAGCAAAATCAACAGGATTGGATGTATGAGTGGTGAAAGAAGCTACTGGTACTGGTGAAAGAGCAGTAGTTGTTGCACTAGCAATTGCTACTGGTGTTGATGAAGCAGCACTAAGTGGGGCAGCTCCATCCAGATCAGGGGCATAATATAAAACAGCGGCACCATCAACAATAACCGCCATTCTCGATGAGGCTACAGCCTCAACACTTTCCGGATTAGCGTCAAAAGCAGAGATTACAGTGTCCGCGCCAAGATAAACATTCATCGAAGCTTCACCTTGAATGGTGACGCTGATTGTAAAATCAATAAATAAACCGTCAGCTGAAGAGGAAAAATCCACTACATTAATTGAGCTAGCCATCGCTGGATCAGCACTCCACACTGGCTTATAGAAATTCAAACCATTACCAGAAATATCAGTTACCATATTTCCGCCAGTTAAGGTAAGTAGACTATCAGCTTGGCTTTCTGTCATCGTATTTAGTGAACTGACATAATCAATAAGTAAATTACTTTGACCAGATTTAACCGTCGCTTTTGAGTAGGAAACACTCGCCGTCCGGGTGGTTGTAAACCAAGCAAAGGTGGAACCAGTTGCGGCAATACCACTGAGTAAGGCAAGACCGACAGATGTTAATAAAACTTTATTCTTCTTATTCATGACTAAAATCCTCCATTTTTTATTCCCTTTGTCATCAAGGGGTGAGACTCGCATGTTAATGGGCACCGAGTCAAGCGGGCAATTCGCTTCCAAGAATCTAACCAACGAGGGAGGTGCGGTTAATTTTTGGTACCTTTATTATAATTCAAATGCAAATTTTTATGCAAGCGGAATGTATTAAATTTTTTTAAAAAATGCATTTTGACTTGATAAAAGATCAATTAGTACGGCTAATAAGTAGAGCATCCAAGCGGAAAATCAGTCCTTGATAGACATTAGAATTTCCGAGTGGAGATTTTTCAAAATATAGATTATCTCCAGCATAGGAATGAAAATTATAGTAAGTCGCTGGGTCATCACTAAAGTTAATTGTAAAAAGAAAAATTCTTTTTTGCGGGACGACACTCGCATCAAAAGAGAAAGAATTTAAAGTTGCGTACTCGTCAGTTCCATCAAATTTATCACCTTCAGCTGGTGTGGCTGCACTCACAAAAGCGGCGGCGTTACTTGTAATTGTAGTATTGTCAGCATCACCATTAATAATCGTGCTATAGATATTAACCGCCTCGGCAATATTGATTAGTTGATTGGTCGCAACGTTATAGTAATTTGCCGCGCTTTCACTTGTAAATCCATTAATCTTTATTTCATACGTACGCGCGACATCACTCGCACTTAGTGATAATTCTAAAGCAAAGGTCAAACGATAGGATGGTTGTTTGATTGATAACTGATATTGATGAAAATCACTGGAGACAGGGACAAAGTCACTCGCGTAATCATCAACACTCACATCGACATCAGTTGAGGAAAAATCACTTGAAGGATAACCTTCATCACCATTACCAACAAAGTATTTCAACTGATGGGTAACAATTTGTTCAATTCCAACATCTAATCCACCAATTGAAGCATTACGATTAAACATAAACCAGGAATATGTAACATAGACAAGCGATGTTAAAGCGACGGCTAACGAGACAAATGTGAGCCCGAGTTTAATTCGAAGTTGGAAAATGCGCTTTTGATGTTTATTCATAATTTGCTACCATGTTTCACTGGAAAATGTGGCGGATGAATAATTAGTCGTATTTTCTAAGTTCCAATCGTTACTAGTGACATTTTGAATGCCATAGACCGTTGAACCACTAAAGAATTGATTAGCCGAGCGATAGAAACGGTAATTCGCGTATTGACCGCTTGTATATATCGCGCTTGTGACGACATCAAAGTTTATGCGGACCCCACTTCTAATTGGCCAATCGGTCCAACTACCATCACTAAAACTTGGCAAAGCATATAAATAGTCAACGTTATTAATTTGCCGGCTTATGGTTCCATCTAATGAAGTGAAAAATAAATCTAAACTAAGAATCTTCAATGAAAAGTTCGTGTAATTAAGATCATATGTTTGTCTTGTCATTGCGGTATTATCAGTTGATGTGCTCGCCACATAAGTTGGAGTTAACCGCGTGCGCCCAACACCTAAGCCGATTACAAGATGATAGCCAGACGATAAAGCAAAGCGATCACGATCAAAAACAAAGGATAATTCTTGTTCAACAACACCAGTTAATGGACTACCAAATTCATCAGTAAGAATTACAGAATGGGCACTTGGATCGTAGATTGGGTTATTATTATCATCGAGTTCAGTACTTAAATCTTCAAAAACATTTGTGGAATAATAATTGAGCGGAATTCCGAGAAAGCTTCCGGGATTTGGATTGTAAGAGTTAAATAATAGTTGGAATTTGTTTTCGTTACTTCCGGTTGCCACATAAGAAACACGAATTTTTGCTTCATAGCGCGTATTTGTAATCAAACTTGACCATCCCGGATTTGTCGTGCTCATGTAAATCCAAATACCATTATGTAGGAACGAATACGTATTGATATAGCGGGTTCCAATCCAGGAACTCTTTTTCTGAATGACCATATAGCCGGCGAGAGCATCATCAACTTGGAGCGCATATTGCGTGTTCGCGCCATTGATATAACTCGTATCAGTAAGACCAGGATAGTGCCGGAGATAGGAAAATTCGCTTGTTGTCACTCCATAGTGCGAAGATAAATTTTGTGCGTAAGTTTGCATATCTGTGTAGTAAGTATTGATTTCGGTTGAAACAGTTGGTAACGCTGGTTCATTAACAGCTGGTAAAAGTTGCTCAGGCAGTGGGGGATAAAGATTAGCTGAATCGCGAATCAAAGCATCATAATCAAAAAAGCGCCGGGTGAATTCACCGTTTGCATCATCATTAACGTTATCGTTAACAGAACGTCCAATCAATGTTGTATAAGATTGCACCTGGCGGCCGGATACGTAAAGTTTAGCGTTATTGGCAAGAGCGTTATCACTGCCACCATAAAGACCAAGATTTCGTGCTTCACCATCGAGATGACCAATAAAGAATCCAACATAAGTAGCATGAACGCCAAAACCAATGTTATCTATATCATGAATAGTTTTCCAATAACCTTGATTGGTGTCAGTTGAAACATCGGCAATATTTACATCACCAGCATCGGTCACATTTATTTGCCATCTTTCGAGCGTGTAAGAAACAATCATGTCTTGATATAAACCGTATACAGTTGCTGCTAATTGAACAGGATAAAACGCCCCATCTTCAGCATCGGCAGGAACATTAACATTCCAGCGACTTGTATTCGCATCATAAACTAAAAGACTTTCATCACTACTTGTCCATTGGATTGCGTAGCTAACGCCATTAGCGCTGACACTTGTTGCGCTAACGGTAAAATACGCTTGAGCAGTCCCATTGCGTGGTGTTAGGGTAATTTGTAAATTAGTTGCTTCCGTACTTAAGATGCTATCAAAAGGATTAGTTGTTGCTAATTGGTTGGGGTTATTTTCAGCGTTCACATAAATTGTTGGCGCACTTAAAATGAAATCATGTACTTGACTATTAATCGCGGTGTAGCCAAACATACCGACATCGTTTGTTTGCGAGCCGACGACAACTAAATTATTGATGATTTTACCATTACCATCAAACTGCGAGAAAAATGGGTAATCTTCACTACCAATCGGCATAAGATTTTCACCACTCCAAACCATTCCGGTCGTCGGGATTGTTGAACTTAAGCGAAAATGTGTGTTTTTGCCAAACACACCAAGCACATTAAGTTTTTGTAAATTGCGTAAATGATCGGGAGTTGCAATTAGATACGGAGTAGTTTTACTCCCATTTCCGCCTTCAAAATATGTTGATAAACGCCCAACGTTAAAATCAACCGGCACTTGATATTGCTGATTGTATATAAAGGCGGCTGAAGCAAAACCAATTGAAGCAGCAGCCCCAGTCACGATTGAACCTAAAAGGAGCAAAATGGTTTTAAGATTCATTTTCTTCATGGCGTTACTCCAAAAGGCACGAGCGAATATTGGAAATTGAACTGTAGTTTGCGACCGAATAGCAAATCATTATCAGCAAGATCTGGATTATTATCAATGAATTGATAAAAAGCTAGCGGATCTGGTGTAATTTCGACCACCACACTTTTTAAAAAATGATTGTAGTAAAATCCTTGTTCTCCAGCCGGAATCATTAAGGTAATCTGTTCACTATTATTTTCATCGATAATGCGACCATTAAGACTGTCATAAGGACCTAAATTATTTATAGTTGGATCGTAATTAGTGACGCCACTTAACATGTTGATCAGTCCATAGGTAGATAAAATATCAACGCCGTTTGGTGCGGGCGTCGCATATTCCAGCGGAAGTAAAGCATTATTGTTTTGCACCATAAAACGGTAGGAGAAATCACTAAAAGCAGGGACGATTTCTGGACTTACATAGTCTGGGAGCATCAACGATATTTTTAAATATGAGAGCGGCACGTTGGCAAATAGTTGCAATTCGACAAAATATGCCGGGAACGCATTGGCATTAAGCGTATTTTCATTTAGATATAAGTTAGCGAGCGAAAAGTCACTGAAAAAGGTTCCGCTTGCATCTTCAAACGTAAATGTTAATTGACCTTGGTCGCTAGCGATAAGACTCTCATTAAGTTCAGGAGTTAAATTCGTATAGGTCGTGAGTCCACTATGCTGACGTTTAAACATATAACCTTGGACTTGTGCTTGCGCTTCACCAATTTGAAGTTCAATGTGATCAACAAACCGGTTGTTATTTATCCACGCAAAGGAAAAAGTTGAAAGCAGCATACCACTCACAAGTAAAGTTATAAAATTAGTCGCTAAAAGCCAGTGTTTTTTGCCCATTGGTTACAAAAAAGTAGCGCAGTACCTTTCCCTCTATTCAAGCAGTAGGTAACTGGCTACCTCACAATAAGGCCCTATAGCTTTGCGTCGCTAGATTGCTCTAGTTTTGCCTTTGTCTCTAAGCAAAGTATAAATACTTTAAAAATGGATGTCAATAAATCTTCAAATTTTCAAAATAGTGTAAAAAAGGCAAAAAATTCGTATTTAAAGTAAAACTCTTCGTATGCTCACTATATTTTTTTCGTAAATAATAACTTTAAATAGAAAGATTCGGCGTGACAAACAACTAAATTTAGAGTAATTAAAAAATGAGTGTCCACAGCGTAATCCTTATGATATAATCATAAATACTGTAGAGCATTTAAATTTTTGTGAGATTATTTAATTTCAGGGGGACGAAATTACGATAACCTTTTATCAGTTAAAGTAATAATTTTATTATGACATACCTTAATTTAATGACTGATATATTTCTTTTCATCGTTGTACTTGCTGTCTACGCTTATCTATATAAGCAGTTTAGTCCGGGCAATCAAGCACATCGTATTTTCAAAAGCATTTTTTATACAATCATTTTACTTTTAGCCTTTAATGTTGTTATTCATATTTCCTATCTATTTAATACCCTCCATCGATTAACTGTTTTATTTGTAGTTTTAAGCAGTATCATCGTTCCTTTAATCAGTGTTTTTTGGCTATTTTTTGTCTATTCATTCACAAAGTGTAAATTTAAAAGTTTAATATTAAACATTATCGCGCTCATTATTTTGCTTGCTAATTTAGGCTTCTCTATATTTTCAATTATACCGGGATACAATTTGTATTTTGATTTTTCAGGGACATACCCGCCGCAAATTGGCCCATATTTCTTTATCTATGGTATTTTTACACTAATTCCTTTTGTCATCTCCTTAATTATTATTCTCGCGCAGTGGCGCAGTATCAAACCAGCTAACCATCCTGAAATTATGTTTCTTATTAACTTTTTGCCGTTTATGGGAATTGTTAGTCAGACAATAATTGGCGACTTTACAATTTTAATCACAAGCCTGATTTTGACCTTTATTATTACTGCCCTGGGTTTACAACATTTATTTGCCGTTACCGACTATTTAACTGGCCTATATAATCGGCGGCAATTAATCCAAAAACTTAATGAAAAGATTAAACGCATGAATAAAGATACTTGTATTGGCGGTTATATGATTGATCTTGATAATTTTAAAGCTCTCAATGATGAAAAAGGTCACAATGCTGGTGATGCCGCCCTGCGTGAATTTGCTGATATTTTACTTAATCTCATGAATAAAGGTGATTTCGTTTCGCGCTTTGGCGGTGATGAATTTGTTGTTATTCGTCCTTTAAAAGATCCAAGTGAACTTAAGGATTATAAACATCAGTTAATTGAAGCAATTAAAGAATATAACGCGTTGCCGACAACAGCGGTGCCAATTACACTGAGTATTGGCTGTCATGCCTTTTGCAAAGGACAAAATTGTATCGCAGAAGAATTTTTGGAAATTATTGATGATGCGATGTATGAAAATAAAAAAGAACGCAAACTTATTGAGCAAACAAGTAGCGAATGCGCGGATAAATAATTTAGTTTTTTTAGTTTTAATGAATTGATAAAACATAGTTAAATTTAGGCCAAAATAATTTGGCCTTTTTATTTGCTGTTCAAATACCAATTATATATACGTGAGAGGGCGTACGTTTGAAAGATATAGTCAATTTTTATGTTCTAAATTATAATAAAAAAGACTGATCAAAATACATTGAGGAGATGAATATTATGGATGTCAAAAAGTTACGCGAAGATGTGTTTAAGCGAACCGATAAATTGATTAAAACGCACGGTCCACGTCTTGCTGGTACCAAAGCCGCATTAGCGACTGCGGATGATTTAAAAGCTGAACTTGAAACGTTTTCGGATTGGGTGGCAAGTGAAGACTTCATTATCCATAAAGGTGCTTTTCTTGGTTGGATTCGGCTACTTGTAATTGCCTATATTGCTAGTGTGACCTTGCTTTGGTTTAAACTTCCTCTTTATGCCTTAATTATCGCTGCACTTGCACTGCTAATCTTAGTGTTCCAGTTTTTCCTTTACTTACCTTTATTAGATATTTTCTATCCGCGAAAAAAAGCGCGGAACGTTTATGGTGTGCTTGAACCAGAAAAAGAAGTGAAACAACAAATTATTGTTTCTGGTCATCACGATAGTGCCCATACATTTAATTTTCTGATTCATCAGCCAAAACTTTACAATTTACGGACAACAGGCTCGATTGCCCTTGTTATATTACTGATTGTCGTATCCGCTTATTTATTAATTTATCCGCCACTTACTACGCTTAACCTAATACTAAAAATTGTCTTATCAGGGGGTACGCTACTTGTTGGTCAAATGTGGTTTTTCGCAAGTAAAACCGCCACACCAGGTGCAGGTGATAACCTTGTAGCATCAGCGCTTGCTCTAACAATCGGACAATACTATAAAGAACAAAAAAGCGCGGGAAAAGGTCTCCAACACACACGCTTAATTCTTATGAGTTTTGATGCTGAAGAAGAAGGCTTACGAGGGGCACGCTCATATGCGAAAAAACATCTTAAAGAGTTTAAAGAAACGCCAACAATCGGTTTAAATATGGACTGTTTGTATGATGAACGTGAACTATTCTTTTTAACTAGTGATTTAAATAACTTTGTTGCCCTTGACGTAGCATTGGCAACTGAATTAGCGACAATTGCCTCTCAGCATGGAGAAAAAGTGACAACACAGAAACTAGCATTTCTAACTGGTGGAACAGATGCTGCGGAGTTAGCAAAAAAAGGTGTGCGTGTGACAACAGCAATCGGGATGCCATGGAGCAATGAAAACCGTTCAAATGTCTATCATACACCACAGGATACATTGGACAATGTACGCCCGGCAGTTGTTGAACAAATATTAAAAACGTATATCGAATTTATTGAAAAAGCGGATCAAAAAATTAACTAGATAGAACAAAAATAAATGGAAACAAACTATTTAATTGAATTAGCAAAACCCAATGATCTAGAGCAGATTATGAAAGTAATTGATGATGCACGCCAATTGCTTAAAACCCAAAACTCTGGTCAATGGCAAGATGGAACACCGAGCGAAAATACAATTCGACAGGACATTTTAAATAAGGCCTTTTATGTGTTAAAAGAAGGCATTAAAATTCTTGCCGTGATGGCGGTCCTTGATTACGAAAAAGACTATGACCAGCTACAAAGTGGCAGTTGGCAAGTTGCGGGTTCCTATTTTGTCATTCACCGTTTTGCCGTTACTAGTTCAGCCCGGCAAAAAGGTATAGCGAGTAAAATGCTTCAGTTTGTCGAGCATTTAGCGCATGAAAAACAGCAAGCCGCTGTGCGAATTGATACACACGAAAAAAACATACCGATGATTAATTTATTAAAAAAGAATGGTTATCGAGCAGTCGGTGTGGCTATCCTTGAAGGAAATAAAGTGCGAATCGCATTTGAAAAGCCGATTCAATAATATAGGCAAATCAAGGGTGTTTTGATAAATAGAGGTCTTTTTGCCACTATTTTTTTGTTAACCATTGATATGCATTTGGAAAGTGTTTAGCCCACGCTAATTCATTGTGTTTTGCCCGAGGATCAATCAATGTAGCAATGTTTTCTTTTGGAAAATTATTTTTAATTAGCAAATGACTTAGCCGCTTAACATAAGGAGTAATTGAACGTTCTAAGCCACCAGCGAAAAGAAATATACGCGGATAATCATTCATCGTACTTATTTTTGTTTGGACAAAGTTTTTAATCGAAGCATATTTATAAAGCTGAGCAGCAGTCGAAAATAATAAGCCAGAGCCGAATATTTCAGGGTAGGTGAGCAACATATAAAAAGACATCACACCACCCATGCTTGATCCACCAATGCCAGTATTAGAGCGGTTACTCAAAGTGTGAAAATGTGTATCGATATATGGTTTAACCGTGTTAACAATAAAGGAGGCGTATAGTTCTCCAGATGGTTGGTTAATCTTTTTTCTTATTCCCAAGATACGTGGCCAATTAGGTGATAATTCATTTAGTCGATCCTGACTATTATCAATACCAACAACAATAGTTCCATGGTCACCTTTAGCAATTAAGGCCGTGATAGTTTCATCAATTTCCCATTCGCCAGCATAAGAAGTAGCACTGTCAAACAAGTTTTGGCCATCATGCATGTAAAAAACTGGATAACGATTTTGTGGATTCTCTTGGCTATAACCTGGCGGTAGCCAAATACGAATAGGGCGCTCACGCTGATCAGGATAAGTGTTCATCACAAGTGATGTAATAATTAATTGCCCAGTGGATACACCAGGGAACACTTTTGGAATTTTCATTTTTTATGTACTCAACTTTGCTTTTTTTTATTGATCTCAGTTAATATATATATAGAAATAAGATAAAGAATATTCTTGAAAAACACAAGCAGTTGCCATTCGAAATTAATTTGTCATTTCATTAAACACATCTTGATCGGAGAAGATTATGCTCACGAGCGAACAAAAGAAAATTAACGCGGAATTTATTCATACCTTTAATCAATTGGAAAGTTATTTAAAAAGCAAGGAAAAAGGCACCGATCGTTATCAAAGTTTTTCTTCACTTGTTAATCAGTCAAACAATAAAATCATTAATCATGGAGAAAACCGCCAATTTCTCTTTTTAGTTGCCGATTTGCGCAATATTATTGTTCATAATAATGAAGTTGCCTATCCAACGCTAGAATTCATGGCCAAGTTTAAGCAACTAGTAAAGAAAATAACTCATCCATTAACGGCGGAAAAAGTGATGATTCCGTTTAGTCAAATTAAAATGTGCCAAATAGAAGAAACTTTGTTTGATGCTTATCTTTTAATGAAAAATTATCATTTATCAAACATTCCGATTATGCGTATCAATCGGCTTATCGGTGTTTTTAATGAAAGCACAATCTTTTCGCAATTCATTAATGAACAAGGTGAGATTCTTGCGGAATTGACAAAAGTGCACTTTGTTGATGTCATCGATAAAATTAAGATAGAAAAGCAACCATCGGTTGAATATCACTTTGTATCAAGAAAAGTCGATATTTATCGTTTGTTTGATTATTTTAAAACCGAAGAAGACATCGAGAAAAAAACAGAACTCCTATTTGTTACGGAAAATGGTAATGAAGATGAAGCTTTATTAGGCCTGATTAGTGTTTTCGATTTAGTTCGTCACTTGTAGAATGTTATTTTCTTCGCGCTTTTGTTGATCGTACTGTAAACGGTATAAATTGTAATAAAGTCCATTTTTTTGTAATAGTGTCTGGTGATTACCAGTTTCAACTATCTCACCTTTATGCATGACAAAAATTTTATCGCAGTGCTGAATTGTTGAGAGCCGATGGGCAACAATTAACATTGTCGAAATATTCATCATTTTTGCTAAAGATTCTTGAATAATTGCCTCTGTTTCTGAATCGATATTAGCGGTTGCTTCATCAAGAATCATCACTGATGGTTGATAGGTAACAGCACGAGCAAAAGAGATTAATTGCCGTTCACCTGCGGAGAAGTTTTTACCACGTTCTTTGACTTCTTCGTTAAGACCATTTGGTAGGCGTTTAAGCACTTGATCAAGCCCGACATAATGTGTCGATTCGAGAATCTTAGCTTCGGGGATATTCTCATTTCTTAAAGTGATATTTTCACGTATTGTCCCAGAGAATAAGAAGACATCTTGAAGCATTTGACCGACAAAAGCCCGTAAAGATGAGCGTTTGATCTTCTTAATATCAATTCCATCAATAAGAATTTGTCCTTTTTGAATATCATAATTACGGACAATTAATTGTAAAATTGTTGTTTTACCGCTGCCCGTTGCCCCGACAAAAGCAACAGTTTCATTGGCCGCGACTTTAAACGAAATATCTTTGAGCACCCATTCTTCAGGAATGTATTGAAACCAGACATTTTTAAATTCAATTTCGCCCGCTAAGTGATCAAGTGTAATAGCATCTTCTGCATCTTTAATAGCGGGTGGCGTGTCTAATACATCAAAGATTTTTTCCGCCGAAGCAAAACCGCTTTGCAAGGAGTTAAACTGTTCGGCAATTTGTTGGACGGGCTCAAAGAATTGACCAATGTAGAAGTAGAAAGAGACAAATAGTCCGATAGTTAAACTACCCGCGAAAATTGCGCTTACACCAAAATAGATTGATAAAATTGTCGCAATCATCGCGAGAAAATATATTAACGGCCGATAAATACCAAATACCATAATTTCTTTGATATAACTTTTGTTTAAGCGTTGATTAATAATTTTAAATTGTTGTTTTTTCTTTTCTTCTTGGTTGAATACTTGTGTGACTTTCATTCCTGAAAGATTTTCCGATAAAAAGGCATTAATTTCTGATACATTTTGACGAACTTCACGGTAGGCCGTGCGTGAAAATTTATTAAAGAAAAGCGAAGCAATCACAATTAGCGGGAAAACAGCAAGGGCGACTAACGCCATTAAGGGATTAATGAACAACAAAATTACAGCAATAATCACCATCATCAGAATATTGCGAATTAAATTTACAATTGTATTGGTAAACATATCAGAGATATTACCAGGATCATTAGTGGCGCGCGTCACAAGTTTACCAACTGGCAAATCATTGATTTGTCCAATTGATAATTTTTCAATATGTGTAAAAACTTCTTCACGCATTTGATGGGTGATTTCTTGACCAATTCTTTGCAACATCACATTTTGATAATAACCAACCAAAATAGCGATGCCAGTTATTAGTAAAATCACTGCTGTACCGATGAAAATAATTGTTGTTTTCGCTTCAATCGTATAGGCGGGATCAGTCATGATATCAATTGCTAATCCAGACGCGAGCGGAAGAACCATACCAGCAAAGGTTGTAATAATCATAAGGAAAAATGCTAATACAAACTTTTTTGCATAGGGTTTTAAATATTTTAATAGTCGAAGCAGCAACCGCGAGTCTTGATGCGCTTCGTGATGTTCAACAAAATCACGCATGAACTTCGACCTCCGCGATAAGATTTTCTAATTCTTGTAATCGCACCATTTCTTGATAAAGGTGATTACTTTCAAGCAACTCATGATGACTACCAAAACCAACGACATGGCCTTGTTCCAGTAAGATAATTTTATCAAGACGCTTGACAGTTGAAATCCGATGGGCAATAAAAATAGTAGTTTTATTTTTTCGTACATTTTGTAGATTAGTGATAATCTCTTCCTCTGTCTTCGTATCAACTGCGGATACTGAATCATCAAGAATAAGAATTGATGGATCTTTTGCAAGGGCACGCGCAATTGAAATACGCTGTTTTTGCCCACCAGAAACCGTCACACCACGCTCACCAAGCATCGTTTGATATTGCAGTTTAAATTCTTGAACGTTTTCATCGATATCGGCAAGTTTAGCTGCTTTCACTAATGCGTTGTGTTCAATTTTTTCAAAAGCAAACCCGATGTTGCGTTCAATTGTATCGGAAAAAAGAAAGTTATCCTGAGGAACATAACCAATATGATTACGTAACGTATTAATTGAAAGTTGTGCGATGTCATAGTCATCAACAAGGAGCATGCCAGGATCAGTATTATAAATATGCAGTAATAACTCAACAAGAGTGGATTTGCCAGATCCAGTTTTACCAAGAATTCCAACCATTTGCCCACTTTCAATTAGAAAATTCACATCATGCAAAACAGGATCGCGGCCGTCCGGATAAGTGAATGTAAGGTTTTTCGCTTCAATTCGTCCATTTAAAGTAACGTTTTTAATTGCATCATCTTTTTCCGCGACAAGAGGTTTCGATTCTAAAAATGCATAAATTCGTTTAGCAGAGGCTTGTGCCTGGCCATTGATATTTAAAAACCAAGAAAGGGCAAAGACCGGCCACAAGAGATTAAAGAAATAAGCCGTATATTCGGTTAATTCCCCGCTACTTAAATCGCCATAGGCGATAAGAATAGCCCCATAAGCGATGATTGCTAATATAACGAGATTAATCATCACATCAATGATGACATTGACGATGACGGCATACTTAAGATGCGCCATTGAATTTTTATATAAATCAGAAGATCTTTTCTTAAAACCCAATGCTTCGGCCGCTTCGCGAACATAAGCTTTGATCACCGTGATGCCGCTAAAAGATTCTTGTGCAAAGTCACTCATTTTTTCAAATGATTCTTGTCGTACTTTAAATTTGCGTTCCATGCGTAACTCAAGAAAAAAGACAAGCACACCCATTAAGGCGATTGGAATAAAAGCATAAAGTGTCATCAACCAGTTTAAACGGAACATTCTCACCAAAACAAAACCACCAAGAACAAGTCCATCAACAAGCATCAATAACCCATGGCCGAATATTTCACGAACAGCGGTTAAATCATTTGTAAAGTACGACATTAAACCACCGATTTTTTGTTGATTATAGAAATTTTGATCTAAAGTAACAGCGTGGGCAAACATTTTACCGCGGATGTCAGTCTCAATCTTGCGACTTGTACCAAAAAGCAAATAGCGCCACAAAAAGCGGCCAAGTGTCAGTGCAATAATAATTATTAGTATTTGAGTTAAGGGCGTGATAATTTCGCTCATTTGTGTAATTACACCATCATCAACACCGTCAATCACAGCACTTAGAATACTTGGGATTTCAAGCTGATACCAGTCAATCGCAATTAAAAGTAGGACACCCAAGATGAATGCCCATGCGTATTTGAAATAGTACTGGCGGAAGTGCTTTAAAAATAGCATATATAAAAATAACCTTCGTGCTCTATTCTACTAGATTTAATAAAAAAATATAGATTAAAACATCACTTATTATGTTTAAATTTCTTAAGACGAAACATAAATTAAAAAAAGGTGGATAGTATCAGCTACCCACCATTTATTGTTATAAAAAATTATAGCAAATCAACAATATAGTCCCAAAGTGATGGAACTTCCTTTAGCACGGGTGCGATGATTAGTGAAATAATCGACATCATTTTAATTAAAATATCCATTGTTGGACCAGCGGTATCTTTGAGTGGATCACCGACGGTATCACCAGTGATTGATGCCTTATGGGCTTCACTACCTTTACCGCCAAAAAAACCTTCCTCAATATATTTTTTCGCGTTATCCCAAGCACCACCAGCATTCGCCATAAATACGGCAAGCATAATCGCTGAAATTAATCCGCCAATTAATAAACCGCCTAAGCCAGCTGACCCTAAGATAAAACCCGCCACAATTGGTGAAAGAATCGCAATTACGCCAGGTAAAACCATTTCTTTCAAGGAGGCGCGTGTAGAAATATCAATACAACGTTGATAATCCGGTGTGCTGGTACCTGCTAAAATACCGGGATCAGCTTTAAATTGGGCACGAATTTCATTGACCATTTGGTTTGCCGCACGTCCGACCGAATCAATCACGAGTGAAGAGAACAAGAATGGAAGCATACCACCAATTAGAACGCCGATAATTACGCGGGGTTCCATCAAGGAAAAGTTATCTGCGCTTAGTCCAGTTGCTGCTCCAAAAGAGATTACAAGCGCCAGCGAAGTTAATGTGGCACTACCGATACAAAAACCTTTACCGATTGCGGCAGTTGTATTACCGACACTATCAAGCTTATCGGTAATCTTGCGAACATGTGGATCTAGGTTTGCCATTTGGGCAATGCCACCAGCATTATCACTGACTGGACCATAACCATCGACACTAACAGTAATTCCAACAGTTGATAGCATACCGACTGCGCCTAGAGCAATACCATAGTTTCCAAATCCGGATTTTCCTCCCATCGCAAAGTAGGAAATAATAATTCCAAGCGCAAGAGAGATAATTGTTAAGGCCGTTGACTTCATACCAATAGCAAGTCCAGAAATAATGTTTGTCGCATGACCAGTTTGTGATTCTTCAGCAATTTCTTTTACATGTTTAAAATCACTCGATGTGTAGTATTCGGCAATCCAACCAACACCAATTCCACATGCTAATCCGGCGGCAATTGCAATAATTGCGCGTGCGTCTTTTAAATAAAAAACACTAAGAAAAACGGTAGCGATAAATACAATCCCCGTTGTAATATACGTGGAAATTGTCAGTGTTTTTTGTGGATTTTTCCATTCGCGACTACGAACAATTAAAACGGCAATTACCGCACCAAGTGTACCAACGCCAGCAATCGCAAGCGGAAATACAATCCAAGATACTTTAGTTAATACCGTGCCAATTTGTTCAACATAAAGCGAAGCGATGGTAATGGCAGAAATAATTGATCCGACAAATGACTCCGTGAGGTCTGATCCCATACCAGCAATATCGCCGACATTATCTCCAACGTTATCGGCAATTGTCGCGGGATTGCGTGGATCATCTTCTGGAATGTTGCTTTCCACCTTCCCGACTAGATCTGCACCAACATCAGCAGCTTTCGTATAAATTCCACCACCGACCCGGCCAAATAAAGCTATCATTGAACAGCCGAGCCCATAACCTGTGACGACATGGGCGGCGGCTTTTATTGCTTCGAGTTGTGTATCACCAAGAGCGACAAATGCAAAATAACCTAATATAAATAGCCCAGTTAAACCAAGTAAACCAAGACCAGCAACTGATAATCCGAGCACAGCGCCACCCGAAAAAGCCGTTTTTAAAGCCCCACTCATTCCACGATTAATTGCCGCATCAGTTGTACGAGCGTTAGCTTTTGTTGCAGCCATCATTCCGACAAGCCCAGCAAGTCCAGAAAACGCAGAACCAATTAAATAACAAATTGCCGATTCCCAACCGACACCTTCAGCACCATGAAATATTGGAAGAAAACCAAGTCCAACTAGTAACAACGAAACAACAATAACAAAGGGAATGATTACCTTAAATTCTCGTTTCAAAAAAGTAATCGCCCCCTGACGGATGTATCCAGATATTTCATCGACATCAGCATTGACAACTTTTAGCCGATTAATTTTGTGAAAAATAATAAAAACATAGCTTAGAGTCAATAAACAAGCCGCAATAATGAGCGTCAGTAAGATTACATCGATATTTGCCATATATTTTTCCTCTTATCGTGTTGTTGTTTTTATTATAACGTTCAATAAAATGTGCTCGCAAGAATAATTTGCGCTAAACATAAAAGAAATTCAAATTACTTAAATATTATAAAACGTTTTATATAGAATTCCCTTTTTTATTATATAATATCCTAAAAGGGGGACTTAACAATGGACAAAAAACTCGCTACAAAACTAAAAATAAACGATGATAAAATTCTACGCGCAGATTTACTGATGACCATTGAGCAACTAAGTCGCCAAGAAGCAGTCCTATTTGCGAGCAAAGCAGTTTGTGATTTTGCGATTGAGAAAGCATATTATTCGCCGATTATTATCGAAGAAATTAAAAATACAATTAATAGTTATCAACAACGAAATGTAAAAATTAGTAGTATGCGTAGTTTAGCGCTTAAACTGCATGATTTAGCACGTCAAAGTCCGCATCCATTAACACGGGCTTATTATCGGGCTTGGGGTCATGTTTTAGCAGCGGCTCATGTCCCAACACATGCAATTGTTGCAACCGATTATCTTGTATATATTGTTAATTTAAATGCACCACAAAATATTGATGCGGTGAAAGCCATTCGTCAACACCAATTATCAATTGCGAAAAAGTTCAGCTCACCAAAAATAAACGATTAAACACACTTTTATTTTCATTGATATTTATTTGATTATTATTTATTATGTTTTAGACACGCCGACTTAGCGCAACTGGTAGAGCAACTGAATCGTAATCAGTAGGTTGGGGGTTCAAGTCCTCTAGTCGGCACCATTTTTCAAAAACAGACCGCTTTATGCGGTTTTTTTGTTGTATTTTTCGTATATTTTTATTGCTTTCATATTTATCAAAAAGATAAGAAATATTTCTTGCAAAATTCAATA
>JAQWCH010000022.1 GCA_028705995.1 Bacilli bacterium | reverse complement strand
TGTGTGTGGTGGTTTTTATAATTAAAATACTTGTGACATGTTCTTATTACACAAAAAAATGCCCAATGTGGGCATAAATATGTGTAATTAGCCCTTTTTCTAGAACTAATTAAAACTGTTTTTGGAGGTTCCTACCGGATTTGAACCGGTGATCACTGAGTTGCAGTCAATTGCCTTACCACTTGGCTAAGGAACCGTTTATCGCGCTACCTAGTATAAAGGAGAAACTGTGAATTTTCAATCTTAATTACTCGTAATTTTGAAGCCTCTTCTGCAATATTTCACTCACATAAAAAGCTGATGCCCAGGCAAAATGTAAATTGTATCCGCCGCAGTAACCATCTATATCAAGGGCTTCTCCGATAAAGAATAGATGATCGTCGTTTTTTGATGATAGCGTTAATTGATCCACTTCTAAAAGATCAACACCGCCTGATTCAACTTGATTGTTGTTAGGGACATAGCTTAAATCGATAGAGAACCTCAAATTTTTAATCGTGTCGGCAATTGATTCCGCCGTAACATTATCGGTTTGTGTCAAAATATAGTGGTTAATCTCCGGTGTAAAAAATCCGTCAAGAATACCGGTGAAACGCCCTTCTTTTTGTAAATCAAGCCGGTTTTGCAATTCTTTTGTCAAATCATCTAATGAGTATTCATTAAGTAAATCTAGAACAATATCGGCGCTGATTTTACTTTGTTTTCGGTACTCCCAAGTTAAATACGATGAGCACTCAAAAACGGCAATACCACTTAAAGCACGCGGGCGAAATAAAACTTCACCTTTCGTCCCAAACTGTTTATTGCCATTAATAAACAAGTTAACAGTCGCTTTTACCCGTTGACCATCGATTATCTTTAGATTTTCATATACTCCTAGTGAACTCAATGTTGGATATGATTGTCGAACTTTAACATTTAAGTCAAGAAAGATTTGCGTGTTATCTTGCATTTTAAATTTATAGTTTGGACCAGCTTTTGATCCGAGTGCGAGCACGAGAAAGTCGAATTCTTGATGATTAATAATGTAAGTATTTCTTTTTGTTTTGTTAATCGTCTTAACCGGAGTGTTTAATAATATGTCGACCGCTTGCTGGCGATTTTCTTCAACAAGAATTGTCCGCCAAATTTTACCATTATCACCAAGCGGATAAACACGGCCCTCCTCGTCAATTTTTGTTTGTAATCCTAATTGTTGCGCATAAACTAAAAAGTCTGCAGCAGTAAAACGTTCTAGAATATTTTTAACAAATTGTGGATTATTGTATTTATCTGGTGCTACAAAAACATTTGTGAGATTTCCACGCCCATTACCGCTTGCATCAATTTTGCGCCCTAGTTTTTCACTGGCTTCAAATATAGTGACTTCAGTTTCCGGCATGTTTCGTTTTAAATCTTGAGCAAGAAATAATCCACTTGCCCCGCCACCAATGATGGCTATTTTGACTTTTTTCATGTTATTTACCATTTGTTATGGGAACGCTCAAAGAAACCTTGCTGTCCGGTTAGTTCGATTACTTGACCATCATCAAGCATTATTGTTCCATAGTAGCGGCCATAAACTTGATGACATTTCATATAAATTAATTTAAAGTCAATATCACTAAAGCGGTCATAGGTGGTTTTCATTACCAAGTTAATTTTTCCATCTGCTGATTTAATTACCCAATCAGCTAAAAAATCCTTCGTAACATCATTTTCAATTGCAAGTTGTCCTAATTTATAGCCGATGCCATCAATAAATAACATATTTTCACTCGACGCGCTTAAATTACCAAATCCATAACCAAGATTTAAACCAATCATCCGGCCATCAGGCAAGTAATCGTTTACTTGTCCCCAATACCACACTTCGTGATATGGCCAAACTCCCCGCCCCCAATCAAGTAAACCAAAATCTTTTTTTGGATCAAAATCAAATGTCAACTCTCCCATTGAAAAAGTGCCACTTGCCACCATATTTGAGAGTTTGTAATTAAGATAGAAGTGATAGAACGAATTATCAAATGGCGTATTAATAACGAGTGCATCGTGCTTTTGCTGCCGTTTTAAATGCACATCAATGCTGAACTTAACGCCTTTATCCGAAATAATTGAACCATATAAGTGCCGATCAGTTCCAACTGTCACATAATGTAAATCAACATTTTTCTTTTTATCAACATAATGAACTTCATTATCGAGCGCCGGATTTATCGGCATCTTCATACTCCGCCCCTTTAATAACTTAATCATGCCCGATGAATGGGTGACTTGTTCTGCTAAATCAATGAGATTAATCGCGACGTTTTGCGCGAACGAAATGTGTCCAATCGTCAGTTGAACAACATATTGGCCATGTTGAATTTGATAAAAATCCCATTCTTTTAACCGCAGGGGGCGTTGAACTTTTTGCGGTTCAAATTCAAAAATCATATCTTTTGCATATCCGAAATTAATATGTTGTTTATTTTTATTAAAAATTGGTGTTGGCGTGCTAAAACTTATCTCATGTTCGCTATTTCTTTCATTAATTTCTGAAAAAATCGCTTCCCGTCTAATGCGTCCACGATACATTTTAGTGAGAAAATGTAGTGGGATTAAGGCAAGCACCATAATAGCAGAAGCAAAATAGAATAAAACTTCACTTGGAGCAAAGCCTGAAATGGTAACGCCATCAGCAACTTCAATTTGTGTGGCAAAACCAAAATTGCGAATAATCGGCTCAGAAATTGATGTCCCGATTACCATCGGTATTAGCACAAAGAAAATTACCCGCAAACCTTCAAATTGCCCTTTGCTGTTCGTTGGGTATAGTGATTTATTCCAAACGATTAATGTTTGCATAATTAAAATATAACCAGTACCAACCGCAATGATGCCAATCAGTAAAGGAATATTTATTAAACTAAAAAGATTGGTTGGATCTTTAAGTTCAACAATTAGTCCGAGGTAGATAAGCCCAATAATTGTCGTAATTAAGGCGATTAAAACAACGATTGGACTTTTTTTATTATTAATTGCCTTACTACTTGGAATCGTGAATAAAATGGCAACAATAAGACCAATCCCTTGAATGATGCCAGCGTCACCTGGTGTAAATCCATAGTTATAAATAAACAAATTACCAATGTGAACAAAATAAACATTAAAGCCAATAAAATAAATCGCGGCAATAACATTAACAAGAACTAACTCTTTTAGTTTAAAGAATTTCTTGAAGTTAAACGATTCTGCGAATTGTTGCCAAAAATGGCCGCGTTTACTCGCTTGAAGCGTTGGAACGTCTTTTAATAAGAATAATGATAAAACACCAACAAGAATAACAAAGCCGCCCATAATCGCAAAGAAGGCCATATAATCAAAGTACTGAATCAGCATGCCACCAATTAAAGTACCAATAATTGTTCCTAAAACGGGTTGGATTGCTAACGCCGTGCCAATTGCCCCTTTGTTTTTATCATTAATCAAATCTGCGGTCCATGCATTAAAACCAGAATCATTTCCCATTGAGCCAAAAAATGACATAATTGCATCTGCAATAACGACGATAGTGGCAACCATTACGGGTAACATTGTCGTTTGATTAATAAAACCTGTTAATCCAAAAACAATCGTAAAAATACCCCAAATAATATAACCAATACTGACAAATGGTTTCCGTTTTCCGAGACGATCACTCATCGTCCCAAATAGAAAGGTCGAAATAGTGGTCACAATTGCCGATACAGCGACCATCCAGTTAACAATATAGGAATAAGGACCAATCTTCGCGTAAACAAAAGTATTGAACCAAGCATTTTCTAGATTCCAGCATAGTTGACCAGCTAAACCAATCACCCATAATAAGAAAAAAGTTTTAAACCCTAACGTACGTTTTTTTGTATTATCCATGGCAAAATGCTCCTGGGTTCATTTTAGTATAAAAAAAGAGGGAAGTTAATCCCTCTTTTGTTGCTACGATAAATATTTACTTGTGTGCGACACGTTTGCGCGCATGTCTTTGGCTTTTTTGCCGACGGACGATTTGAAACGCCACAAGGGCTCCTAGACCCACACCAAGAACAACAATCACAACAATCATCCATGTGCTCATCCGACTTGCTTTAAAATCTGCCCACATTTCAACGATTTGATTATTTGTCTCTTGATCAAAATTCTGCATAATCACACAACGGGTGATTTCATCTTCTGTTGGATATTGGGCGGTGAACTGCCGACCAATTAAATCTGTTGTAATAAGCGGTGAAGTCAATGGATCGAGCGGGTCTTCAGTAATCGTGCCTGCAAAGAAGTACGATAAATCAACAGTTACGCCCCCATCTTCTGCGTCATACCAATCATGAACAAGACTTAAAATATCTTGTCCGGCAATAAATGAAGTATAGCCAATATAATTCATGTTAAGCGCGGCGATTTCTGGGTTAGAAACAAAATCTAAAAATTCCGCGGCTAATTCTTTGTCCGCACCTTTAGGCATTACCCAACCATCAAACCAAATGTTCGCTCCCTCTTCTGGAATCGAATAATAAAGTTCAACGCCTTCTTCTTCCTCAGCGATGTCCATCGCATAGACGGCATCACCACTCCACGCGGTGTTCATCATAATTTTACCAGTCACGATGTCGTTTTTACCGCTATCGACTTCTAGACCATAAATATTTTCTTTTAACTCTTTTAAGGCGATAGATACTTTTTCAATTGTTTCTGGCGATGTGTCGTTTAGTAAAGTAGCCATTCCCGCTTTAAATTGCTCTTTGGAAATTGTTTCAGCTGCATATTGCGCCTGCAAATTTTCGATTTCTTCGGTATGTACATGAATTAACCCAATAAGATAGGTATCCCGCATTGAATCTTTAATTGAGACTTTACCTTTATATTTGGGATCCCAAAGGGCAGCCCAACTTTTCAAGTCTTCAAGCATCTGGTCATCAGTTGTTGTTCCACCAAGACCATCATCGATGTTCGGGTTATAAACAATTCCTAAGGTGCCCCACATATAACCAACAGCGTATTGTGAAACATTGATGTCATCATAAACATCCTTTAGGTATGGTGAGGCATAGGTTGAATAGTTTGGAATATCTGGATAAGTTTGCGTGAGTGGGTCATAATCAAACTCCTCAAGCATATTCTCAGCGGCCATTTTTTGAATCATGTAATCACTTGGAGCGATAAGATCATACGATGCTTTACCAAGCTTCATAATGTTATACATGTCTTCATTCGTCGCGTAAGTATCATAGACAACTTCAACAGTGACACCTTCTGCACGCTTTTTAGCAATGAATTGGTCGATGATTGATGGCGCTTCATCCTCTTCTTCTGGTTCGTAAATATAATCCGACCAGTTATAGATTCGTAGTGTTTTTACTTCTCCGGCTGCGGAAGCTTGAAGCGCAGCACTCGCGGGGAGCGCGTTTACGCCAACTAATAATGCGAGTAAACCGATTGTTAAGATTTTTTTCATTGATTTGTTACCTTTCCCTTCGTATTAAATACTTTCATTTTTTCTTCTTGTTTTTGTTTCCAGTTATTGACGAATAAAACGAGCAGGGCAATCAAGAAGATAACTGTCGTAAGTGCTCGTAAAGCTGGTGGTATTGAACTCTTCGCAATCACACCTTGAACGTAGGTTGAGATTGTTTCAAATGAATTGTCGCGTAAGAACGCGGTAATAATGTAATCATCAAGCGATAACGTGACTGAGAGCATAAATCCGGAAATAATTCCGGGGAGAATTTCTGGAAAAATAACGCGGCGCATCGCATGTGATGGGGTTGCACCCAAATCGAGCGCAGCTTCATAAATACTTGGGTCCATTTGCATGAGCTTTGGTTTTACCGACAAATACACAAACGCCACAGTTAAGACAACGTGTCCAAGTAATAAAGTCAGGAAGTTAAACTTTGCACCAACCGCAACGATTAATACGGCAAGTGAGATGGCAATCACAACTTCGGCATTAATTATTGGGATTTGTGTCATCCCTTCCATAATTTTTTTGCCCTTACGTGACATATAAAACGTACCAATTGCCCCTAATGTTCCAAGTATTGTCGCAACCACACCACTCGTGAGAGCGACCATTAAGGTATTGAATAACGCCTGCATAATTTCCTTGTTTTTGAATAAGTCAACGTAGAGTTGGAGGCTAAAGCCTTCCCATGTACCAACGTTTGTTGATTCAGTAAACGAGAAAATCATTAATACAATAATTGGTGCATACATCAGTAATAATACGAATAAAATGAATGCGCGTCCGATGATGATTTGCGCAAGTCCACGATGTTTCTTTACCATATTGAACTCCGGACCTGTGTGTTATCTTCACGGGTAAATTTACGACTAACTAACGATGTAACTCCGATTAAAACAAGCATAATTAACGCAAGGAAAGAACCGTTATTCCAATCTGATTTGTAGTAAAGTTCGATGTATTTACCAAACAATGTTACTTTTCCTTCACCGAGAATATCGGCGATTACATAAGAAGAGATTGTCGGCATAAACACCATCGTCGTGGCAGACAGCACACCGGGTTTAGTCATTGGAATAATCACTTTGAAAAACACCTGAACGGGATTCGCTCCTAAGTCACTCGCCGCTTCAATTTGACTTTTATCCATTTTAAGCATCGTTGTGTATAAAGGCATGATGGCAAATGGTAAATAGTTGTAAACCAAACCAATAATCGTTGCTAATTCCGGATACTTGCCACCGGACAAATTCATCCATGCTAATAAGTCGCGCGTCGCCCATGTACGAATCACAAAGTTAATCCACATCGGCATGATAAAAAGCATCACAAGCACAATATTTTTATTGTATTTCTTATTTGCCAAAAGCATTGAAACTGGATAGCCAATTAAAAGACATAAAACCGTATTAATAAAACCAAAAATAAGCGATATTACTAACACCTCTAATTTATCGGTGTCGGAAAAGAAATTTTGTAATGGCCATATGCTCAAACGTCCCGTGCTATCGCTAAAGGCATAGTAAACAATTAAAATAATTGGTAAAACAACAAATAGAAGTAAAAACGCTAAGTATGGAAGCGCCAAATACTTGCGTTGAAACCTAAACTTCATAAGGCTTAAGTTCCCCTTTAACGCGCAGTGCAATTTGTTTAGGAGTTATTTTTAAACTCACAAAATCATCATCATTCCACAAATACGGCGTATCAATAACAAAATCTTCTTCATTTTCCGTTCGTACAATGATTTGATAGTGATCACCGATATAGATGCTTTGAATCACGTGGCCATTAATTATGCCATCATCTGGATTATCAATAATTTCAATTGCTTCGAAAGGTACTTCTGCCACGACATCAACATCATTTAAGTCGTAACGCACACCACGACTATCAACAAGATAGCCTTCTTCATCAAGATGTGAATCCTTGATTAATTGTGTGACATCGCAGTCAAAAGCTGTGTCATCAATCATCACTTGGTTTTTCTTATTAATCCATGCATCATCATAGATATTCACAGTAAATTCTTTTTTCATAATGTGAATATTATCCGGTATGATTTTTAATGACATTTCTTCATTAATCGGATGGTCAATTGTTGTTTGAATTGTTACTTCGTTTTTCCCCACACTCGCTAAATACTCATAATGAATGCCTTTGAAAATCTTATGAATAATTTTGGCATTAACTTGACCGGCATCTTTGGGACCAACAACGATATCTTCTGGACGAATCACAACATCGACCTTTTCATTACGTGGATAATCATCAACACATTCCCAAGTCGAATTTAAAAATCGCACTTTTTTATTGCCGATCATTGTCGCGTTATAAATATTTGATTCGCCGATGAAATTTGCAACATAGGCATTTTTCGGTTCATTATAGATTTGTGTCGGTGAGCCAATTTGTTGAATTTTACCATCGCGCATGACGACAATCGTATCCGACATTGTTAAAGCTTCTTCTTGATCATGCGTGACATAGATAAAAGTAATGCCGAGTTTGCGATGCATTTCCTTTAATTCAAGTTGCATCTCTTTACGCATTTTTAAATCTAAAGCACCTAATGGTTCATCAAGCAAAAGAATCTGTGGCTCATTAACAAGCGCGCGGGCAATTGCCACCCGTTGTTGTTGACCGCCAGACAGCGTTGTTACATCGCGATCTTCAAAGGCTTCCAAATCAACGAGTTTTAAAGCTCTAGTTACTTTATCATCAATTTCTTTTTCACTTAGTTTGACCATTTTGGTTTTGCCCGGGCTCATTTCAACTGGTACTTTTTTTAGTTTTAAGCCAAAGGCTACGTTATCATAGACATCAAGATGTGGAAAAAGTGCATACCGTTGAAAAACAGTATTAATCGGCCGTTTATAAGGTGGCAAATTAGTAATATCTTCGCCATTAAGTAAAATATCGCCCGCTGTTGGTAATTCAAAACCGGCAATCATTCTTAGTGTTGTTGTCTTTCCGCAACCCGATGGCCCGAGAAAAGTAACAAACTCACCCTTATTTACATATAAATTAAAATCATCGACTACCGTCGTGCCATCATACTCTTTGCTGACATGCGTTAACTCGATGATTACATCGTTTTTTTCCATAACTGCACCCCCGTCTTTCTAAGCTTGAGCAGGCGCTCATCTATTTTGTCTATTTCATACCCCCAAGCGGTTATGAGATAGCAATAAAAATATAGAGTCTTTTTTTTGCTTTTGCAAGTAAAAAAAATATCATTTTATTTTAATCGGTTTTTTTGAAATATTTTTGTAGCAAAAATGCTTCTTGTAATCTATGTTTTTCTTTATTTTAAAATATTAGAAAAATCAGCTATTTTTTCACTGTTTAACAAGTGAAATTTTTAGCAAATATTATCATATTTTTCGTCAATGTTTTAATTATTTGTTATAGTATGTTTTATGAGGTTATTTTGATGATAAAAAATCGCTTTTTAATACCACTATTAATCCTTGGAAATTTATTCGTTGCTAGTTGTCAAGGCACTAGCAGTCTTCATCAAGTTCAACTTGTAGCGAATATTGAATTTGTAGTACCAAGTGGTTACCAAGATCAACAAATTGAGACAAAAGCCGCATATGATGATAACGATTCTTTTATGCTCGCGGTTTATGGCGAGTTTTGTGCTTGCTCGACAATTTTTCATTCTGTCATCATGGACTATATGAATGAAAAACATTTACCTTTTTATGAAGTTGTTGCTGATGATGATTTACTTTATGATTTTGGTTTACCAATTGGTGAGAATGGAGTTGAGCTACCTATCTTTGCCATTTACGAATTAGGTGAACCTCTCTATGTAATTTCTTATGATAGTGGACATAGCCTTTTTAGCAACGAAGATAGCTTTATTGCTTGGGTTGAACAAAGAATCGATTTTGTTGCAATTTAAGCCTATTTTAAAATTTTACCGCGCTTTTGCAAATAAATTTAAAAAAGGGTGTTGTAATACATGACACCCTTTTAAATTATTTTTTTCCTAAATGACCACACTTGTAAACGAACGCGCCGCCACAGTAACTTGGACAGTCGTCCCATCTGCCCGATGAAGCGTAACTTCTTCGGTATAGTTAGACGCATTCCAGAGTAAAGCTATTTCATCGCTTCCATTATCATAAATACTGGCTGCGACTTTTTGTTCAATTTCCATCCAAGCGGAAGCACTATGCATTTGCAAGGTTTGGAGGGCATTAACCATCCAATACCATGTCGCAAAAAGCGCAATAACAGAAACTAAAATAAGCATTCCATAATAATGCATAAAGTTGCTAATCCGCTTGATAGATAAGATATTATGCATCTTGTGCCTCTACATTTTCAAC
>JAQWCH010000021.1 GCA_028705995.1 Bacilli bacterium | reverse complement strand
TTTTTTTCAAGATCAGCAATGCTTTGAGCTTTCAGTAAACTCTTTTCCACTTTTTCGATATCATCTTTGATGTATTTTAATGAACGATTAATTTTTTTGACCTGCTGATCATCGATTTTTAAATCTACTTCGCCTTGACTATTGAGCACATTTTCTTTAACACGCCGCATCTTAAGCCCAAAAGCCAGATTGTTGTAAACATTCATGTGCGGATAAAGAGCATAACTTTGAAAAACCATTGCAATATCTCTTTCTTTTGGCGAAAGGTTATTTGCCAGTCTTTGATCTATATATAAGTCACCGCGAGTAATATCTTCTAAACCAGCGATCATTCGTAGAGTAGTTGATTTACCACAGCCAGATGGCCCAACAAAAACAATAAATTCTTCTTTATTGACCAATAAGTTAAAATCATAAACTGCTTGGATCCCATTTGGGTACACTTTATTCACATTTTTTAGGCGCAAAAATATTTGATTTTCCATATTTGCAGATTCCTTGCAATTTAATCATAAACTAAAAGCATTATTATTATCGATAACGAGTAGTATTTTTGACTAATTTGCACAAAATTCTACTATAAAAAAGTTGCTTCAATTTCATTATACCGGAACAACAAAACTACAATTATTTGTATTGTTAACTTTAGCTTATATTGTCGATTCAATATTAAGATATAATTACATTATGAAAAGACATGCACATTGGTATCATCACTTATACTTGGCCCTCTTCATCCTATCCACCAGCGCAATTATTGTACTTGCAAGTTTTTCTGGTGAAGTCTCGAGTAATCAAAGTTCGACTTTATTGAATATCTTAATCCAAGTGATTGATTTTCTTGGGATAAATTTGACGACTATTCAATTAGATGAGCTCCATATTTTTGTCCGGAAAGCAATTGGTCATTTTGCTCTTTTCTTGATTAATGGAGTATTTACGTATTTATCCGCCTATTATTGGCTTTATTTTTCACATAAAACAAAACTTTTTTATGTGTTTGGATTTGGGCTACTTCTAGCCGGGTTATCGGAGTTCATTCAAATCTATGCTCCAGATCGGGGTCCAACGTTTGCAGATGCTTTTATTGACTTCTCCGGATTTAGTTTTGGGGTGATTATAACAGTCCTAATCTTAATTGTAATTCGTAATCGATCAATTGCCGCTCAAAAGCATAATTAGTATTTTACTTAACGTTTATATCAGATAATTTTGAAATATCGATTGAGGAGTAAGATATTAAAAAATAAATATTTTTTCTACCTCATTACATGTATATTTAGATAATGGAAAATACGTGTGATAGTGCTGGCGCTTAGAAAAAATATATTGATTATTTATTGATGTTTATTCTTTGGAAAAAAACAGGTCGCGACATCATTATGTGAGGTAAAAAATTCTTCCAATCGAAATTTATAAACAAATAGTCATATTCTTAATGTTTTTTGTGCTTGCTTTTGCCATGACAAAATTTATCTATCTTTTTATTGCAAAAAAACTTATTTCACTTTTTATCGTCCCAATTCTTTTATTTATCATCTCGTTAACATTACTCATCATCGGCGTGCTAATTAAGTCTAATCAAATAGTTTTTTATCAACTGGCGCTACTTTCTTTCATATCTACACTTGGATCGTTATTAGCAACATTGCTCGATATTCATCAAAAAAAATAAAAATAAATGACTTTTGGGTTTTAAAATTATTGTAGTTCATATTATTTTTCTACGCCTTTACCTTGCATAGTTTTTTTGATATTACTTAATAAGATGAATCACGTATAATTAATTTATGAAAGTAAGACAAAAATCTGATGATAAAAGACTAATTCACTTTGATTTTTTGCGGGTGATTTCGATGACTTTTGTTCTTCTTGGTCATGTTTTACAGCGTTACTATGTAGTTGGATTCACTAATACGCTTGGCTTTACAATCCTTTATAGCGTTAGTTTGTCACTCTTTTTCTTTACGAGTGGCTATTTTATTAAACGCTGCAAAACCCTTAAAGAGCTTGGCGTTTATTTATTTAAACTGATCGCAACCTACTTATTTCCCGCCTATTTGTTCACCGTGCTCTCAATCTTTTTATTGCCGCGCTTCGCTGAGTTTAATTTTAGTTACTGGATGAATGAATTATATCTAAGAACCGACACTTTTTATTGGTTCTTTCTGACTTTGTTTTTCATCAATGCTTTCATCGCGATTGTTTATTATCTTATGACCTTAATCATCAAAAAACCGGGGCTAAAATGGGATCTAATTAAGTTTTTGCTCACTCTTGTTTGTGTCAGTGCGTATGCTCAAGTTTTTGTTTATATTTATCAACAACCGGAATTAGGACCTGCTACTTTAGCTAGCAATCAATTGTTATATTATCTCCCGTTAAGTTTTATTGGCTTTAGCCTATGTATCTTTACGCCGTATTACAAAAACTACAAACATTTAAAACTTATCCGCATTTTACTATTTGTTGTTTCTACGACATCTTATATCATTGCTTTAAGTTTTTTCCCCGATTGGCTTGGTGGTTTAAATGGTTCGTTTCTTGATATTTTCTACCGTATATTAGGTTCAATCGCTGGTGTAGTTTCATATTATTTACTCGCGTTATTTTTAGCGCGGTTTTCTTTAATTAAATCGTTATCCCGGATTGCAAAGTATAGTGGTCCGCTATATCTTGTCCATGTTTTTCTCATCCGACTGATCTACGAATATATGCCCCGTCCGACAGTGTTTGATCAAACAACAATATTGTTTATTTGTTTATGGACAATCTTGTTCTATTTAGGAAGTTTAGCTACGACGATATTACTTGTTGAATTTCCCATTACAAATATGCTGCTTTTTGGCAATTTCAAGCATCAGTGGCGGGATAAAAAGTTAATTGCGAATAAATAAACTTATTTGCTAACGTTGCTATTTTTTATAACATTTATTAAACGTGCTATTTTCCTTTTCAAATTTCTATTTATTCCGCCATTTTCGCGCCGTTTATATCGACAAGATGATCCTTTAATTAGTAACAATTGATATCACTTTTGCATTATTGTAAAAAATGTGAATAATTTATCAAAACTTTTCAGCTCTTTTTTATTGCATGCGTTATACTAAAAAAGTAGAGGAAAATATACGATGAATAATAAACAAAGGAAGCCTAGTTTTGCTTGGTGTTTTTTTCAATTTTGGCGATTTTTACTCTTGGACTAATTACTCATCAGACACAAATACCAACTGGTATTGAGGGGGCTCCGATGCCCGACTATGTCTTAACAATGGATGCGAGCAATGCACCGACATCCTCCAGTGAATATGTCTCAGTTGAACACACTATCCGTTACACACAATTTCAATATTACGATGTCAAAGCGAGTCCCGGTAACCATTTAGAAATTGCCGCCGGGGGCGGAATCTATAACCTCTCGCAAATTACATCGATCACCAGTGTGACTGCGACTTTTTCCACTTTGGGATCACTCACACTTTATGCCAGTTATGATGAATGGAACTATTTTGATTACACGCTTGATTCAGGCGTCACACTAAATTTTACAAGCTTGCCTTATATTGTTGAATTTTGGGCAGATGATGAGCCTGTAACAATTGAAAGTATTGTCATCACCTACACGTGTACGCCACACGAAGAATCGTTAGATAAATATCGTGTGTATTGGCAGGTCGATGAAGGGACGATACTCGAAATAGATTATGATGTCGAACCTGGCACTTTTCCCTCCTATGATGGACCGACTCCAACAAAGGAAGCGAGCGGATCAACAATTTACACATTTTCGGGTTGGTATCCAGAGTTAAGTGAAGTTTACGAAAATCAATATTATTCGGCGACATTTACTGAGTTAGAGATGACTTTTTCGCTAATTAATGATGGAACTGAATATGAGTTAACAGCCGCTAATAGTCGGAGTATAACGTCACTTGAAATTCCCTCGTATTATAATGGACTACCAGTGACTTCAATTGCTGATTATGTCTTTTCCCCTGATTATATTACCCATGAATCATTTATGTTTGAATCGATTGTTTTGCCAGAGCTTTTAACAAGCATTGGCAATTCAGCCTTTCGGGGTTGTGCGTCACTCACTTCAATCTTTATTCCTGAACATGTAAATAGCATCGGCGATGCTGCTTTCTTCGGCTGTAGTTCATTAGCCGCTTTCGATGTTGATTCAGCTAATCTAAATTATTCTTCAATCGATGGCGTCCTTTATGATTCATTAGCAACCACCTTGATTCTATATCCCGCTGCTAAGGGCAATAGTTTTATAGTCCCCGGTGGTGTGAATACAATCGGTGATGCTGCTTTTGCGGCGTGTACAAACCTCCTTTCTGTGACAATTCCAACAAGCGCGACAGCAATTGGGGCACAAGCTTTCTTTATGTGCCAATCACTACAAAATATTGTTATCCCCGATTTCGTGACCACGATTGGGGCACAAGCCTTCTTGGGGTGTCAATCACTACAAAGTATTGTTATCCCCGATTCCGTGACTACAATTGGCTCTGGTGCTTTTGTAAACTGCTCATCCTTATTGTCAGTCACACTTTCACAAGGTTTAACGCTGCTTCCTTCTTCATTATTTTATGATTGTACAAGTCTTGGGTCGATTACGATACCAAGTAACGTTACTTCGATTGATACCGACGCTTTTTATGGATGTAGTGGATTGACAACAATTACTCTTAACGAGGGATTAACTTCAATTGGTTCAAGAGTATTCAACAATTGTTCGCTATTAAATAATGTCAGTCTACCCTCCAGTCTTACCACAATCGGAGCTAGTGCTTTTAGTGGCTGTTCTGCATTAACAACTATTACACTAGCAAGCGGGCTAACAACCTTAGGTGAGTATGCCTTCTATAATTGTTTGCTTTTAAGTGCGATCAATGTTGATGCCGCTAACACGAGTTTTAGCTCCAGTGATGGTGTTTTGTTTAATAAAGATTTTTCGACTTTGATTGTTTACCCGACTGGAAAAACCGATGCTACTTATACGCTTCCCTCAAGTGTTACGACAATTGGGGCGTCTGCCTTTAGATATAATGCGCATATTACGACGCTCAATATTCCGAGTTCTCTTACAAGTGTTGGGGAATGTGCATTAAGTAACTGTATTTCACTTCATACAATCATTGTCGACTCTTCGAATATGAGTTTGCGTTCGATTGACAACGTTTTGTTTGATAAGGATGTAACAACATTGCTCGTTTATCCATCAGGAAAAACGACAACCAATTATTCGGTGCCGGCTAGTGTTACTAGTATTATTTCTTTTGCGATTGGTTACAATCCAAATATCACGTCAATTTACATTCCCGACACTGTTACAACTATTTCGAGTCATGGGATTTACGCTTGTGAAAATCTTACAATTCACTGTCAGGCAAGTGCAAAACCGGCAGGATGGCATGAAAATTGGAATTATAGTGCCGTCCCAGTTGTGTGGGGATATATCTTTTAAAACGACTGTTATTACGATCATTACTATTGGATTACTGCAGTTACGTTTGAATTTATTTATGGTTTTTTCTATCTAAATAATAATTACGCTTGAGCTGGGCGAATAAGATTTTTTGTTTTTAATTAACAGGCATTCGCCATGGTTACAAGTAGTCATTTCTTTGGCTACCAACCACTATTAAAAAACCATTAAACTGAAAAGGATTAAGTCAACTGTCAACGCTTAACTATTAAAGTTTTTAAAATAGGTTCTATCGTTTTATCATTTAAAAATTTAGCATTATGTGAACCGTATTTTCAATCAAGTGTTAGAGTTTGAGTTACCTTTTAAAAAAAGATTATAAATGGAAAAACGATGATCTGTTTTTTTCTTTTCCTTCATGAATCTTTTTTCTCAGCATGAAAAAAATTCATTATAAGAAAACCAAAAGCTTTGCTTGTTGCAATGGATTTGTCATTTAACAGTAAATATAGACACATAAATAACATTGTATAAATTTATTTAATAAGATAAAATAAACAAGAAAAATAATTATGAAAAACAAACAAGCACTCCGCATTTTTGCGGCTCTCGGAGCAATCAATTTCGCTACAAGTGTTTTTTTCCTTTTCAATAACCAAAGTACCGAAACACAGGCCGCAGTTGGCAATTACTCAACCAATAGTTCCACTTATTATAATGGAATATCGGCCACTAGTGGCCCAGCTCTTCTTGGTCAACTTCATGATTTAATTACAACCACTCATTATACTTATACCACTTATGCTGATTGCTCGAGTCCAACTTATGTATACGCCACTGATGGTAACCCTAGTGACGCTAACTACAATTATGAATTTTATTCTCAAGCAAACATTGGTATTGCTTGGGGCTCTGGAGCTCAAGGCACTTGGAATCGCGAACACGTCTGGTGCCAATCACTGACCGGTGAATTATGGGGTGAAACTGGTGGCGGCAGTGATATGCATCATATTCGCCCAGTTGAAAGTGGCCTTAATAGCGCCCGTGGAAATAATCCTTTTGGTATCGTATCATTGCACGACTCATCAACCGAAAAATATTATGAAGATTCGTTGAATGTTAACGTCGCGCTCGGGGGCTGGATTAGTGATGGTACATTCGAACCTCTCGACACCGTCAAAGGTGATGTTGCCCGTATATTGATGTACTTATACACTCATTACAATTCATATACCGTAATTGGTGGTACTACTAACGGAAGCGGAAGTACAAGCTATTTTGGCACTATTACAATTACTAATATTGTTAATACTTCTTTGGGAACCGTAGATGCGGCCTGGGATCTTTTAATCGACTGGCATAATGATGATCCGGTCGATATCAAAGAAACTAGACGCAATGAAGCCTGTGCTACATACCAAGGTAATCGCAATCCTTTTATTGATAATGCTAGTTATGCAAATGCGATTTGGGGTGATGGAACAGTCAATGAAGTGACCTTAAGTGTAACACCATCAACTTTAAGTTTATCTCCGTCTGATACATCGCCTTTAACGGCGACAATGTCGGATAGTTCAACGCCAACTGTTACTTGGTCAAGCAATGCGACTGGTGTCGCCACTGTTTCTTCTTCTGGTTTAGTGACAGCAATTGCCGATGGCTCAGCCATTATCACGGCTAGTGCGACTGTCGGGGAAAACACTTACACTGGAACATGTGCCGTCACGGTTGCAACAATTTCAGCAGGTGATTATATTCGTGTCACGCAAATAAATGATGTTGTCAGTGGTGATTATGTACTCGCCGCAAATGTTGGTGGAACTTACTACGCATTGCCTAATACATTTCTCGCCGATCGCATATCTGGTACGGCGATTACTGTAACAAGCAACACGATAACAAGTGCAAATGCGGCAGATTCCCATGTGAATTTATCGGTTTCAGGAACTAGTGTTAATATTTTTGACGGTACAAATTATCTTGTTGATACTTCTTCCACTTCCTTTGGTTTATCTTCTACGGTACCTTCTACAGCCGCTTGGAGTCTATCAACTGGAACGAATGGAACATTTAGATTAACAGGCTCAACAAACACAACTCGTGGAGTTATCTTCCGCGCAGGTATCTATAATGTTTTTGGCTGTTACGCCACAAGCAATGCTTCTTCTGGTTCAAGTGAATATTTTGATATCGATTTATTCAAAAAAGGAGAAACAGAAGGCGATGTTGTTACAAGTTTAGTCGCTACTCCAACTTCTAAATCATATCTAACCTCTGATACTCTCCAAGCAAGTGATTTTACTGTTTCAATAACGAAAAATGGAATTGCTGGTTCTTCTACTGATTACACAGCAAAAATTGGTTCTGGAACAGGCTCAAGTTTCGTAGGCAGCGACATTGCATGGGGCACGACCAAGCCAACCACTAGCAACACGACAATTCAATTCAAAGCAAAATTTCCAACAACTTCGGGCGGCACTACTTATCTTACTAGTGATGTGGCTTTATCAGTCACAGCTGATTCCTCCGGAGCAGAAATTGTCATTAGCGAAGCCTATGGTGGCGGTGGTAACACGGGCGCCACATATAAACAAGATTTTGTCGAATTATATAATAATTCAAGTTCAAATATTAATCTAAATGGTTACTGTCTTTATTATGCCAGTGCAACTGGTACATTTAGTAGTTATACTTCGCTTTCTGGCACAATCTTAGCTAAGAGTTATTTCTTAATTCAAGAAGCCGCTGGAAGTGGTGGAACTACCAACATTCCTAACGCAGATGTCGCTGGCACAATCGCGATGAGTGCAACAGCTTTTAAACTTGCTTTAACTTATTCTACTACCGCACCAACATCTGCAAGTGATGCTAACGTTATAGATTTTGTTGGTGCGGGCTCTACTGCAGACCAACGCGAAGGGACAGTTAATGCCCCTGCTCCATCAAATACAAACTCGATTGCAAGAACTATTAGTGATGGAATCGCGGTTGATACTGATCAAAATTCAGCTGACTTCATTGCGGGGACTCCGACACCAATGAATGGGGCGTTTAGTGTCGCTGATCGTATTATGGCGTATGAAGGAGGAGACATTTCAACTCTGCAATGCTCAACTAAATACACGACGATAAAATCGCAAATTACCATCCTTACTTCTAGCTCTTTATCTTATTTCCAAAGTGGCTTAGAAACATCTATTTTAAACGCACGCGCTAGATATCTTGCTTGGGCAAACGCTAACAATGATGCTAATCCATACCAAACTACACAAGGTATACATACAGTCAATATTAATTCGACCAGCAAATATCTAACGATTATTGTCTCACTCATGGCGATTGGCACGATGACGAATATTTGCTATCGCTTTATTAAAAAGAAAAAACGAATAAATTAATAACTGTTAGTTGGAATTAAATGGTTGATATTTAATTCCTGTTAGTTCATATAATTTATGTTTAGATATTATTTTATTAATCGTGCTCACACTGTTGATAGTTCGATTATTTTTTCACCATTAAGTAATATGTAATCCACACCCCATGAATCAATACTTAAACTAACAATATTTGCGTATAATTGAAAGACAATACTCAAACCTTTTAAAATAATGTTAAGTGACAATTGCAATGCAACAAGCAAAAGTTTTGTTTTTTTATAATTAGTTTGTCATCTAAAAAATATTCTAGACTATTTTCATCCATTTTTGGATGTTTTGACTTAACGTAATAATTGCACTAGTAAAAGGACCTGGTATATCGAGCATACGTTTTTTTGTGTTAAGACTTTTAACCACCCGTTGATCATAGGGGATACTACCGAGTATATCGAGCCCCTTCTTTTTGCAGAATTCGATTATCTTATCACGAACGGTAAGTGACACATCACACTTATTAATGCAGACAGCACAAGGTACATTGAAATGATTGATTGTCTTCAACAATCGCTCCATGTCGTGTAAAGCAGAAATACTTGGTTCAGTGACGATTAATACATAATCAACTCCACGAATCGAAGCAATTACAGGGCATCCAATACCTGGAGATCCATCAAGGATGGCTAAATCATCACGATCAACAAAGGCCTCAATTGGCTTTTTTACTTCACTGACAAGAAGTCCAGAGTTACCTTTACCAATATGCAGTCGCGCGGTCGAGAAAAGCGTATCTCTATCTATGGTTATTTGTGTGTATCCAGTTTCATTTTTGATAGGAGTGATTGCTTTTAGCGGACAAATTTCGGCGCAAAAAGCGCATCCTTCGCATTTAAGTGGATTAATATGATGTTTGCCTTCCAGTATTTCAATCGCATGGAAGCGACACTCCCGCAAACACAATCCGCAGTTGATGCACTTATCGGGATTAATATGAAATATATCCATGCCGAAAAATGGCTTTTTTTCCGTTAGTCCGGATTCGGGAACTACAAGATGAAGATTAGGGGCGTCGACATCACAATCGCCATATGCTTTGGCGTGCAGTAAGTCGATGAGCGCACTACTGATTGTTGTCTTACCAGTACCGCCTTTGCCGCTAAGAACGAGGAGTTGTTTCATGATCGACCTCCCGCATTATTTTGTAATATATATCAAAAAACATTTGATAAATAATTGTATTATCTTTTGCAGCTAAATATCCTTTTGCTCCTAGATTGGCAAGCTTAATATCATAAGGGATGCGCTCAATGACCTTTAATCGTTCATCTTGGCAATATGCATCGCATACACTTTTGGAATCAAAGCATTTATTGATGATGACACCAACAGGTTTATGAAGCGTCTT
>JAQWCH010000009.1 GCA_028705995.1 Bacilli bacterium | reverse complement strand
ATAATTAACAAATAGCGCCTAGCGCACACTCGCGCACAGGTATATTTTGATTAGTAAAATATTATTTAGAAATTACTCAACACCAATGATGAACGAGTATACTGGTTGACCACCAGCAATCAAATCAAATTCAATATAATCGTGTTCATCCGCTAATTGCTCAACAAGTGAAGCAATTTCTTCTTCTTTAACGTCTTCACCATAAATGATTGTTACAATCGCGCTTTCTTCATCGATCATGGAATCAACTAATTGAGTAAACGCTGCTAATTTATCGGGGTGAGAAGCAAGAATCTTCTTTCCGTTCATCACCATAAACTCATCTTTATGGACTTCAACACCATCAACGCTAGTATCTTTAATCGCATAAGTGATTTGCCCAGTTTTAACCGTCTTAAGCGCCTTATTCATCTCGGTGCTATTTTCGGCTTTACCAATCTCTGGATTAAAGTTCATACAGGCGACAAGACCTTGTGGAATTGTTTTTGAAGGAATAACTTCCGCAGAAATTTTGCCTTCCTCTCTTAAAACGTCACAAGCTTGCGAAGCCGCCATAATAATGTTGGAATTGTTTGGAAGAATATAAAAGTGTTCCGCATTAATCTTTTTAATTGCTGCAAGAAAATCTTCAGTTGAAGGGTTCATTGTTTGACCGCCTTCAACAATGTAATCAACACGATATTTTTTAAATAGTTCCTTTACACCTTCACCCGATGCGACGGCAATAAGCGCATATTTTTTCTTTGCCGCACTGTCCAGCACTTCTTCCGCTTTAGTATGACCATATAAAGAAACGCTTTCTTCGATTTTGCTGGCAATATTAGTGGCGCCATTTTGCGCTTCTTCAACAAGGTGTGAATGCTGTTCCGTCATGTTTTCGATTTTTAATGTAACAAATTCGCCAAATTGCTGCGCGTAATTTAAAACATTCCCTGGTTTTAATGTATGAATGTGCACTTTGACAACATCATCTTCACGCACAAATACAACCGAAGTGCCATGTGAGTTTAAAAAATTTGAAAAGCGTTTGTCGATGAAATTACGTTTATTTTCATCACCACCAAGACGCATGATGAATTCAGTGCAATAGCCATATTCTTCTTCTTGGGCAACTTGCGCACCAGCCATTGTTGGAACGTTTTTCCCATCTTCAATCGCGGTAGCAACGGCTTTTTCAATGATTTTTCCCTTAAGAGCGGATACCATCCCCTCAAAAATAGTCACTAATCCAGCGCCACCACTATCAACAACACCAACTTCTTTTAAAATCGGCAATAAATCTGGAGTCCGTTCGAGCGAAGCGCGAGCTTCTTCGAGTAAAACGTCAAAGCATTTTTCCATTGACCAATCTTTTTTTACATGATCATTAAGAAATTGACCGGCTTCACGGACAACCGTTAAAATCGTCCCTTCAACTGGCCGCATGACAGCTTTATAAGCTACATCTTTACCGCTTTGCCAAGCATCTGCAAATTCGAGCGGTCCAATTTCTTTTTTACCTTCTAAAGCGCGGGCAAAACCCCGGAAAATTTGACTAGTAATAACACCCGAATTTCCACGGGCACCCATCAGCAAACCTTTGGAAAAGGCTTTAGCAATTTCATATACATCGGTATCGTTACGATTTGCAATTTCTTTTGCGCCGCTACTGACCGTTAAATTCATATTCATTCCCGTATCACCATCTGGTACTGGGAAAACATTTAGCGCATCAATTGCCGGGTAATTGTTATAAAGGTGGTTCGCACCTGATATCAACATCTCTTTTAAGATTTTTCCATTAATTTCTTTCATATATCTAAGCCCTCGTTATTAAAGCATCTCCTTGACGCTTTGCACGTAGACATTGATTGCGTGAAAACGCATATCAAAAGTCTTTTCTAAGACGTATTTTACTTGTTTTTGCACTTCGGCGACGATTTCGGTAATTTTAACACCATAAACAACGACTAAAAAAATATCGACCGCATAACCAGCTTTCGCTTTTCTTGCGACGACACCTTTAGTAAAACTTTCCTTACGTAAAATCTCCTGGATATTGTCTGATAAAGAGCTTTTCGAGGTTAAACCAACAACGCCATAGCAATCTAAAGCCGCACTTGCGGCCACTGTCGCAATCGCGTCTAGTGAAATTGATATATCACCATAACTAGTTTTTTTCTCAATCGCCATAAAGTTCCTCTTTTTAGACAAATTAGGCAAAATGCCTAGTGGCATTATACTACAATAAACACCCGTTGCCAACATAACACATTACGCATTGATACTCAATAAAACCGGTAACATTGATTGTGTTTTTTACGAATTAAAATAGTTATCAGGTGCGCTCACAATAAATTGATTAAATAATGTGTTGATTGTTTGATAAATCCGCGCAAAATCCTGAAGAAAACTAACGCTATAAGTGCCGCGCTCTTTGGTCACAATCACAAGTGTTGATGGAGCAAAGAGAAAACGTTGAGGTTGGGCAATTAAACCAATATTCATTATTTGATTGAACGGAATTTCAATTGTGCGTTTAAACACACTATAAATAACGATTCCTTGTTTATCATAATGAATTAAGCGTCTTGGTAACAACAAATATTGAAATAAGCAGAGTAGGAACAAAAGAAAAACAAGAATACTTAGCACGATCCAAAGTGTAATATCCGCATAAATCGTTTGAGCCCCAAGTAGAAATAATAGAAAACTCACAGCAAAAAAAAGTCCAACTGTAATAATTAACAAACCCAAATAGAGCAAGATACCCTTTTTACTTTTATATCCATCCATATCACACACTTCGTACATATTATATACGATTTTAGCATTGAAAAAAACGCCGCGTTTTCCAGCTGGCGTTTTTCGATAAAAACATCTGTTTTTTAGGCAAAATATTTAATTAGTCATTTTAATTAAATCATTTAATGATATTAAATTTACTTCAGAATAGCTCGTTTTTGCAACAGGATTATCGAATTCATAGTAGCCTAGACCATATTGATTACCACTCATACTCGCGCAATATTCATTACCCGCGCTCATCCACCCAAAAGTCATTCCCCATCCGCCAGTGAAATTTAAATATTCAGTAAAATCATTGTAATGATTGGTTGTTAAAAAGACGTGACGATCTTCAACTGGGATATATTTTGCACCAGCATTACCATCCGTGTCAGTTGCTGTAAAAACAAACCGTACAGGCCCCCGGTCAATACTTTGCCCATTGTTATATGCTCGCTCATATGTCCAATTTCCTAACGTCCAGCCGAGCTCGGTATAACCAAAATCCATTTCGTAATAGCGATAATACCCTTCGCCGACATAATTACCATCAAAATCGGTGTTAGGAATATCCGGTTCATATTGATATTTATCCGTATTAGCAGAAAAATAACTATTGTTGACGCGTCCATAAATCCACCACTTGGCAATTGAATCGTACTGATCGTACTTTCCATATTGATTATTCGCTGGGACTTCGGCAAAAGCGAATAAATATGCTGCCACATCTTCTAATGTGACATATGCACCGCCATAGTAAATTGTTTTTGTTTCGTTATTTAGTGTATTAATTTGATAAGATTGATAATTACCTTCATCATCATAAGTATAAATTCCATCACTAACCTTATACGTGCTGAGATCACTATTAGCGATTAAGGGTTCATGCCGAAGTGGATATTCACTACTACCGGAATCAGTGATGTCGCCTGAAATTAAGCCAGCGGCGGTCCGATACTTTGCATCGATAAATGAAGTCGCACGCGCATAATTAGATGAGTAAAATTCTTCGCGTTCTAAATTTGTATCAATCGCGTAATAAGGATTTTCATTTTCCTCAACAGGCACAGAAATTTCACTATTTGATATTTCAACTGAAGTCTCCTGTGATTGTTCAATACTATCAATAGAAGATATATCTTCACTCGGATTCTCCGAAGTAAAAGGTGTACATGAAGCTAATAAAAGAAATGTTAATAAAAATAAACCACGATTTGCATACAACATATTAAATACTTCCTTACATCATAATTTGCATAGTTAATTATAAACTTTGATGAATAATCAACAAGTTATTTATAAAAAGAAGGGGTTTTTGCAATAAATTACCCGCAAAAAGCCCCTTAAAAGAAAAAAGCCCGGCAGCTTGCTATTCTTTCATGCCAATGTGTCATGATACCTTCACCGCTACGGTGCTTAACTTCTGTGTTCGAGATGGGAACAGGTGTGACCACCGCGCCATCACCACCAGACTTTTTTCTACAGAGATATTATTCTCTGAAAACTGAATATTACGTTTACATGTTCTCCCGTCAAAACCCAAATTTTATCTTTTGTAAAACTTAATGAATCTTACGATTTTAAGTCCTCGACCTATTAGTACCGGTCAACTGAATGCATTGCTGCACTTACATTTCCGGCCTATCAACCTAGTCACTTACTAGGGGTCTTACTCCTTGCGGATGGGAAGTCTCATCTTGAGGCTAGCTTCACGCTTAGATGCTTTCAGCGTTTATCTATGCCATAGGTAGCTACCCAGCTATGCCACTGGCGTGACAACTGGTGGACCATTGCTATGTTCGTTCCGGTCCTCTCGTACTAAGAACGACTCCTCTCAAACTTCCTACGCCCACGACAGATAGGGACCAAACTGTCTCACGACGTTTTGAACCCAGCTCGCGTACCACTTTAATTGGCGAACAGCCAAACCCTTGGAAGGTACTGCCCCTCCAGGATGTGATGAGCCGACATCGAGGTGCCAAACCGCGTCGTCGATGTGAACTCTTGGACGCGATCAGCCTGTTATCCCCAGGGTAGCTTTTATCCGTTGAGCGACGGCCTTTCCACTCAGGACCGCCGGATCACTATGCCCGTCTTTCGACCCTGCTCGAGTTGTAACTCTCGCAGTCAAGCACCCTTATGCCATTGCACTCAATGTATGATTTCCAACCATACTGAGGGTACCTTGGGGCGCCTCCGTTACATTTTGGGAGGCGACCGCCCCAGTCAAACTGCCTGCCTAACACTGTCCCCCGACCGGTGAGGTCGTAGGTTAGAATGATCATAATTCAAGAGTAGTATCCCAACGTTGGCTCCACAGATGCCACAGCACCTGCTTCAAAGCCTCCTACCTATCCTGTGCATGAAATATAAGCACTCAATATTAAGTTACAGTAAAGCTCCATGGGGTCTCTCCGTCTAGTCGCGGGTAACCTGCATCTTCACAGGTATTAAGATTTCACCGAGTCTGCTGTTGAGACAGCGCCCAAATTATTATACCATTCGTGCGGGTCAGAACTTACCTGACAAGGAATTTCGCTACCTTAGGACCGTTATAGTTACGGCCGCCGTTCACTGGGGCTTCAGATCAAAGCTTCGCTTGCGCTAACCTCTCCTTTTAACCTTCCAGCACTGGGCAGGCATCACCCCATATACATCGTCTTACGACTTCGCATAGAGCTGTGTTTTTGCTAAACAGTTACTTGGGCCTCTTCACTGCGGCCAGCTTGCACTGGCACTTCTTCTTGCTAACTTACGAAGTAATTTTGCAGAGTTCCTTAACAACAGTTATCTCGCTCACCATAGGATACTCTCCTTGACCACGTGTGTCCGTTCTCGGTACGGGCCACATATGCTTAAGCTAGCCGCTTTTCTTGAGAGCTGGCATTGCCGACTTCCTTACTAGGGTTGCCCCATTCAGTCGTCCGACGGTTTCGTGTATTGTCTGAGGGATTTGCCTCCCAGACCACTACTCCGCCTTAACCGGAATCCAATAACCGGATCGGTTAGCCTTCTCTGTCACGACATCGCACATATGCGGGTTCAGGAATATCAACCTGATGTCCATCGACTACGCCTTTC
The DNA here is from genome assembly GCA_028705995.1 of Bacilli bacterium. Classification (GTDB taxonomy): domain Bacteria; phylum Bacillota_I; class Bacilli_A; order RFN20; family CAG-826; genus JAQWCH01. Next base: position 36,770 of record JAQWCH010000009.1, on the reverse strand, counting down.
GGCCTGGCCTTAGGTCCCGACTAACCCTGGGAGGACGAACCTTGCCCAGGAAACCTTAGTCATTAGGTGTGAGGGATTCTCACCCTCATTCGTTACTTACACCGGCATTCTCACTTCCATGCGGTCCACGGCTCCTCTCGGTACCGCTTCACCCCCCATGGAACGCTCCCCTACCACTTATACTTTAGTATAAATCCGTAATTTCGGTATTATGCTTAGCCCCGGTAAATCTTCGGCGCGGAGATACTCGACTAGTGAGCTGTTACGCATTCTTTAAATGGTGGCTGCTTCTGAGCCAACATCCTAGCTGTTTAAGCGTCTCTACATCCTTTAACACTTAGCATAAATTTTGGGACCTTAATTGACGGTCTGGGCTGTTTCCCTTTTGACCATGGAGCTTATCCCCCACAGTCTGACTGCCTGACTACGCTTAATGGCATTCGGAGTTTGATTGGACTCAGTACCGTTCGACACGGCCATTGTACATTCAGTGCTCTACCTCCACTAAGAAATATCAGACGCTAGCCCTAAAGCTATTTCGGGGAGAACCAGCTATTCCCCAACTCGATTGGAATTTCTCCCCTATCCACAATTCATCCGCGGGCGTTTCAACGAACGTCGGTTCGGTCCTCCAGTAGGTATTACCCCACCTTCAACCTGATCATGGATAGATCGTCGGGCTTCGGGTCTATGTCATCGTACTAATTCGCCCTATTCAGGCTCGCTTTCACTACGGCTCCGTCTCTTCGACTTAACCTTGCACGACAACCATAACTCGCCGGTTCATTCTTCAATAGGCACGCCATCAGCCTTTAACGGCCTCTGACTTTTTGTAAGCATACAGTTTCAGAATCTTTTCACTCCCCTCCCGGGGTTCTTTTCACCTTTCCCTCACGGTACTGGTTCACTATCGGTCACTAGTTAGTATTTAGCCTTACGCAGTGGTCTGCGCACATTCCAACAGGGTTTCACGTGCCCCGCCGTACTCTGGAAATCGCTAGCGTGCTACACAAGTTTGACTACGGGGCTCTCACCCACTTTGGCCGACTTTCCCAAGTCGTTCGTCTGTTATGTAACAATCACATATCGCGCTCCGAACCCCAGCCCTAAGGCTGGTTTAGGCTGTTCCGCTTTCGCTCGCCGCTACTGACGGAATCGAATAACTCTTTCTTTTCCTCTAGGTACTAAGATGTTTCAATTCCCTAGGTATATCTTCGCTGCGCCTATGTATTCAGCGCAGGATAACATGGTATTACCCATGTTGGGTTTCCCCATTCGGACATCGACGGATCAAAGCTTACATCCAGCTCCCCATCGCTTTTCGCAGGTAGTCGCGTCCTTCATCGTCTTCTAGTGCCAAGGCATTCACTGTACGCCCTTATTAACTTAAAAACTTCGTAAAATTTAGATTTCGACTTTAATTTTTTGTATCATCATGATTTGGTGAAACCACGACTCAACAGAAAGAACATGTTATTTAATATTCAGTTTTCAAAGAACAATTTAGAGAGTTTTCTAATCTCTCAAAACTAAACAGAATTCAAGCCGCTTTAACGTCACCGATAACGTTCTAGTAATGTGTTTTTTAGGTTGGTTTTTATACTGGTCTCTTCGACCAGTGGTTTTTTCTCCATAGAAAGGAGGTGATCCATCCCCACGTTCCCGTAGGGATACCTTGTTACGACTTAACCCCAATCACTAGTCCTACCTTAGGCGGCTCCCTCCTTGCGGTTAGGATACCGACTTCGAGTATTACCAGCTCTCATGGTTTGACGGGCGGTGTGTACAAGGCCCGGGAACGTATTCACCGCAGCATGGCTGATCTGCGATTACTAGCAATTCCGACTTCATGGAGTCGAGTTGCAGACTCCAATCCGAACTGAGACCGACTTTATGGGATTCGCTTAACCTCGCGGTTTCGCTGCTCTTTGTATCGGCCATTGTAGCACGTGTGTCGCCCAGGACATAAAGGGCATGATGATTTGACGTCATCCCCACCTTCCTCCGGTTTACACCGGCGGTCTCCTTAGAGTCCCCAACTTAATGATGGTAACTAAGGACAAGGGTTGCGCTCGTTGCGGGACTTAACCCAACATCTCACGACACGAGCTGACGACAACCATGCACCACCTGTAATAGTTGTATATCTCCGTATCTCTACGGCCTTAACTAATATGTCAAGTCCTGGTAAGGTTCTTCGCGTAGCGTCGAATTAAACCACATGCTCCACTGCTTGTGCGGGCCCCCGTCAATTCCTTTAAGTTTCATTCTTGCGAACGTACTACCCAGGCGGAGAACTTAATGTGTTAACTTCAGCACTGGGTTTCCCCAACACTTAGTTCTCATCGTTTACAGCGTGGACTACTAGGGTATCTAATCCTATTTGCTACCCACGCTTTCGTGACTGAGCGTCAGTATCGAGCTAGTATGCCGCCTTCGCCGCTGGTGTTCTTCCATATATCTACGCATTTCACCGCTACACATGGAGTTCCACATACCTCTCTCGTACTCTAGCTACCCAGTTTCCAAGGCGTACAGTGGTTGAGCCACTGGATTTGACCTCAGACTTAAATAGCCGCCTGCTCACTCTTTACGCCCAATAATTCCGGATAACGCTTGCCACCTACGTATTACCGCGGCTGCTGGCACGTAGTTAGCCGTGGCTTTCTGGTAGAGTACTGTCAAATTCGTGACATTTCCTTCACGAATCATTCATCCCCTACAACAGAACTTTACAATCCGAAGACCTTCATCGTTCACGCGGCGTTGCTCGGTCAGGGTTTCCCCCATTGCCGAAAACTCCCTACTGCTGCCTCCCGTAGGAGTATGGGCCGTGTCTCAGTCCCATTGTGGCCGTTCACCCTCTCAGGTCGGCTACGCATCCTCGCCTTGGTGGGCTGTTATCTCACCAACTAGCTAATGCGCCGCAGGTCCATCAATCAGCGGGGCTTGAAAGCCCCTTTCAAATTCAAGAGATGCCTCTTAAATTCGTATTCGGTATTAGCCGAAGTTTCCCTCGGGTATCCCAAACTGAAAGGCAGGTTACCTACGTGTTACTCACCCGTTCGCCACTCGAATCGGAGCAAGCTCCGGTTCTCGTTCGACTTGCATGTATTAGGCACGCCGCCAGCGTTCATCCTGAGCCAGGATCAAACTCTCTTAAGTTATTTTCCTAGTTCTTATTATCTGGTTTAGTTTTTTAAAAAAAATTGACGTTATTGTTGCTTGTACTTCTGTTTAGTTTTCAAAGATCAGGTGCACATCTTACTCTCGTAAAAATGCGGACTAACCGCAATTTGTGCTTTACCACTATATCAATTATCCAACTATATGTCAATAAAATTCGCTCAGAATTTCATCTTTTTTATTTTTGGCTAACTTAGTTAGTGATACTCATTAACACCCACAGTCGTGGAATGCTTTACACAATATACAAGAAGAGAATAATGAATGCAACAAAAAGAATTCAAATTTTGTAAATAATTTTCTATGCGCGGAAATTTCGCAATATTTTCATCTTTTTAATGCGTTTTAACAATTAAAAATGTTGTTTCGATTAATTAATATAAAAGATATGGCAATCAAGTTCTTAAAAATAATGAATTGATGGTTTTTTACCGCCGACCACGCGCCAAGCTGACAAAGTAAATCACTCTTAATAAGATATAGATAAAATCAATGTAGAGATTCAGCGCAAAATAAAGTGCGAGATTGCGTGATTGAACTCCTGTTTGTGAAATTTTATTGATTTGCCATACGTCGAACATCGTAATTAACATAATTGCCCCAAATAAAGCAAAAGTCACAATCCAGGCAATTTGATCACTACGCAAAATCCAATTAACCAGCGCGAGAATAATCGCTCCGAATATCAAACCAGTGCCAACCAAGGCAAGACCGGATAAATTGCGTTTAGTAAACCGTGCGTAAAGCGCCATTATACCAAAAATAGATACCGTTAAACCGAGTGATGTGGCGATGACACTAATATCGGTCACAAGTACAATAAACGAGAATAATAAACCCATGTTGGCGGTATATAGAATGTAAGGAATAAGAATGTTGGTTTCCCCCGCACCGCGTCTTAAGACGCCAAACTGAATTGCAATCATCATAATTAATTGCACGACACCACTAATAATTAAAACGGTCATATAGCGATTCATCAGCGTGATGACGGCCGCCTCATTAGCTGCGTTATTAATTAGTCCTAGTAACAAAAAAGCAATGCCAACAGCGACACCAGTCGTGATTAATAAGCCGACAAACATCCACCCAAAAGAACTAGCAAGAAGAGAAATCCCGGTTTTTTCTTTTGTTGATGTGTCAATTGTTTGTTGCATGTAAAGACCTCCCACAAAATATATAGAACATTATAGTACAAAAAGTTTTGTTTTGCTGAAATTGACTTGATAAAAAAAGCAACGTTACACACGTTGCTTAATATAGATAACAATTTATTTTATTCGGCAATGTTTTCAATTAAAGCCCGGAAGCTATCAACCTGTAATGAAGCTCCACCGACTAACGCACCATCAATATTCGGACTTGATAAATAAGTACGGACATTATCTGGTTTTACTGAACCGCCATAGAGGATGCGAATTTCTTCACTTACTTCAGCAAATAAATCATCAAGAATCGTGCGAATAAAGTGACACACTTCTTCGGCGATTGCTTGACTAGCGTTTTTGCCGGTGCCAATTGACCACACTGGTTCATAAGCTAAAACAATTTTCTTGGCATCTTCTTTCGTAAGGTCCTTAAGACCCTCGCGCACCTGGCGCTCGACAACGCTTTTTGTTAAACCACCTTCAAATTCAGCAAGTGTTTCACCAACACAATAAAGCGGCGTAATCGCCGATGCTAAAAGTGCTTTAACTTTTAAGTTGCAACTCGCATTTGTTTCGCCGTAATAGCTCCGGCGTTCAGAATGACCAACAAGCGCCCAATCAATATCAATTTCTTGGAGCATATTAATTGCGATTTCACCGGTATAAGCACCATGTGTATGATAATCAACATTTTGGGCGCCAATAATTAACTTTGGATTTGTCTTTTTTACAATATCCAAAGATAGATAAGTTGGACAAACACCAATATCAATGTTTTTCGATTCGGCATAACTAACAAGAGGGAGCGCGGCAAGTGCAAAACTTTTGGCTTCCGCCATTGTTTTGTTCATTTTCCAATTGCCAACTAATAATTTCTTTCGCATGGCTTAGTCCCGAATAATATCGATGCCCGGTAAATGACCATCGTTTTCAATCATTTCTAAAGATGCACCACCGCCGGTCGAGACGTGGGCAAATTTTTCTTTATAGCCTAATTTTGCGGCGGCAGAGGCGGAGTCGCCACCACCAATCACTGAAAAACAACTTGGTAGTTCGGCAATCGCTTTACAAACCGCTTCGGTACCAAGGGCGAACGCGTCTTGTTCGAAAACACCCATCGGACCATTCCAAAAAACCATTTTAGCGCCAGCGAGTTGTTCGGTAAAAAGTTTCGCCGTGGCAGGACCAATATCCATACCTTCAAACCCTGGGGTGATGTCATCTTTAACAACACGCTTAATTGTGTAATTTTCAAACGCATCAGTTTCCACACTATCGATTGGTAAAACAATCTTACCCGCTGCTTCTTCATAAACGCGCTTTGCAAATTCTAAGCGATCTTCTTCAACTGGTGATGTGCCAATTTCATAACCAAGGGCTTTTTTAAAAGTAAAAGCCATTGCCCCGCCGATTAAAATCTTGTCACATTTTTGTAATAGCGATTCGATTACTTTAATTTTATCGCTTACTTTTAATCCGCCTAAAATTGCGACATATGGGCGGTCGCTATCTTTAACATCGACACAGCGTGTGAGATTTTCGACTTCTTTTTCTACTAAGAAACCGATTGCGACTGGTTTACCCGCAGCTTTCAAAGCTTCTGGGACACCATAGGTGGAAGCGTGAGCACGATGGGCACTACCAAAAGCATCCATCACAAAGGCATCAACTAGTGACGCCCATTCTTGAGCGAGATCAATCGCATTTTTACTTTCGCCTTTTTCATAACGCGTGTTTTGGATAAGTAAAACTTCGCCAGATTTTAATTGTTCAATTGCGGCTTTTAATTCTTCACCACGTGTCGCCGGTGAAAAACAGACTTTGACACCCGGCAATAATTCTTGCAAATGTGGGAATAAATATTCCATGTTTGCTTTCTTTTTGGCTTTAGCGATATCTTCTGGTTCTTTTTTAAAGTCAATCTTGCCAAGGTGACTCAATAAGATTACTTTCGCGCCTTTTTTGAGTAATTCATTAATTGTTGGTAAAGCTGCAACCATCCGGTTGTCATCAGTAATAACTCCGTCTTTGAGCGGAACATTAAAATCAACGCGGACAAGAACTTTTGCGTCTTTAACTTGAAGATCAGTAACTTTTTTCATGTGTTATCCTCTTTCTTTTGGAAAAAAAGCGCCCTTGGTGAGGGCGCTTAAATTTAATAGTCGACTATTTAATGCCCTTAATTTTCGCTAAGGCTCCTGCTAAACGCACAAATTGGCATGTATAGGAGTATTCGTTATCATACCAGGCAACAACTTTGACGAATTGATGGCCATCAGTTTTAAACACTTTGGTTTGCGTGGCATCAAAAATCGAACCCGCAGTTGCATCGATAATGTCGGAAGAAACAATTGGATCTTCTGTATAATCAAGCACATCTTTTAACGTCGTTTCTGAAGCTTTTTTCATCGCCGCATTGATTTGTTCTTCGGTGACTTCTTTGCTTAAGGTAAGCGATAAGTCAACGAGTGATCCATCAATCACTGGAACACGGATAGCGCCACCTTGGAGTTTTCCATCTAATTCTGGAATAACTAAACCAATCGCTTTTGCAGCACCGGTCGATGTTGGAATAATATTACTAGCCGCAGCACGACCACGACGAGCATCCTTTTTCTTTGGTAAGTCTAATGTTGTTTGGTCATTAGTATACGCATGGACTGTTGTCATAAATCCACCAACAACACCAAATTCATCATTTAAGACTTTGACAACTGGAGCTAAGCAGTTGGTTGTGCAGGAAGCACCACTAACAACATCCATTTCAGCGGTTAATTTTTCGGTATTAACGCCATAGACGAAAGTTGGAGTTTTCTTGTCTGATGGGGCGGAAATAATAACGGCTTTCGCGCCACCTTTTTCGATATGAACGCGGGCGTCATCGGCTCCCTTGAAACGACCAGTACATTCTAAGACGATATCAACGCCAAATTTTGACCAGTCGATAAGGTTTGGATCAGGTTGACCAAGCACTTCAATCCGCCGACCTTTATAAATGATTGCTTTGCCATCATCACTAACAGCGATATCTTTAACAGCAAAATTGCCATGTGCAGAATCGTATTTAAGTAAATATGCAAGGTTTTCAGCGTCGGTTAAATCATTAATCGCGACAACCTCGAAGTCACCGTCAACATCTGATTCCACCCGACGGAAGGCGAGCCGACCAATACGGCCAAAACCATTGATTGCAAGTTTAATTGACATAATAAAAATGTCCTCCTTATTTTTGTTGCAATATTATTATACAACAAACAATAATAAATAATAGTATTTCGCCGACTAAAATTAATGTTTTTTTTGAAAAAGATAGACTTAAAGCGTGTTTTATGAGGTAAATTTTTACCGATTAATAATATTCGATAATTCCTTTAAATAGTTCAGATAAGGTGATTTCTAAGGCCAAAACAAGACGATTTAGAATGTCTAACGTTGGATTGCGGCGACCATTTTCTAAATCACTCAAATAGTTCTTATTGATATGAGCACGAAACGCGAACTCTTCTTGTGAAAAACCTTTTTGTTGCCGCAAAAAGCGAATTCGTAAACCTAGTTGTTCTTTCGTGTTAATCATGATGCCCTTGATATTGAGCGGCTAGAGTTTTTATCTGCCGAAACAAATGCGCAACATTGCTTTTAGAAATTGGATTTTCCGTCTGTAATTCAGCACTCAATAAGTCTGCTAGTTCTTGATAATTAGCATCTTCGTGTGTGAGACGTAATTGCGCGAGAACTGACAATTTTTCGCTTGATAAATTAGCGATACCAACCGCTTTATCAAGCACCTTAATATCTTCGATTTGCTTAACCGCAGCATCAAGTGTCTTTTTATAATTATGGGCATCACAAAGTTGAATGCGATTCATCGCATTTGCCGTATCGCGATCAATCCGTGTTGCTTCAAATTGTAAAGAAGCGGCGGTAGCGCCGATAAAAATTAAAAACTCGCCAATTTGATCACTCTTTTTTAAATAAACGATATATCTTTCACGCCGAATGATAACTTTTGGCGTAAATGCGGCATGCCGGAAGCGCTCAATTAAACGCGCTAATTTTTCAGCTTGAACTTGGTCACGACATGTTATTTCTAAATGATAATTGCTGCTTTGTGGGGAATTGACTGTTCCTTCAGCAAGAAATGCGCCAGTCACATAACCCGCCGCCGTGTCGTCGCTATAAACAATTGAACGATCAATTGTGCCAGAAATAAAAGAAATTTTTAATGTATCAAGAATTTCATCGACTTTGTCATCAATCCGCACGAGGTAGGCGGTGCGTTTATTAAATCGCATGTTTTTACGGAACGAAAAACGCGGTTCTACACTAAATACTTCTTTAAAAAGACTATAAATAAATTTTGCGACTTTAGCGTTCTCACTCCGCAAAACAATTTCATTTTGCGCGTGTTGAATACGAAGGTGGCCATTATATCGTGTAAAAGCTGATAATAAGGCGCGTTTGCGTGGCAAAGAAAAACTATCGCTCACGCTTTTAGGACGCACGATATCTTCTTTAACTACAGTTGTAAATGATATGCCTGGTGTCATCAATGATTCCGGAATCGCACGACATCGCGATGACTAACAAATGTGCGATATTCACCCTTATAATATTCTTTTAATTTTTCGGCAAAATATACTGAACGATGTTGGCCGCCACTGCAACCAATCGCGATAGTAATATAGCCACGTGCTTCCTCATTTACCTCACGCAAATAATAATCAAGAAAACTAATAACCGCTGTTTTAAATTCTTCTGTTCCGGGTTGTTTTTCAAGATATTCGCGCACTTCTTTTGAACGCCCTGTCTTATCTGCTAGCGAATGAACGTAATAGGGGTTTGGGATTGTTCGCGTATCGAAAACCAAGTCGGCATCAAGCGGAATTCCGTGTTTAAAACCAAATGAAACAAAATTTATTGTTGTATAATTTTTGCCGCGATGGTGGCGAAATGAGGAAAGGAGAATTCGCCGCAAATCCGAGACAGTTTTTCCAGTTGTGTCGATAAATAAATGCGCTTTATCACGAATTTTAGTTTCAATCGTTCGTTCAATTTGAAGGGCTTCTTCCAGTGTTTTACCACTAACCTGCAATGGGTGGACGTGTCTAGTCAATTTATAACGATTGAGAATCTCGCTTTGTTCGGAAGTGAGTAATATAAGTTGTGGTTTAATTTCTGGGTGATCAGCTGTGTATTTTAGAATCATCTCAACTTCGACGATATTGGCAACTAAAACCGATTTTTGATAGACTCCTTCTTTGTTTTTAGCAATTAATGATAAAAGTGCTCCGACAAGTTCTTTCGGAAGATTTTCCATTACATTATAACCAAGTTCTTCAAACGTTATCGCTGCTGTTGAGCGACCAGCGCCGCTAATACCTGACAAGATGATTAAATTTTTCATTTTCACTTACCTTACTTAATAAATACACTCTTATGTTAACATGAAAAAAAGTCTTCGACCAATAAAAAAGCGGGATGTTCGATCCCGCATAATTATTGAACGCGGTGCGATATATCAATCGCCGCAATCGCGCCATCATTGGTGGCTGTTACAATTTGTCGTAACTCTTTGTGATTGATATCTCCAGCGCCATAAAGACCATCGATATCCGTCATCATATTTTCATGGACAAGAAGAAATCCTTGCTCATTTAAAATTGGAAAATGTTTAAGAAAACCTGTGTTTGGATTCATGCCAATAAACGGAAATATCCCATTAACAGCTAATGTTGATTGCACATTCGTAAACTTGTTTTCAATTGTGATTCCTTCGACTTGCAAATCACCAACAATTTCTGTCGGAATTGCATCAAGAATAAACTCAATATTTGGTGTTTTCCGAGCGCGTTCAACCAAGCGGTTTTCTGCTCTAAAGCCTTGTCGACGATGAATCACGTATACTTTCTTCGTTAATGTCGATAAGTACAAAGCTTCTTGTAAGGCGGAGTTACCCCCTCCAACAACAGCAACAACTTGACCTTTAAATAAATTGCCATCGCAGACCGCACAATAGCTAACGCCATGACCGGTTAATCGCTCTTCACCTGGCACATTTAAAAGCCGTTCTTTTGTCCCGCTTGCTGCGATAACATAGTCGGCATAAATTGTTTCTTCGTCACTAACAACTTTAAATCCTGGATTCAAATATTCAACAGTGCGAATATCGCCATAATCAATTGGAATATCCATCGCTTGTAATTGTTCAAAAAATTTAAAAGCCAAATCCGGACCAGTTACTTTACTAAAGCCCGGATAATTTTCAATTTCGCCAGTCAAATTGACTTTTCCGCCCGGGGTATACTTATCGAGCAAAATGAAATCAATTAACGCGCGTTTTAAATAAATCGCCGCGGTAATCCCGGCCGGACCGCTTCCGATAATCACAACTTTTGTTTTACGTTCCATGGTTAAGTACCTCTAATAATTCTTGAAAACTATTAACACGGTATGTCGCTTTTAGATTATTTGGTAACTGACGAATATTCCATGTTACAAGCATTGAATCAACTCCTGCTGATTGCGCAAACTCAACATCAACAGCGTTATCACCAATATAAAGCACATCTTCTTTCTTACAATTTAAGCTTGATAATGCTTTTCTCATGGCTTCTGGATGCGGTTTAGTGTTTTCAACGTCATCACTACCAATAACGAAATCAAACATATCGTGTTCCAATTCTAGCAAATCCAAACACATGAATGTATCCTGGCGCATTTTCGATGTGATAATCGCAAGTTTGAATCCAGCATTTTTTAAAGCAAATAAAACTTCTTTTTCATTTGGAAAACCAACTGCATAATCATGATAAAATTTGCGCGATATGCGTTTGTACTCTTTAATCATCAATTCTTGATCTGCTTGTGGAAAGCTTTCACGTATTGTCTTTTGTAAAGGTGGCCCAGAAAAATGTACCATCTGTTTGACGGTCGGCTTATATTCTGGACGGTAGAGGCGAAACAATTCTACATAGGTGAGAACAATCATTAAATCAGTATCAATGAGTGTGCCATCCATGTCAAAAATCAAAGTTTGATATTTCATCTTATTACCAATTATTTTTGTCCTTCGGCGTTATTATTACCGCTATCCGAAATCAGAGATTTTTCTTCTAGCATTTTTTTTGTAAGTATAACCCCTTCTTGTGGCATTGGATAAAAAATTGGTTTTCGGTAGTGGTTATATATGTGATTAGCGCCAATTAAAAGAATACCAAGCGCAATAAAGATGATACTCCAAATCCATGACCAGTCTCCACCAGCTCCCATGTTGTAAAGCGGATTGCGCAATGGTTCCATAATAAAACGGGTGAGACCATACCAAATCATGTAACTCGCTGCTTGATCGCCGATGATTGTCCATTTTGCTAATGCACGACCAACAACATAACGAATAACAAAATAACCAGTGAGATTGACAATTGACTCAATCAAGAATAATGGTACACGGAAATCGCCACCAATGATCATTTGTTCACGAATGGTCGCTGGTAAAAACATCCAGTTATTAACATCAGCAATTGCCCCATAGACTTCTTGGTTAAAGAAATTACCCCAACGACCAATCGCTTGGGCAATCAAGATAGTTGGAACAACAAGATCAGCTGTCCATCTTAAATTTAAATATTTGCGACGCAGAAAGATGAAAATAATACCTGCTAAAGCGCCAAACACAGCGCCACCCATAATGGCCAATCCACCATTCCACATCTCAAAGGCTTTCCATGGATTTTCATTAAAACCATCCACTTTCCAGTTTCCAATTACGTACCATATACGAGCACCAACAATACCTGCTGGAAAAGCAACGTAAAATAAATTCTCTAAAATACCATGCTTCCCATATTTACGGAATACGTAGGCATCACAAAGAAAATAAACAAAGATTGCACCCGATAAGATAAATAATGCATAAAAGCGAATTTGAAATGATTCACCAATTTTTATCCCAGAAATTAATGGAAATTTAAGAATATCAAGATAAGTGAGTCCATCAAGCAACATGAAACCACTAATTAGCGATAATATGCCAAAACCAATAACAAACCACCATACATAGCGGTCGGTTTTCGATAAATACATATTTTTCTTTTTCAAATGAATAATAGTTGCAAACACTAATCCGCTCAAAGCAGGCAAAAAAAGCAGTGCGCCTGCGAGCGCTAAATAAACTGCGCCAGTCGATAAAGCGATTTGTTGTTTGATAATGATACCAAGAATCAGCAACGCTAAACCAACACCACTAGAAATGGTGCCAATCGGCAGCATAATTGTTGGATAACGACGAATAGCACATACATTGCCTTCTTCGCTAAGGTATGGCATTAAACCATAGGCGGCTAGTGCGATTGCAATCACACCAATAATAGCGCCAAGCCAAATTAAGATTAGTCCAGTCATATTTATTCCTCTTTAATTCCGTTTAAGATTATCATGATTTTAACCAATAAACAAACTAGGCGCTTTTACCCATATAGCGAAGTGTTTTGTCAATTTCTAGTCCTAGGTATTTACCGGTATATGAGCGTGGGTTTTTCATAACTTGTTCTGGTGTTCCAATCGCAACAATTTCGCCACCAGCATCCCCACCTTCAGGGCCAATATCGATAATGTAATCGGCGACTTTAATCACATCAAGATTATGTTCAATAACCAAAACTGTGTCACCATGACGAACTAACGACTGTAACACTTCGAGCAGTCGTGAAATATCATCTGTATGAAGCCCTGTTGTTGGTTCATCAAGAATATACAAGGTTTTGCCGGTTGGCCGTTTTTGTAATTCGTTTGCTAGTTTAACCCGTTGCGCTTCGCCACCCGATAAATCGGTTGCCGGATGGCCAAGTTTTAAATAACCAAGACCAACATCCACTAATGTCTTGATTCTACGATAGACATTAGCGCGATTTTCGAAGAAATGAAGAGCGTCTTCGATTCGCATTTCCAACACATCATAGATGTTTTTACCTTTGTAGGTGACTTGCAAAGTTTCTTCATGGTATCTTTTGCCACCACATACGTCGCATTTAACATACACATCCGGTAAAAAATTCATCGGAATCCGTTGAACACCAGCGCCTTGACAGGCTTCACAACGTCCACCGGGAATATTAAATGAGAAAACACTTTTCTTAAAACCGCGGGCCTTTGCTTCGACAGTTGAAGCAAAAAGATCACGAATCTCATCAAATACTTTCGTATATGTCGCTGGGTTGCTTCGTGGTGTTCGGCCAATTGGATCTTGTGAAATGTTGACAACCTTATCAATATTCTCTAACCCCGTGATACTCTCGTAAGCTCCGCTGACAATCTTTTTATTAAATACTTCTTTTTCGATTCCTTGATAGAGCGTTTCATTAACTAATGATGATTTCCCCGAACCAGATACACCCGTTACAACAGTGAATGTTCCTAAAGGAATCTGGACTGTGACATTTTTTAAATTATTAACTTTTGCACCGGTAATTGTAATTACTTTGCCATTACCTTTAAGTCTTTTCGGTGGTAAGGGAATAAACTTTGCGCCCGATAAGTATTGTCCGGTCAAAGAAAGTGGACAATTTTGCAAATCTTTAACTGTTCCTTGTGCGACAACTTCGCCGCCATGAATGCCGGCACCAGGACCGATGTCGACTAAATGATCGGCAGCGCGCATCATTTCTTCATCATGCTCGACAACAATAAGTGTATTACCTAAATCAACCATCTGTTTTAAGGTTGCTATTAAGCGCTCGTTATCACGTTGATGAAGACCGATACTCGGTTCATCAAGCACGTATAAAACTCCACTTAAACGCGAGCCGACTTGCGTCGCTAAACGAATCCGTTGCGCTTCCCCACCAGACAAAGTGGCAGCCATCCGATCGAGCGTAAGATAACCAAGACCAACATTATTAAGAAATTGGAGTCGATTAACGATTTCTGCTAATATCAGTCGGGCAATTTCATTTTGCATTGGTGTAAGTTTTTGCGGTAAAGCACGAAAAAACTCAAAACTATCGCGTACTGATAGTTGTGTGACTTGGAAAATGTTTTTATCCTCGATTAACACGGCGAGTGCTTGGGGATTGAGTCGCGCTCCTCCACAAGTTGTACAAACGCGATCAATTAAAAATTTACGGTAGTATTCACGCATAAAATCAGAAGTTGTTTCGCGATATAGTCTTTCTATTTTTTCTTTGACACCTTCAATATGACCCCGCCGATGATTAATGTTTCCACTTGATGATTTTAAAGCGTAGACATGATCTTTCGGCGAACCATTCATGATAATCTTCTTCTGCTCATCCGTAAGTTTGCGATAGGGAGTGTCTAACGGGATGCTATATTGATCACAAAGATAGGCAAATTCTTGCCACTCTAAGTTCAATGTACCGACAGTGTTTTTATAGTATTCAATCGCGCCTTGAATTAATGATAGGTTTGGATTCGGAATCAATAGTTCTGGATCGGCTTCTTGTTTAATGCCTAATCCATTACAATCGGGACAATAGCCAAGTGGTGCATTAAATGAAAACAAACGCGGTTCGAGTTTGGGCACTGAGAAGCCACAATATTTGCATGTATGATGGGAAGAGTAAAGCTTTTCTTCGTCATTAACTAGTACGGTTAAATGTCCATGTCCCCAGTCCAATGCGAGTGTAATTGCATCAAATAAACGACTGCGCACACCATCTTTAATCGCTATACGGTCGATAATAATATCAATATCGTGTCGATGGTTTTTATCAAGTGTTAAATCGGGTTGTTCTGATAAACGAATTTGCTGTTTATCAATTCTTAATCGTTCAAAGCCTTGTCCGCGAATTTTATCGAGCGTATCTTTGTGTGTCCCTTTTTCGTTTTTAACAACTGGAGCAAGAATTTGCACACGTGTTCTTTCTGGGTGTTCGATAATCAAATCGGTAAGTTGGGAAGCGGAAAAAGCAATAATTGGTTCATGATGAATCGGACAATATGGGACACCAATCCGCGCATATAAAAGTCGAAAATAATCATAGATTTCCGTTACTGTTCCAACAGTTGAACGTGGATTATTTGAGGTTGTTTTTTGATCAATCGCAATTGCCGGAGAAAGTCCTTCAATCGAATCAACATCGGGCTTATCAACATTGCCTAAAAATTGTCGGGCGTAGGACGAAAGGCTTTCAACATAGCGACGTTGACCTTCATTATAAATTGTTTCAAACGCTAAAGTCGATTTGCCCGACCCGCTCACACCCGTAAAAACAACTAATTGATTTTTGGGGATTGCAAGATTTATATTTTTTAAATTATTATCTCGCGCTCCTTTGATGACAATTTGACGATTTTCCATAATCTTACCTCAAACTATAATTATAACTTATTTATGGTCGCATTCGGGGGTTTTAAACAAATTATTTCTTGATAAAACTAAATATCAACAACATGCGTTCCTGCTTGAAGAATGCATTAATATCGGTATAATTAAATATGCCAATCGGGACGTAGCGCAGCTTGGTAGCGCACTACCTTGGGGTGGTAGGGGTCGTGAGTTCAAATCTCATCGTTCCGACCAGGAAAATGAAAAAGGCAATCAATTTGGTTGTCTTTTTTTCTAGCAAAAAGCCCGCATTTTTAAATAACGAAGCAAAAAGCCACTGATTCTATTCAGTGGCTTTATTCGATTAAGCGAATCGATTATAAGAAACGTTTAACGCGTTCGTAGCGTTTCTTTGCTTCTAGTTCAGAGCGTTGAAGAAGTTCTTCAGCGTGTTCAGGATTAATCTTTGGTAATTGTGAGAAGCGGGTTTCGCCCATCACAAATTCACGGAACAAGGAATAATCTGGTTCTTTGCTATCAAGCGTTAAAGCTGGTTTACCTTGTTCTTCTAGCCGTGGATCATAACGGAAGATTGGCCAGTAACCACATTCAACAGCTTTCTTTTCGACAGTGACATGATTTGCTAAGCCACCTTTAATACCGTGTTCGGTACAAGGTGAGTAAGCAATAATAATTGAAGGTCCATTAAACGATTCTGCTTCTTTGAAAGCTTGAACGGTTTTCATTGGATTTGCGCCGATGGCCACTTGTGCCACATAAGCATTACCATAAGCCATGGCCATCAATGCGAGATTTTTCTTGGCCCCAGTTTTACCTGAGGAAGCGAATTTCGCAATCGCGCCGGTTTGTGTCGCTTTTGACATTTGACCACCAGTATTTGAATAGACTTCGGTATCTAGTACAAGTACGTTAACATCCGCGCCACTTGCTAAGACATGGTCAAGACCGCCAAAGCCAATATCATAAGCCCAACCATCACCACCGATAATCCAAACTGACTTATCGAGGAAATCTGCTTTAAACTCAAGCGCTTTTTTGATCTGTTCGTTTTTACTGTTTTCCAATGCTGCAATCAATTCTGGAATAATTTTGCGGGCTTCAAGACGATTCTTGAGATTAGCAATATATTGATCGATTAATGTTGCAAGTTCTGGTTCAACATCAGCTTTATTTGCAAGGAGGATTTTGCTGATTTGTTCAATTTTATGATCGGTCGCCATCCGCATACCAAATCCGTATTCAGCATTATCTTCAAATAAGGAGTTCGCCCAAGCAATACCTTCGCCGTTTTCATCTTTGACAAAAGGTGTTCCTGGTGTTGAGCCACAGTAAATCGATGAACAGCCAGTTGCATTAGCAACAAGCATATCACGACCATAGAGTTGGCTCGCTAAACGATAGTATGGAGTTTCACCACAACCGGCGCAGGAACCACTAATTTCGTGATAAGGTTTCAAGAAACCAATTCCTTTGGGTCCAGAAAGTGGGAATTTATCAGATTTATAAGTCACGTGATTATAAAGATAATCGGCCGCTTCTTCATAAACAAACTCATTTTTCGCTTCAACCATTTCCAATGCTTTCTTACCGCCTTTACCTGGGCAAGTAACAGCACATAAGCCACAACCAACACAGTTTGCAGTCGAAACAGTAATACGGAATTTAAGACCTTGCATATTGGGGCCAACCGCATCAAGCACATCGTCCTTAGCGATATCGGGCATTCCCTTCATCTCTTCTTCATTGATGAGGAACGGACGAATAGTGGCGTGGGGACAAACAAACGAACAAGTATTACATTGAATACAATTTTCTTTGGTCCAGTGTGGAACGGTTGCGGCAATTTTACGTTTTTGTTTAAATGTGACGTTGTTTTGCATTGTTCCATCAAGTAATTCATCTTCAAGGAAACGACTAACCGGAATGTCATAACCTTCAAGCTCTTCAATTGGAGTGACAAAAGTATCAAAATAGTCATCGCCTGATAATTTAGCTTTGCGTTTTGGATCAAGTTTCGCCCAATCAGCATCAACCGCAACTTCACGTAAACCTTCAGCACCTTTATCAATGGCCAAGTAATTGAGTTTTACAACTTCTTCGCCTTTACGTCCGTAGGTTTTTTTTGCTAGTTTCTTCATCCAATCGAGCGCCTGTTCGTAAGGCATAATGTCTGGATTTAGCTTAAAGAAAGATGATTGTAAAATCGTATTAGTGTGGCGGCCCATACCAATTTCTTGGGCGATTTTATTCGCGTCGATCACATAGAATTTAGCGTTTTTCTTTGCTAAACCAGCTTTTAAACGATTTGGTAAGATGGCGATGAGATCTTCGTCACTCATATCAGTATTAAGTAAGAAAGTACCACCATTCGTAAGATTGCGAATCATATCGTATTTGACGAGATAAGAATCTAACGAGCAAGAAATAAAGTCTGCTTGTTCGATATAATAAGTGGAATGGATTGGTGTCGGACCAAAGCGTAAGTGTGAACGTGTAGCGCCACCAGCTTTCCGGGAGTCATAAGCAAAATATGCCTGTGCATATTGTCCGGTTGCGTCACCGATAATTTTAATCGATGATTTGTTTGCACCGACCGTACCATCACTACCAAGACCATAGAATAAGCAAGCCCGGTAATCGTGTTTAATCCGATAATCTTCGTCAACCGGAATTGATAGATGCGTTACATCATCGTTAATACTAATCGTGAAGGAATTCCATGGCTTGTTATTTAAGAAGTCATAAACGCTCTTGATATGTTTTGGTTGTGTGTCACGGCTGCTTAAACCATAACGACCGCCAACAAGCACATCAACCTTGCGATTTAATTGTGCTAATGCACTCACAACATCAACATAAAGCGGTTCGCCGGTCGCACCAATTTCCTTAGTCCGATCTAAAACAGCGATTTTCTTGACAGTTGCAGGTAAAACATCAACTAAATGCTTAGCAGAGAATGGGCGATATAAATGAACTTTAACTAAGCCAACTTTTTCGCCTTTCTTATTTAAATCTTCAACAACCTCTGTTGTTGCCTCGGTGACAGAACCCATCGCAATGATTACACGTTCGGCATCGGGATCACCAACATAAACAAACGGAGCATATTTCCGACCAGTTAAAGCACTTACTTTAGCAAAGTATTTTTCGACAATGGACACAACAGCCGCATTCTTTGTATTCGCTGCTTCGCGACCTTGGAAATAAATATCATCATTTTCGGCGCCGCCACGTGTGACAGCGTGACCATGGGGATTTAAAGCCCGCGAACGGAATTCTTCAAGTTTATCCAATGGAATTAATTTTTTCCATTCTTCATCATCAACAAATTCAATGTTTTGAATTTCGTGACTTGTCCGGAAACCATCAAAGAAATGCAAGACCGGAATCGAAGATTCAATCGCCACCAAATGAGCAAGTGGGGCTAAATCGGCGACTTCTTGTACTGAATGTGACGAAATCATTGTCGCGCCAGTTTGCCGGACCGCATAAATATCTTGGTGATCACCAAAAATTGAAAGCGCCCTTGTCGCGATTGAACGTGCGGCAACATGTAAAACCGCCGGTAAAAATTCACCAACCCATTTATAAAGGTTTGGGAGCATTAAAAGTAAGCCTTGTGAAGCGGTATAAGTAACGGCAAGTGAGCCGCCTTGTAAAGCACCATGAACGGCGCCAGCTGCACCAGCTTCAGATTGCAATTCAACAACCTTTACTTTGCTTCCGTAATAATTCAATTTGCCTTGAGCGGCATAAATGTCGACGTTTTCCGCCATCGGAGAGGATGGGGTAATTGGATAAATCGCGGCAATCTCGGAAAAGTTATAACTTGCGAGGGCTGCTGCGGTATTACCATCAACTGATAGAAAATGTTTTTTGACTGCTGTCATTGATAAATCCTCCATGCGCATTTTTCGTCTTACATTATACATTAATAATTAGAAAAATTATAGGCCTGTTCAACCAAAAACAAAGATTAAGTTAGCTGGATTAAAATCTTAATCTTTTCGGCGTAAAATATGCATTTTAATTCGTTTTTTTTAGATAATTAGCGAAAGATTAAGCGCATAAACCAACTTTTATTTGCGTTTCTTTTGTTCTTCGCTCACTAAACGTTTAAGTATTCGTAAATCTTTTTCAGTTAAATGCGCATTTTTATCGATTAGTCCTGAACCGCCAATCGTCATTTTTTGTTCGATAAAATCACCAATTGATTCATAACCCGCCACATCTTTTTTTACGATTCTCGGATTTGCTTTTTTCTTGCGTTGCGATTCAAGTTCTTCAACATAAATTGCAATCAGCGGAATTAGGTCAAGTAAATTATAGCGGTAGTCTAAATTAATTAGTGGATCAAACTCTGATAATTGATCGGCAATTACTTCTGGATAAATACCAATTTGCTTAGCGAGAGAATCACGTGTTTCATACTTTGCGTGCGATGCCTTTAAAACTTGCAAATAGCGGCGCGCGGTCGTAATGTTCATTTTTGCCATATTCACTCCTCATCTATTTATTATTATAGCAACAAAAGCTAAATAATTAAAAAGACGCCAATTTGGCGTCTTACCTAAATTATTCAGCCGTTGCTTCGACCGCTTCTTCGTTTTTGCATTCGCGCTTTGGCAGGGGAATAAGGCGCGACGTTGTTTTTCGATAAACTGCATAGTCTTCACGCCGCTTAAGTTGGCGCTTTTCCATCATTGGTATCGAGATGAATTCAAATAATAAAATCATTAATACCATACCAATTCCAAGATAATAGAAAGTCGTGTCAAGAAGCATCAAACCGACAAATGCGCCAATCCAAATAAGTAATTCACCGAGATAATTTGGGTGGCGGGAATAGTTCCATAAACCAACTTCACACACTTTTTTCTCTTTGGTTTCTCTTAAAAATTTATGAATGTGAAAATCAGAAAATAACTGCAATAAGAAGCCACTAAAAATAATCGCGCTAGCAATTAATGTCCAGGCAGTTGCCGTTGTCTGGAAGATAAAAATAAATGGAATAAATGCGCCAAACACTAGAAGCGTGGGCATCATTTGGATTCCAAAGAAATTAATAATATGCCACATCCAAGCTGTGTTATTATTACGGAACATTTGATAACGCCAATCTTCCCAATGCCGATCTTCAAATGTCGTCATCCAATTAACAGTTAATCTTAACGACCAAGAAAGAAAAGCAGCAGCTAAAATATAATGGTAAATATTCAATGTTGGAAAGTTGATTACAATTAAATAAATGATGAAAATCATTGGTGTCACAGACCAATAAGGATCATAAACACTTGAATTTTTAAGAAACAATGATGCGAGCCAGATCACAAGTGTCGCGACAACATCAAATATTAGTAATTGAATAATTAGCGGAGCACTTCTCAATGTGAGATAAGTGACTAGAAATCCAACGCCATAAGCGAGTAGATAAAAGGAAAACATTAAAATAATGCCGCCGACTTTTGCTCGATTTACTTTCATATATTTTACTCCTCAATCGATATTTCAAAATTATCCTAACATATAAAAAGGCAAAAATAAAAGACAAAATGTGATCAGTCCACTCTTATAGAAAAGAAAAACTCCCGCTTGGGAGTTAGTTAAATACAAATGGTGAACCGTGAGGGACTCGAACCCGCGACCCGCTGATTAAGAGTCAGCTGCTCTACCAACTGAGCTAACGGTCCATGTTGCTTGATTATTTTATAATATCAACCCTGATATATCAAGGAAAAACAATAATAAGAAAAGGCGATAAGTGTGATACTCATCGCCTTTATTTGAAATTAGGAAATTAAGCGCTAACTGCAGTTAATTGTGAAATATCCGTATAGGCTAAGTTTGGCGTGTTATACCAGCCAAGTGGGCCTTCGAATGTTACAGTTTGACCGGCAGTTAGACCATTGAGGAATGATTGTAAGGCGATTTGTTTTGCACTACCGACGTGATAAGAAATATTTAATTTCACTTCGGTTTCACCGAGCATAAATACGACATCACGGTGAGCAGCACCGGTGGTATCAAGACCTTCAACGACTAAGCCGTCTTTATCAAGATATTTTCCGTTAAACACAAGACCTTCAACCTTGACTTTCGCTGCATCACGGCCAAGAAGACCAGTTGCTGATAAAAAGTCAGTTTCTGTTAAGAGTTTTGTCGATGGTTCTGTTGCATAATCAGGAACCGCGATAATTTCAACAGTTTCAAGATAACCAACTTCGGCTAGACCATTGTATGGTGAGTACTTACCAATTGCCTTGACGTAGTCACCAACTTCTAATGCGCGTTTGCCGCCATTAATTGTATCATTAACTGTTTGATGTCCGCTGCTATCCAAGTGATATAAAACAATACCAAATTGACCATCAGCAATAAAGACCATGTTCCAGTCGTTTTCCATTAAGGCATAAACGAATCCTTCAACCCAAACCCGATCCTTAGCTTTTTTATCTGTCCGAATTGTTGCCAAATCAGAGCGGGTAAAAACTTCAGCCGGTGGATAGAGATAGAAAACGAAAGTTGCCGTGCCTGATGCTTCACCAAGTGTGGCCGTTGCAGTTAACGAAACACCTTTTGCAGCTTCGCCAAACGCTGGATAAACCGGAATCGCCCGTTGTGAGTTCTCATCAATATCTTCGAATGTAAAGGCGGTTGCGCTATTGGTTGCCCATGAAATCGCTACCGTTTCGCCATCACGAACCCATGAATTGGCAATTGTAATTGTTTTACCATCATCAGCGTATAGCTTTACTGCCTCACCATCTGGCGTCAATGGTTGAGTTCCATTAAGACTGGCAATTGCTAATGTAAGCACAGTATCAACTGTTTGTTGATCCGCAACCGGATCACGCTCTTCAGTTCCGCAGCCAGCGAGGGCGCCGACAGCAAGGAATGAAAGCAGCATTGTCGTAATTTTTTTCATTTTTTGCTCCTTTTTTCTTTTCTAATTAAGCGTAATCTTTCAAGTTAGCAACGACGGCAGTCAAGACATCTTCCGCCCATTCTTCACGATCTGCATCAGTTGGACTACTTCCAAGATCAGATCCTTCACCGGCAAATAAGATGCCCATAATGTTACCGACTTCAAAGCGAATTTCTGATGAACCGACGAATGCTGGATCAACAAATTTTGACCAACCTTCTTCATCATTAGTATAAGTGCTAGCATTGACATTTGCGGCGTCAATAACTGCAACATCACTTGGGACCAAATTAGTTGTATCTTGATTGAGGAATGTTTGATATGTATCGCTATCGGCCATCGTATAAGTAACCGGATAATACGCTGCACCAATCGAGAAACGATCATTTACTTCGGTCGTAAGGTATTTGATGAACTTCCACACTTCTTGTTGTATTTCATCATCACCCTTTTCAAACATCATTAAATTGGTACCTTGAGAAATGACGGTCTTATGATTAACTTCGGCTTCATCAACACGATAAAGTAATGGATTAATTGAAATTTGGAATTTATTTCCCGTTGGGACGTTGTATTTTACGCCCGCGCTGGAAGAAACCGTCATCGCAATTTTGTTCGCATTAAACGGATTTGATGAATATGAGGATTCCCCCCATGTTGCTGGGATGCCCATCACACCACTATCGTAAAGCTTCTTCATGAAAGCTAACATCTCAATCACTAATGGTTGATTTGTTTCGTTGTTGAATAAATACTTACCAGTCCGAATATCGGCACCCATCTGTGAATATTCAGCGCCCCATTGACGGACAAGCGTAATGAACATATTCGCGGTGGAATCCCATGAGAATGGACGGAATTCACCTGGCTTGACATTAGTAAGGTCTAATAAAACATCATCACCTTCATATGCTTCGCCATCAGGATCAAAAACGGAATAGTCGGTTTTAATGATTTTACCGGCGAGATCATTCGTCGTAAAATGTTCAATCATTTTTGCACCAATAACTTCTAATTCTTCCCATGTTGTTGGGATGACAATCGTTTCATCCACGTGGGCAAAATAATCCATCATTGTTTGGTTGGCAACAACGATTTCGGTCGATTTATTGAATGGTAATCCCATTGTATAAGGATCATCGTAATTAAACGAACCATCCGTGTTGCGCTTATAAGCTAATTCTTGATTTTCTTTCAAATAGTCTGGTAAGAAATCATCTAAGAAACCTTCTTCTTCTTGCGCAATAAATGTGTCTAAGGGTTTAAGAATACTGGACACAATATAGCCCGCCATATGGTCTGGATAACCAACGGCAACATGAGGATAGTTACCGGTCGATGCTGAAAGTGAAATTGCTTTTTGCAAACCATCATAGCCACCTTTGGATTCGTGCACGATGTCAATTCCTGTATTGGTTTCTTCGTATTCAGCAATTAAAACATCCAATACTTCTGAAACACCGGCACCAAACCCGGTCCAAAATGATACTTTGGTTCGATTGCTACAGCCAGCAAGAGCAACTGTACTTACGAGAACCGATAGACCTAGCGTTGCTAGTTTTTTGTTCTTCATTTAAGAAAAACTCCTTTCTTTGTATATTCATTAGCCTCGTGCTAATTGAATTAACCTTTAATACCACTACGCGATACGCCACGCATAATGTACTTACGGAAGAAAATAAAGACGACGAGTAATGGCGCTGTAACGACCATTGAACCAGCAATCCGTAATGTATCGTATGATCTAAATGTGTTCGAGAACATACTCATTAACCCATTGGACACGAGTTTCATCGAGTTGCCAAAAATTGGGTTATCAGCGGTTGCAATTAAGTTCGGCCAAATATATGCGTTCCAAGAACCCATGACGTTAAGAATCGTGATTGTGACAATTGTCGGCATCGCAATAGGAATCATAACTTTTAATAAATAACCAAATTCACCATAACCATCGACCTTTGCCGCTAGATAAAGTTCGTTTGGAATTTGTTGGAACGTTTGCCGTAAATAGAAGATATAGAAAATCGAAATACCATGGACAAAGATTAACGCCGCGTATGTATTCGTCCAATTTAACGAGTTAGCTGTTTGAAAGTTTGTAATAATCATCATTTCGCCTGGCACCATCATTGTGGCTAATAATAAGGTGAAAAGAAGGTTTTTGCCTTTGAATTCCAAACGAGCAAAAGCAAACGAGGCAAGAACCGTCGTAATAATCATAAATACGGTCGAAGTAACGGCGACAATAATTGTATTCGTGAAGTAAATAACGAAGTTTTCGCCAGATGTCCCTAAACCGAGTTCGGCGATTTCGCGGTCAGCCGGGATACTCGGAGAATAACCCCATTGGGCACCAAAGATTGTACCAAAATTCTTAAAGGTCAAAGTGGTTGGAAATAAGTTCAAAATTCCTTGGGCTTGTTCGTTTTGATAGTCACCAGCATGTTTTAATGAAGTAACAATCATAAACCAGAATGGAAGTAGGATGAATAAGGCGAAGGCGGTTAAGAATCCATAAATAAAGACGCGCGAAACGATAAATCCCGCTAACCAGCGGCGACGATCGCTTTCGCTTGCAAAATATTGTTCATGATTTGCCATATATTTTCCTCCTTCCTAATAGTGGACCCGCTTTTTACTAACTTGCATTTGCACAAGTGTAATAAGCAGAATCACGATTAATAAGACAACAGAGCCGGCACTCGCCACTGACGGAAGCTCAGCGCCACGGCCCATTTCACGATAAATATAACCAACAACAGTAATCCATTCTGTGCCATCAGAACCACCAAAGCTACCAGCACCATTGTTTTTAGTGTTGTCAGCGAATAGTGCGATGACGCCAGTATATGACTTAAACGCCCCAATAAATGAGGTGATCGTAATGTAGAAAATTTGTGGGCTGAGTAACGGAACAGTAATTTTACGGAAAATTGTAAATCGGCTGCTACCATCAATACGCGCGGCATCATAATATTGTTTATCAATGCTGGCTAAACCACTCATAAAGACGAGGATTTTGAAGGCAAGACCAGTCCAAACGGTATAAATCGTAATGGCGACAAACATCGCTAAACGCGTTGCCGCTGGAATATAATCACCACCGGTTAAATCGATACGTAAATTTAGCCAGTTCATCGGGTCAACGCCAAACCACGAAAGGAACATATTCATGAGACCATTATCGTGGTAGGAGAACATGACATTGAACACCATACCTAAGGCGATTGCGTTTGTCACGTACGGCAAGAAAAAGATTGTTTGGAAGAAGCCCCGCAATGGTTTGATTGAGTTAAGAAATACTGAGATTAATAACGCAACCATGATTGTTAGTGGCACCGATACAACAACCAACAACATCGTGTTGAGTAGCGAATTCAAGAAGAGTGCATCAGTTAAAACAATCTTGTAGTTCTGCAGCGTAAAAATTGGTTGTACGGGATCGGTTAACCCCATATATCCCGCTGGATCACGAATATATTCAGTCCAATTAGCTAATGAAGCAAAGAATTGCGCGAGCGCAAATGAACCGGCACTATCGGAAATAAAGATTGCGCCATAAGTAGTCGTTCCACCAGGATGATGAACATTGGCCCCCATGAATGAATAGAGGAATGTATTAATAATTGGATAAAATGTGAAGAAAACTAGGAAGATCAAAGCAGGAATTAAAGCAATCCAGGCTTTTGCCCAAATTGGAATATTCCGATTTCTTTTTGTCTGTAGTGTTGATTGTTCAGAAAGGCGCGTTTGTTGCGGATCTTGTAATTCGTGAACCGAAGACGTTACCCCAGTATCACCTGGTGGCGGCGTTTCAACGGTTGATTCGACGACTTCAGTTGTCGTGACCACGCGCTCCTCATCCTTTTTAATTTTATTTACCATTTTTGCACCCACTACTTAATCCGTTGGCCGCTTTCTTCAAAGACATAGAAGCGTTTTGGATAAAGTTTTACTGTATCCGCATTAACTTTAGACCGCATCTCGCTTGGAATAATAACACGCACTTTTGTACTAGGTTGATCATGAATGTTGCCAACGATAGAAATGTCACGACCAATATGTTCAATGAAGTTAATATCAATTGGCACAGCTTCACCTTCATTTGTTTTTGCAAATGAGAATGCTTCTGGCCGGACACCAACTTTAATTGGCCGGTTAACACCTAATTGGGCTTTTAAACTTTGAACGCTGAGTTCAAATGCTTCTTTATTCAGCTTGTAACCATTTTCTTTAACAAACGCGTAGATATTCTCCAGCGTTAATTCGAATGGAACAACTTCTGTTGGGACAACTCCTTCAGCATCTGGTGTTGCGCCAGCGACAGGCCGTAAAGCTTCGCCCTTAAGCATTGCAACGTAATCTTCTTTTGGAAGAGTAAAGCCTTGTTCAACTGCCAAATCAAAGATACCTTCATCAAGCAATGAAAATTCACCCTTAGCTTGGTAGCCGGTGTCGAACACTTGATTATCAATTAATAAATTGCCATCTTTTAATTCGCCATTGAAAATGTTGATTGCCGGATTTCCTAAGAATTTCGCAACAAACAAATTAAGCGGCTCATCATAAACGGTTTGTGGTTCATCGACTTGTTGGACAATTCCACGATTCATAACGACGATGACATCAGAAATTGACATAGCTTCTTCTTGGTCGTGTGTAACGAAGACAGTCGTCACACCTGAAAGACGTTGAATACGCCGAATTTCTTCCCGTGTTTGCAAACGTAAACGGGCATCTAAGTTTGATAACGGTTCATCGAGCAGTAAGACTTGGGGACGCTTGGCAAGTGCGCGCGCAATAGCCACACGTTGTTGTTGACCACCAGATAATTCTTTTGGTTTCCGATCAAGCAAACCGCCAATGTCGACTAAATCCGCCATTTGTTGAGCAATAAGTTCCATTTCTTCTTTGCTTAATTTCGGCCGCACGTTGTGCAGTGGAAACTGAATGTTTTGCCGAACAGATAAATGCGGATAGAGCGCATAGTTTTGGAAAACAAGACCGATACCACGATTTTCTGGTGGTACATTCGTAACATCTTGATTACCAAACCAAATTTGGCCCGATGTTGGTTTATGTAAACCAGCAATCATGTAAAGTGTCGTAGATTTTCCACAGCCTGAGGGGCCTAAAAGACCCAAAAGTTTCCCGTCGGGAATCTCAACCGTCATATTATCGACGGCGTACACATCTGGTCCTTTTTTCCCTTTAATTTTTGGCGCGGGAAAGACCTTAGTGATGTTTTCTAATCTAACTTCCATTATATTTCCTCCAATGGCGTTAAAAACATATAAATATAACTACTACATATAATATCATAGCAACCTGACGAAACCAACAGAAAAAACATCGCGTTGGTATTAAGCAAAAGTTAAGTAAAGAGCGATAAATACACTTTTTTGCACAGCTAATTTCAAGCCCTTATTTTTGCTTTCTTTCGATTTCTTCTTTAGCATACTGTTCGCGTAAAATTTTGTTTTGCGCTTGAATTTCAGAAATTTTTTCTTGAGCTGCTGCTTCAGCTTGTGCTGAGGCAAATACAACTGAATCTTTTGTGTCAACCACCATCGTTGCCGCCACTAAATCAACTAAGTTGCGATGGTCTTTACGAAAAATAAGAAACATTAATGAAACAAATGGAACTGCGAAAAAAACAAGCAAATAATGAATGAAAATTACGCTAATATTACGAAGTAAAATTTGCGCCCGGGATGCAGTATAGCCTAGCGAATTCACGGGTGATAATTGCAGTAAACGTTTACCAGCTGTTGCACCATCTTTCATAATTAACGGTAGAGCAATTTGAAATACTAGCAAACTTAAAATTAAACCACTAATAATTCCCCATACCATTCTTTGACTTAATTCATTGTTCATCGTACGGAATTGTTCATGATTTTGTTCAAGATCATCAATTGCTGTTTGATAAGCATCAAGATAAAATTCATACTTTTCAGTTGCTGTTGTTGTTGCTTTAACGGGAACGTCCCATGGATTTAATGGAAGACCATTTTCAAAATCAAACAAGCAATCGGGATTATCCACAAGTACATCATTAATAACAATTTTTCGTAGCAATACCGCATCATAATAAGCATCGGTGTCTTCTAGATGAGCGCCAGTTTCAAGTGCGGGAGTGCTTTCCACGTAATAGCGATAAATTGCTTTTTCAACTAGGCCAAGCGGTGTCTCTTCGTCATCAGGATCATAATACGGGTAAACTGAAATAACACCCTCATCATTGATGAACAAATATGATTCCGTCTGAATCCGTGTTGTTTCATAAACAAGGGTACCACCATCAAACACGTTGTTGATAAGGGGAATCCCGGCAAATGCAAAAAGCGCAAGGCCAAAAAATGCGATGAGAAAAAAATCGATTACGCCGGCGAACGTGCGCTTAATTGGGGTTGCTAATTTAATCGACTTACTAATTTCCATTATTCTTTATCTGTTGGTTCATCGTCTGCAACATCAAGTATTTCTTCGCTTGTTGCTTCCGCTGGTGGTGTTACTGGTGCTGGTGGTGGCGGTAATATCCGGTCAGCATAACTTAAAGTTTCTTGCTCTTCATGCGCTTCTTGTTTGCTGTTTTCTTCAGAAACAACTGGGTTGAATTCATCTTCTTCTGCTGCGCTACGATAAATTAGTGATGTCCGTAAATCAATTACTTTTGTTCCAGCAATAAAATCATGGACTGCGCGGTGCTTTTTACCAAACATCACAAGTGTAAATGAGATAAATATTGGTAATAACGCCATTGAAGGAGCGATGAAGTAAAGTAGTAGAGTGAGTAACAATTCAAAAATAAATAAACCGAAGAAACGCGCGACATGTTGCCACCACAATGCTTTAAAGCCATAGGTATTAACAACGCCGAGTTTTAAAGCTAACTTACCAAGTGAAGCTCCGTGTTTAAATATAAGTGGGAACAAAAGATATACAATTGCGCTAGCGAGTAAAAACGGAATTACAACCGCGATAATTTGTAGTTGCATCGTGCGTGCATGATCTGGTTCAGCATTGAGATCGCTAACGGCCGCTTGATAAATCCGCTTGTAGAAATCGCTTAACTGATCATAAGTTGGCACTTTCGCAGGATCAGAAACAAGCGCGACACCAGCGGGGAAAAAGTCAAAATCCGCAATTGTATTAGCTGTATCCTCACTAGAAACACTTGTGCTTTCAATCTCACTACTCGTCGAATCAGTTTCGCTAGTGTTTGCTGAAGGAAGTTTAATTTTTGGTGAAGGTTCTTCCTCCTCAACAATACTAACAAAGTAGGAATCTGCTTGATCAACGCGGAGTACTTCGGTTTTGTACCACGTGTTAACTGCTTCTGGTGTATCACCAATATTTTCCTTGATAACCGCATTAACCGCTGCTCTTTCTTCACTCACACCAGTTTCTAACGCCCGATTAAGACGATAATTGGTGTAGAAAAGGTATACCATCTCCGGATATAAAGCGGAAACGTAATCATCACTTGCACTTTGCGGATAATAAAGGCCAAAAGTATCAACCTTGTAGTCAAATCCATCTTCAGGTTCACTAGCGACATAGGTGTCACCGATTTGTAAATCCAAATTATAACCAGATACGATTTCTTCGCCATCTGCATTAAGATACTTGGCGATATAAAGTGATGAGTTTTTCATATCGACATTAGTTTGCTCGATCCGTGCACTTAATTGGACAGTCGCATCCATAATCGGCGTCATAACAGCAAAGTTTAAACCAAAAAAGACAGCAATAAATGCGACCGCATCAATTAATGCCGAGCCGGTTCGACGTCCGATTGCAGCGTTAGTGGTAGAACGCGCTTCCATTGGTGCGACCTTTGCGCGCGGATTGGCAACATTTTCTTTATTAAACATAGTAATACTCTCTTTCAAATGAATATAAATACACATTTTGCATATTTCATTATAAAGGCTCACCTTGTATTTGCAATAAAAAAAGACCCACATAAAGTGGGTCGATTTAGCAATAATAGCGAATTATTTAATGATGTCGGTAATTGTACCAGCACCAACGGTCCGGCCACCTTCACGAATCGAGAACTTGGTTCCCTTTTCGATTGCGACTGGGTGAATTAATTCGATGACTAATTCAACAGTATCGCCAGGCATCACCATTTCAGTACCAGCGTTGAGTGAAACAACACCAGTAATATCGGTTGTGCGGAAGAAGAATTGTGGACGGTAACCATTTAAGAACGCGGTATGACGACCACCTTCTTCTTTGGTTAAAACGTAAACTTGCGCTGAGAATTTGCTGTGTGGTAAAACTGAACCAGGTTTGGCTAAGACTTGACCACGTTCAACTTGATCACGGTTGACGCCACGTAAGAGGACGCCGACGTTATCGCCAGATTCCGCGAAATCAAGGATCTTCCGGAACATTTCAAGACCAGTGACAACCGATGTTTGGGTTGGTTTAATACCAACAATTTCAACTTGGTCACCGACTTTGATCATTCCGCGTTCGACACGGCCAGTAACGACGGTGCCACGACCAGAAATGGTCATAACATCTTCGATTGGCAGTAAGAATGGAAGGTCATTAGAGCGGGTTGGATTTGGAATATAGGCATCAACTGCTGCCATTAATTCATGGATTGATTTTTCGCCTTCTGGTTTGCCATCTAATGCATCACGGGCGGAACCACGAAGCACTGGAGTATCATCACCTGGGAAACCGTATTCGGTTAAGAGGTCACGAACTTCCATTTCGACGATGTCAACGAGTTCTGGATCGTCAACGAGGTCGATTTTGTTTAAATAAACAATAATGTATGGAACGCCGACTTGTTTTGCTAACAAGACGTGTTCACGGGTTTGTGGCATAACGCCATCAGTGGCGGCGACGACAAGAATTGCACCATCCATTTGGGCCGCACCAGTAATCATGTTTTTAACGTAGTCAGCGTGCCCTGGGCAGTCGACGTGCGCATAGTGCCGGGATTTGGTTTGGTATTCAATATGCGATGTATTAATTGTAATACCGCGTGCTTTTTCTTCCGGTGCCGAGTCGATTTTGTCATAGGCCGTGGCTGTTGCACCACCCTCAGTCGCAAGAACTTTGGTGATGGCCGCTGTTAATGTCGTTTTGCCGTGGTCAACGTGACCAATGGTCCCGATATTAACGTGGACTTTACTTCTATCAAATTTTGCTTTTGCCATGTTGATTTCCTCCTTCGGAATCGCTGCTTTCATGCAACGATAATATTATAGCAAAGTTTGCTCAAATGCAATATCAACAAGATATTGTAAGAGCCTTAACGATTAGATTGTCCGCCCGAATTTTTAATGATTTCGTCTTGGACATAGCGGGGAGTTTCCCCATAGTGATGGAATTGCATAACGTAGCTACCACGACCTTGTGTCATTGAACGAAGGTCAGTAACATAGCCAAACATTTCCGATAATGGTACGTTTGCCCGAATGATTTTCGCGTTTGCCCGTTGATTTTCACCAACAACTTCTCCGCGTCTACGTGCAAGATCGCCCAATATATCTCCGTAATATTGTTCTGGAACCGTCACATCAACTTCCATGATTGGTTCAAGAATTACGGGGTCACACTTTTTCGCTGCTTCTTTTAACGCCATTGAAGCGGCAATCCGATAAGCCGATTCCGAAGAGTCGACATCGTGATAAGAACCATCGAAGAGTGTCGCTTTAATATCAATTAATGGATATCCAGCAATCATCCCCCGATTTAAAGAGTCTTGTAAGCCTTCATTTGTTGGTTTGATATATTCGCGTGGAACTGTTCCACCAACAATTTTATCAACGAATTCATAACCCTTACCTGGATTTGGTTCAAACCGCACCCAAACATGGCCATATTGACCGCGTCCACCCGATTGTTTAACATAGCGGCCTTCGGCTTCCGCGCTTTGGCGAATTGTTTCACGGTAGTTAACTTGTGGACGACCAACATCAACTTTGACACCAAATTCCCGCCGTAAACGGTCAACAAGAATGTCGAGATGTAATTCACCAACACCAGCGATAATCATTTGGCCGGTTTCTTCGTTTGTTTTAACTTTGAACGTTGGGTCTTCTTCAGCTAACTTCATTAAGCCAGCAGTCATTTTTTCTTGATCGACTTTTGTTTTTGGTTCAACAGCTTGTTCAATCACGGGTTCTGGAAACACCATTTTTTCTAAAATGATTTTTTTGCTTTCTTCACTGATTGAATCGCCAGTTGTCGTGTTTTTAAACCCAATAACAGCACCAATATCACCAGCATGTAACTCATCAATTTCTTGCCGGTGATTAGAGTGCATCAGCACAAGACGGCCAACGCGTTCTTTTACACCTTTTGTCGAGTTATAAACATATGAGCCAGCCTTAAGTACACCAGAATAAATCCGAATATAGGCCAACCGTCCAATAAATGGGTCGGTCGCGATTTTAAATGCGAGCGCGGCAAGCGGTTCACTGTCATCGGCTTTACAAAGATAATCTTTCCCATCTTCAAACTCGCCTTCTTGGGCGGGAATATCTAATGGGCTTGGTAAATAATCAATGACGGCGTCTAATAATAATTGAACGCCTTTGTTTTTATACGCTGATCCGCACAGCACCGGGAAAAATGATCCCGTGAGCACCGCTTTCCGAATGACTTCTTTGATTTCAGCTACAGTTGGTTCTTCACCTTCCAAGACTTTCATCATTAAATCGTCATTAAAGGCAGCGAGTTTTTCTAATAAGATTCCGCGAAATAAAATCGCTTTCTCTTTTAGTTCTTCAGGGATTGGGCTTTCTTCAGGATTATCACGCATATCATTATCATAGATCCACGCTTTCATCTCGATTAAGTCAATCATCCCAATAAATTCGGTCGATGAACCAATTGGATATTGAATTGCGGCCGCGTTTGCACCGAGCCGTTCTTGGATAGAATCCACGCTCATTTCAAAGTCCGCACCGATTGCATCCATCTTATTGGAAAAAACAATGCGGGGAACTTTATAGGTTGTGGCTTGCCGCCAAACTGTTTCGGTTTGTGGTTCAACACCAGATTTAGAATCAAGGACAGTAACAGCACCATCAAGCACTCGTAATGAGCGTTCAACTTCAACAGTGAAGTCAACGTGCCCAGGAGTATCGATAATGTTAACACGGTTGCCTTTCCAGTTAGCGGTGGTTGCCGCTGAGGTAATTGTAATACCCCGTTCTTGTTCTTGCGCCATCCAGTCCATTGTGGCACCACCCTCATGGGTTTCACCAACTTTATGGATTTTACCGGTATAGAAAAGAATCCGTTCGGTCAGGGTTGTTTTACCTGCATCAATGTGAGCCATAATCCCGATATTACGGGTATGAGCTAAATCAAATTCACGTTTTGCCATACAACAACCTCTAATTAATAACGATAATGGGCGTAAGCTTTATTCGCTTCGGCCATTTTATGCGTGTCATCACGTTTTTTAACTGAAGCACCGGTGCCATTGGCGGCATCAATAATTTCTCCAGCTAGTTTTTCTTCCATCGTCTTTTCATTGCGTAAACGCGAATAATTGACGAGCCAACGAAGACCTAAGGTAATTTTACGATCGGAACTCACTTCGGTTGGTACTTGATAGTTTGAACCACCGACGCGGCGGACCTTTAGTTCGACTTCAGGCATAATATTATCAAGTGCTGTGGCAAAAACATCCATAGCGGGTTTGCCGGTTTTTTCTTCAATCCGAGCAAAAGCATGATAAAGAATTGTTTGTGAAGTCCCCCGTTTTCCGTCATACATTATTTTATTAATTAAACGTGTTACCAGTTTTGAACTATAAACTGGATCGGGTAATACTGTGCGTTTGCTAACGCTTCCTTTACGTGGCATATTGTATTTCCTCCTTCCTCAATAATGGAAATAAATGCAAAATTATTCGCTTGCTTTTGGACGTTTTGTCCCATATAGGGACCGACCTTGACGACGGGCTTCAACTCCCGCGCAATCAAGTGTGCCCCGTACGATATGATAACGGACACCAGGTAAGTCTTTTACCCGGCCACCGCGAATCATCACCGTTGAGTGTTCTTGTAAGTTGTGTCCTTCTCCACCGATATAGGCAGTGACTTCATATCCGTTACTTAAACGAACACGAGCATACTTCCGTAAAGCGGAGTTTGGTTTCTTTGGTGTCATCGTTCCAACACGGGTGCAAACACCACGTTTTTGGGCAGAATTTTGGTCGGTTTCTTTGCTATGCAAGGAATTCCAACGCTTACCTAATGCGGGTGATTTGGATTTGTAGGTGACTTTTTGACGACCTTGGCGGACCAATTGGTTAATGGTTGGCATAGGCGTTCTCCTCTCTTTTAGGCTTGAAATCTAAGCACACAATGCCGGGTGTATCAAGTACCCCATTAAAAAAACGGCATTGCCTGCGTCCAAGTAGGAATTATATGGATTAGTTGTATTTTTGTCAAGCGAAAAAATCGCATATTTTCGATAATTATGCTGTTATTGGATAAAATTCTAAAGTAATGCTCGCTTTTGTTTGTTTTGTGATTTTAAATCCTAATTGCAGTTTATTACCATCATTAAACATAAAATTTTCGTAATTTTCCACGCCGAAATTATCGTTTAGCGTGTATAAACTCTCATTGCTAAAAGTATTGCCCGCGATTAAAGGTGTTAAACCGCGTTTATCAAGCAAGCGATAAAGGACTGGCCGATTATTTAGCACATCGCTATTTGTGGGTGAATTATCATTATTTAATACAGGATATTCCACCCGTTGTTCACCCACCATCACCGAACGCATCACAAGCGAAGCATCGACGTGGTAGACTTTAAGACCGTAACGATCAAATAAACGATAATTGCTTAATAAACTTGCATCGTAATGATTAAGCCCAATTGGCGCGTAATATTCAAGTAAAAGATATTCGTCAAATGGTGAGTTATTCCAATTATGTGCTAATAAGACTAGTTCGCCCGATGTTGAAAATGGTTTGATCGTGATTTCTGTTGCTTGTTTAACATAATAGGGTTTAACCCAGTTCAGCAACATCTTTGATAAACCCGTGTGATCACCAAGGGAAAAATCCATCATATCCGCACCACCAGTTGGCCCATAAAGCGGGGTTGATCCCGGACGATTAGTATTGTAATAATCATTTAAACCTAATAGGTGACCAACCTCATGAATCAAAGTGTGCGCATCAGGTTTGTTATTAAACCATGTGTAGTTAAGATTAAGAAAATCGTATGATGTCCAAGCGTAGGCGTTTGCTTTTGGCGCTGGTGAAGGCGAGCGAATATCATGACTGCTATAAGCCCAGTATAGTTCGTTAGTACCAATAAACTCATGCTCTTTAGCGCCCGAGCTAATCGGATTAGAATAAATCATATAGACTGCATCTAAGTATCCATCTTGGTCTAAGTCATATTGATCGACTAAGGTTGGATGCGCTTCTTTAAATGCAGTAATCGCTTGACGCAATAATTTTTGTGTAATCGCTGTATTTGAAATTGTATTATTACCACTTTCCCAGTCGGCAATATTATCAAGCACACCATCGAGATTGTGTGGGGTATACCAGTCAGCTACAATACCCGAAATCGCTAATTGTCCATAACTCGACTTATTATAAAAGCTGGCAACTGATTCCCACTGCGTTGTTTGTTCTTGACCAAAAAAAGCATTTTCAATAATAATTTTTGCGGTTTCACCATTATCATTGTCGAGTTGTTCTTTTGGACGTCTTGGTAATGATATCGGTAAGACTAAAATATTTTGTTCTCCAATTGACCGCCAATTGATTTGTGTGTTAATTGGATTCGCTCGAAAAATCTCACTAAAATCATCGGTGTATTCCGCTGGCCGATAGTAAGTGCCTTCATCAATTGCCGGTTGATTAATCGTTGGGCTAGTAAGCGCAACATAAGCAGAAAAATCAAGCGAAAAAACTGTGCAGCTATTGACTAGTGCCAGTGTTGTTAATATCAACAATCCGCTTTTGCCTCGCATTGAAGCCCTCCAAAATTTCTAAATAAATAATATCATCTAACTAACGCCTTGACCATCTTGGTGAATACAAAACAAAAAAGTCCAAGGATATCTTGGGCTTTTCTTAAATTATTTTACCTTTTTATTCAGCGACTGGTAACTTCGTGATTTGAATGGTGACACCTGATTCATTCATTGCAAGAACTTCAAATGTGAAACCAAGTGGCGATCCACTAT
>JAQWCH010000020.1 GCA_028705995.1 Bacilli bacterium | reverse complement strand
CATCCAATACCATGTCGCAAAAAGCGCAATAACAGAAACTAAAATAAGCATTCCATAATAATGCATAAAGTTGCTAATCCGCTTGATAGATAAGATATTATGCATCTTGTGCCTCTACATTTTCAACATAGGCAACTATTTGTTGGTTTTTTACGAAAAACTTCATTTCTGGAAAAATTGCTAAACTATTTTTCAAGTTTGGATCCAAATATAGTTTGACGGTGTCCTTATTTATTTCTCCCTCAATAGTTATAAACTGAATTTCGAATATCGTCGTCAATTCACTTGCTACTTTTACATTATGAAGTTCAACTTCACGCAGTTGAGTGGAGGAGTTTAAAAACTTTATATATTGATTTATTGGCTTCAAAACTGCTAGTAAAAAATACAAAAAAAAGAAAGTAATAATAGTCGAATAAACCCCAGCAATAATATATAGCCAATGCCGGTTATCATAATTTGCCAAATTAATGAACATGATTATGCCAGAAATAAATAATAAAAATAAGGCAATTAGCAAAAGTCGCAAATTAAATTGAGTCTTGCGATATTTTTCTATAATTTGAAGCGAAAAATTCTTTTCTACTAGCATACTATTATTGTAAAAGAGAAAAAACTAATAAGTAGCAAAAACATAAAACGTTTTTAGTTTTGAGCTGAAGATTGCGACTTCTCTTTTTCAAGTTTTGATTTTTCAATCAGTCGACGATTATAAAAGTTTCCTAAAAGCATATATAAAACGAAGATAATGAATAATCCGATAATTGTGCCATAAATCCACCATCCACCTCGTGGGACAAAACCAACCGCAACAAGTAGCGGTCCACCGAGAATAACTGCTGCTACTGCACCATTAACAAGATTATTTGCCGCCGGTGTTTCAAAATTCGGATCAATTTCTCTCAATAATCCAATACCAGTAGAATTAGTGCCTGTTAAAGTTCCATATAAAGCAAAGAATGCTTCGTAACGGTAAGTTGGAAACCATTTCTTTGCTTGCCAGTTAACTAGCAAGAAGGTCACGATTCCGCCGACTGTTCCAAGTAATAATAATGTTGCTACCAAACCAATATCCGTAAATATTTTCACGTCAATTGAAGTTAATGCTGCAACTATCATCACATCAAAAGCTGTTCCGGAAATCCGACTTAACATAAAGTCATTGGTATATTTCCGTGTCATGATTTTTTTCTTCCGTAAAAGTTTAATAACTTGTTTAACAAGCATCGCCATTAAAATCGCAAAAATAAAGTTAAAGCCCCACATGAGACTCGAAACGGTTGCCCAAACTCCGCTTGGTAAAAAAGCTCCACCAAGTTGATCAACGCCAAACATTAATGCCCAAGCGAGGAAATATGTCAGCAACACAAAACTAATTTGGACGGTTAATTTGTCAACTGATTCTGTCATTGGAATTTCATCTGGAGATTCAATTGAACCGGTTTCGAACTTAACTGAATCGGCGTCCTTTGCTCTTACAATAAGCTTTTTTCTTACAAGATAGTTCATATAAATAATGCCGGGGATACACGCGGCAAGAAAGCCTAAAGCCGAAATTGTCAAACCAAAACTATGAAACAAATCGCCACCAGTTTCTAATAAACCCGCATTAATAAGATTAGAGTCAAAAATAAAGCCCGTATTGCCCGCTTGACCTGGTCCCTGTCCAAACCCAAGTGCTAGTAAAACACCACTATGGGCACCAAGAGCGATATCTGAGTTAGTCAAGATTGCCGCCATGGTAACGGTAATAATTAAACCTAAAACAGCCTGAATCAAATAATTAGATACGATAGATAAGCCAGTTTTAATTGTGCTACCGGCTTTATCCCCTTTTTTCTTGTCGTTAGAAGTATCACGTAGACCGCTACCAATAAAACCAATTGCTAATGCGTGATAAGCAATAACACCCATGAACTCATTGCTCAGCAAGGTTTTTGATGGATCGCCAAGTGTAACTTGCCAAAGATTATTAACGAGTAAATATTTAATGCCCAAGCCAAGGAACCCCGCGATAATGGATGTAGGTATCACGTACTTACGTAAAAATGGCACCTTCCGTCTTAAAGTGTTGGACAACAAAACTAATAGGCCAATAATAGCAAAATCAATGATGCCACTCCAATAGACACTAAAGTCCGAGATATTGGCGAGGATCGTTAGAAACGAGTTCATAACTAGTTACTCCTTTTTTGAAATTATCACGCTGTTTAAGAATTTGCATTGTTAATAAAACTTGGTATGGGCTAATATCGTCATCAAATTCTACCATGCGCGTGTATTGTCCGCGAATATAAAATAAGAAACGTCGCTTTCCTTGAATCGCAAAAGCCATGACTTGCTCAAGATCAAAATGTTCACTATTGCCCCGCTGCTTGCGATTAGTCATTGTAAACGTCAAGCCACTTTCATCCAATGCTAAATCACATTGGCCGGGCCGCTTACGTGTTTTCTTTAAAATCATCACTAAACGACCGGAGAGCTTTAATACATAATTTGGATTTTTAGTAAGAAATTTTTCGTAATCCAGTTTCATTTTCTTGTCTACTTCAATTAATGTTTGTTTGCCAAATTCTGGTGAAGTCAAATAGCCATACTGATCAAATACAGCATGAAATCCACAGTGGGAACAAACCAAATCATCATGACCGTGCATCGAACCGACGCTACCGCATTTTGGACACATAAAAACTAATCGATGGAGATGTTCCGCCATATGTCGGGTTTTAAAAGCGCGTGGTGGCTCATGATAAACATTTGCATCAATTTCTTTAAAAATCAGTTGATTAATTTCTTCGATCTGAAGGTTTTCATATTCTTCCGGTGCGATAATGCGTTTCACCGCCCCATAAGCTTGACCGCGGCGTCTTTTTGCCGCCCAACGGGGCGAACTCAAATACAAATAATGAAAATTAAATATTAGAAGTGGGCGTTTCATCATTTTAACAATTTTTCCAATTGATTCTGGCATCGCCGCGAGCCCACCAGTATAAGAGACATTTCCTTCAACAAAAACACCAACATTTCCGCCTTCTTTTGATATTTTTAACATCGAGACAACGGTTGAAATATCTGGCATCGATTTTGATTTTGGAATTGGAGAAAACGTGTGTTGTAATAATTTAGATACAAAACCCATTGAAAAAATAACTTCGCTAGCAACAAAATAAACGGGCGTTCTAAGCGTCGCAGTTAAAAGGACCGGATCTAATGCCGTGACATGATTACTGACAATTAAATATGGCCCACCTTTAATTAACTTGCGCGCTTCTACATGCGACAAGGCTGGTCGATAATGAATAAAAGGTCGCCAAAAGGGGCGAAAGATAAACCAGTTGGCAAACCATGTAAAAAACCGATGACGGAGTTTAACTAATGTCGCGGGTTTTTTCTTTTTCATGGCTAATTTTCCTCAATTTTTTTCACCATGCAGACGCGGGTTTTATGATGTTCATGATCAAGGTTTTTCCAAAGCGACTGGACCTTCGTGTTATCAAGTAATTCTGGACCTGTTTCCGCATATTTGATGCCATTACGATTAGCACTGCGGATTGATTCCGCAAAGATCATCGACATGACACCCGTATTTTGTAACTCTGGTTCAACCGCAACGAGGAGCATATCAAGAACTTTTCCTTTTTTAAGCGCTCTTAAGAAACGTATCCACCCAAGTGGATATAGTTTTCCTTTGCTTTTCTTTAAAGCAAAAGCGGGCGAAGGAATCATCAAACCAAAAGCGATAACTTTTTCGTTTTTGTCAGCGATAATCACTGTGTAATCAAGATTTAATAGCGGCACGTATTGGGCCGCTAAATATTCCATTTCCTTTTCCGAAATCGGCACATAGCCATATAAATCTTTATATGCGACATTCATCAGAGATAATACTTGAAGAACATAGGGCTTGAGTTGCCGTTTTTTACTAATGCGCACGATATGAAACTCAAATTTATTCGCGACGAAATTAGCGATTTTTTCTAGTTTTTCAATATCGTTTGATTCCGGGATACGAATGCGATATTCACGCCAAGTGGCGTCATCAATAAACCCGAGTTGTTTGAGATGTTCGTAATAATACGGGTAATGATAAAACGTCACAAACATATTGTGTTGTTCAAAACCAAAGGTCAATAAACCTTCTTTATCTTGGTCACTATACCCAAGCGGGCCGGCAATCTCATTCATGCCTTTTTCTTGACCAAAACCCTCAACGGCTTTGATTAAAGCGCGCGTAACTTCAATATCATCAATCATGTCAATTCGATTAAAGCGAATGCGTTTTTGATTATATTTGTTGTTACTATAATGATTCAATATTGCGCAAATTCGCCCAACGATTTTTCCGTTTTTATAAGCAAGAAATAATTTAAAATCACAATACTTTTGTGCAGGATTTTTCCCCGGTGTTAAATTATTGATTTCTTCTTCATAAATATAGGGGGTGAAATAGGGGCAGTTTTTATAAAGTTTGATTGGAAAGTTTACAAACTTTTTCAATAGCCTTTTAGTCTTTACTTCGCGAATTTCTATCATAAATTACTCCTCGATCTACAAAAATTAATAGTAACTTAATAGTCTTTCATCAATTGGTAAACCCCGCGCGATATGATCAATAATCTCGACCAATAAATCTGAAATATCAACAATATATACGGTTGAGTTCCATTGTGGTTGATATTCGCGTTCGATTGAATTAGTCACAAAAAGTGCTGATAAACCAATTTCTTCAATACGCTTGAGGGCATCAAGTGAAAATATGCCATGGGTTGCGGCAACTGATACCGAAATCGCGCCAGCCTTTTTCAAGGCGTTTGAGGCCGCAACAACCGTGCCACCGGTATCAATAATATCGTCGATAATAATTGCATGTTTTCCCTTCACTTCACCGATTAGATATAGTACTTCAGCTTGATTAGGCTCTGGCCGCCGTTTGTCAATAATTGCGATAGTCGAGTCTAAAATGTTTGTCGCCAAGTCGCGTGCGCGATTGGCAGAACCGTGATCGGGTGAAACAACAACAATCTCTTTACCTAAGATATGGCTTCTATCCATATATTTTTTTATTTCTGATGCAAATGTCGGAATCACAGAAAGAGTGTTGACTGGAATGTTAAAAAATCCTTGAATCTGTGGCGTGTGTAAATCGATTGTGATAATGCGATCAGCGCCTGCTACTTGTAAACAATCGGCAACAAGTTTTGCTGTAATTGGTTCACCAGGCTGCGCAATACGGTCTTGCCGGGCATAACCAAAATATGGAATCACACAATTAATCGTTTTAACATCTGCGCGCTTGAGCGCATCTAAAAAAATTAATAACTCCATCAGATTTTGTGAACCAGGATGAGCGGTCGATTGGATTACATAAACCTCTTTACCACGAACATTGTCAAGCGGACGGGCGAGACATTCACCATCAGCAAAATAACGAACCTCACAATTTCCAACAGGGATGTTGAGTTTACGCGCAATTGCAGCGGCTAATTTTGGATTAGCATTGAGAGCGTAAATTTGTGTTCTTTCAATCATGTTTTTATCCTAACTTGTCATTAATTTTATCATATTAATCGGTATAGATATATCGAATTTCCGATTTTTGCATGATTGCTAAATAAAAATGGACTAATAAAAGCGCATAAAGAAAAAAGTAATTGCAAACAACATAGCAAAAACTGCCATTAATATTGATTGTTTCAAATACCCGATTTTAAATAATAATTAAAACTTTTATTTATATTTGATTCCTAAATCAGTGCTAAGTTTCCGCCGAAAATATAAAATGTGCGAAATCATCAAACCAACAAAAAGCACAACAAGAATTAAGATTACAACAAGATTAATTGTCGGATCATCAATTATGTCAGGCACCGACCCAAAGATTAAAGCTAACAGGGTCATGATACCTTCTCCTATATAGAAGGAATATATCGCATATGGATGTTTATAACGAATCTTATTTTCAATAATTTGGCGTTCTCTTTTACTGCGCGCCATATACGGACGCAAGTCAGGCGCATTTTTTACTACCTCTTTACCGCATTTAGGGCAAACTTTGTCAGTCGGCGAAAGTATCGCCCCGCAGTTTGGACAAACATTTGAAACCATTACAAAAAACCCCCTATGTTTCTTAGATTTCTATGATGCATATAATTGTTTGACAATTCCATAGTAAAGAATAACTGCACCTGTGGCAAATTATATTTTAATTATTTTAAAATGCTATTATTCGCAAATTTGCTTATTTTACAATTAATATTTATCTTTTTTTAGAATTAAGAACCCGAGAAGACTATTCTTCATGACCATTATATTTCGTTTTATATCCTTCGTTTTTATCTGGGCGTAACGCATTTGGATACATCGTATCGGCATGAATATCGGTTTGCAGATTTTTTACTAATTTATAAACTGCTTCAAAATCGGGAATATTACGAATACTAAATTTATTGTTTGAATAATTCCGCCGCGTGGTGGAAATTTGTTCATTTATAGCGGCCGCGAAGACCACATCACCAACTTTTAATCGTTGATCAAAAATGCCGCGATAAATAGAGATTGTGCTTAAAAGCGTGAAGGGTTTCATATCATATGAATAGGAAAACAAACCGTGAGAAATATAAACACCGCGGTCGGTGATAACATATTCGATTCTTTTTAACCGTAATGAAGTAAATAAAACTCCAAATAGATATAGCCATACGGGCATTAAATGAATTAAGAAGAAAAACCAAACAAATTGTGGAAATCCATCAAATCCACTTCCTGCAGCGATGCCCATAAATGATAAATCAATTATCAACCAAACAACCGCAAATGGTAGTAGCGGATTAAAAATACTCTCTAAGATAAAACACTTTTTATTGGGTTTGCCCTCCCAAAGAATTTGTTCATTATCACTAACGAAGTTTCTCAATTTTGTTTGTTCCATTTTGTTTATATCCTCTTTCTATTTCAACAACATATTTTACTTCATAAAACTGAATAACTTATATATAAATCTATGCCGATAAATCTTCGATAGATATTATACCAAAAGCACTGATGATTAGTTATACATAATGTATCTGACAGAAAAGTTGTGTAGCAAAAGGCGTGCGAACAAAAAGTTGAACAAGAAAAGAGAGGAACGTATGGCTATGCACAAACTTAAAATACTAATTTTTAAGAAATCCTAATGCAATAGCATAAATTTCACCCGTTCTTTGATAACAAAGTTTAGTGTTTGTAAGTATCATCAAAAATGAAGGTTTTTTTAAAGAAAGGCACTTCAGCATGTTCGATAAACTTTATATTCCAATTATTATAAATACTTTATTCCAATTATTATTGAAATATTCGTAGCGGAAATTAGTTTGTATATCATAATCGTGTAAAGTTTACTTCAAATCTTGTAAGTACCTATTCACTTATGTAATTTATTCCTGATTTTCAGTGACTTTTCATATTAAAATCAACTCAGTAAAGTGAGAAAAAGCTCCTATTAAAATAAAAAAGGTCTGACACTTTCGTATCAAACCTGTTTCTTCCTAATGGCGGAGTAGCAGAGACTCGAACTCTGGCGCCAGTTACCCGGCCTACTTCCTTAGCAGGGAAGCCCCTTCACCAACTTGGGTACTACTCCAATGTGCTACTAATCATAGCACAAAATATTTGATGCCTTCAATAACTTTAATTTAAATAAAAGCCGGGTTTGACACCCGGCTTAGCAACTATTTTAATATGCGCGGGCAACGTAAGCAACGTGCTCAGCATGTTCTCCACAAACTGGGCAATGATCGTCAAATGGAATCTGCTCAAATGGTAGGCAGCGCGCTGTCGCTTGATATTGATCTTTAATCTTATCCATACAAGTTTGATTACCACACCACATCATTTTGACATAGCCTGTAGTCTCGTTTAAAGCTTGCTCAATTTGCGTCAGCGTCTTTGCTTCGCTCATATGCGTAGTAAAGAATTGATATGCTTTTTGATACATTAGTTGATGAATATCTTCTAACGAATTGG
Source organism: Bacilli bacterium (assembly GCA_028705995.1). Lineage (GTDB taxonomy): Bacteria > Bacillota_I > Bacilli_A > RFN20 > CAG-826 > JAQWCH01. Next base: position 3,127 of record JAQWCH010000020.1, on the reverse strand, counting down.
AAATCGCGGCTTCTAAATCTAAATCAGCGATAACGATTTTTTGCCCATCGACCCGACGCGCTAAAGTGAGAACGCCTTTTGCTAAATCACGTGGACCAATTTCAATTCGTAAAGGTACACCTTTCATCTCATACTCGGCAAACTTCCAACCCGGACTAGCATCGCTATCATCGAGTTTTACGCGTAAGCCAAGGGCTAATAGGCGTTTTCGATACTCTTCGGCTTTAGCAAGCACACCTTCTTTTTGCGATTGAATTGGCACAATCACCACTTGAATTGGTGCGACATGGGGCGGTAAAACTAAGCCGTTATCATCCCCATGGACCATAATAATCGCGCCAATAAGCCGCGTCGATACACCCCAAGATGATTGATGGGGATGTTTGACTGTATTGTCTTTATCTTGGAACGATATATTAAAAGCTTCGGCAAATCCCGTACCAAAATAATGAGTAGTGCCGCTTTGCAAGGCTTTTCCATCATGCATTAATGCTTCAACTGTGTATGTGTTAACCGCACCAGCAAATTTTTCTTTTTCGGTCTTTAAGCCTGTAACAAAAGGTATTGCCAAAAGTTCGTGCCCCATGTCTTTATATATTTCCAATATTTGTAAAGCTTCATGCCGGGCTTCGACTTCCGTGCGATGCATCGTATGTCCTTCTTGCCAAAGAAATTCCGAACCACGTAAAAAAGGACGCGTGGTTTTTTCCCAACGTACAACGGAACACCATTGATTATATAATTTTGGTAAATCACGATATGAAGTAATTATTTTGGCAAAATGTTCACAAAATAATACTTCACTTGTTGGGCGAATAATTAGCGGATCATCAATTTCTTTATTACCACCAATCGTGGCAATAAGTGTTTCCGGGGCAAAACCTTGAACATGATCTTTTTCTTTTTGAAAAAGGGATGTCGGAATTACTAAAGGCATATAGACATTTTCATGACCCGTTTCTTTAAATCTACGATCTAAATAAGTTTGAATTTGCTCCCAAATAGCATAACCATAAGGACGATAAATAATAAAGCCTTTGACCGATGAATAATCCATCAATTCAGCCTTGCGGCAGACGTCGGTATACCACTGAGCAAAGTCAACATCGCGAGCGGTAATTGCCTGATTTTTAATTTGTTCTGACATTGTTAATTCCTCTTATTATTCGGCAAAACTTGTAAGCCGGTTGATTTTCTTTTTGTCGACAGGTATCACCATTTCATTTCGTGAACTAATTTCTTCTGCGCTCACGAGGTTAATACCCATTTGAATTACTAATTCAATTGATGACCAGTTCTCTAAATCACTCAAAACAATTGGTTGATTAAATCTTATCAGTTTTTCCAAAACGGAACTCAATTGCATTCTTTGCCGTTCATCGTTTTTAAGGCGCGAGACCATCGAATTACTAATAATGAAATAATTAAATTGACTATAAATTGCTGATGGTAACGTCAAGTCCACATCATGAATCGCAAGGCCAATTTCATAACCAAGTTGTTGATAAGAACTTAACTTATCACTAAGACTATTGAGATCATCAAGTGAAAAACTTAGTTCTTCTTCCGATAAAATTAAAACCAACTTAATGTCTTTACTATGGTTAATCCGCCTTAACATTTTATTGATGGCAAAGTCATCGATAAGCGAGACAGGGAAGAATAAGCGTAGATGCTCGCCATCGCGCTGTGAGAAGAAACGTGGAATTGCTTTTTTAGCTAATAAAGAAAACAATTCCTTGTGTTGGTCTGTTTTATATGCATATTCCCGTAATTCGCGTAAATTGTTAAATACTGAGTCAAATGGCTCAAGATAAGTAAAATAGCCCATTGGTTCCGCGCGCGTGACATCGATGATTGGGCGATAAGATACATTGACTTTCCGCTCTTTAATTAGACGTTCAAGTTCGTGCGAAAAAACCTTGTTTTCCGATGGTGTTGTATTCGAATTGTTTTCGTAAAAAGCAATCTTCTTCTTGCTTTCTTCCGCTATTATTGCAGCGGCACGCGCCGCTTCAACCGTTGATTCATAAGTAGCGGGCGGTTGGTTGTTCTCGGCGATTCCCAGTGAAAATGAGTAGTTATCTTTTAAGCCATTAATATCAAGATAAGCCGCCATTTCCTCAGCAATCGTCCGAGCAATTTGTAAGGCGAAAGTCCTTCCGATACTTTTGACATCAAATAAAGCGATTTCTAAATCACTATACGCGAGTAGATAACGACCATTACCAAGAAAACCAATTAACTTATCTTGTAAAACAACAGCCAAATGGTGCTCAAGCGGTAATGTTGATGATTGATGAAAATTTAGTTTATAAAAACGAATGATTGTTGTTGTACCACGCAATTTACCTTTATTACGCTCGAAGTAAGCTCGCATGCGTGGTTCGGTGGTAATCATCGTTGGAAATTTCCGATGTTTGCGGGGGCGTACACGCGGATGAATCGAACGTAACCTTGTACTTTCAAGATAGATGCGTTTTTGTGCGCGATCAACTTTATATGTTTGAAGCAAAAGAAAATACGCTTGTTTTTTCCCTTCATTAATTATGTCGGCCTCAAGATACGAGGGGGTATCTGGTTTTTCGGCAAGCAAATCATAAAACCATTGATTAATTCTTTCGCGTTCAGATGGATGAAATTGTTTATAAAAAATATCAATCCCGCCGAGTGTCTTTTCACGAATCTCACTTCTTGAAAAACATAAAACAGTGTTATTGATTAAATCAAGCATGAATACGCGAATTGACGCGCTTTTTGTCTGCACAAGTTTTAATGATTTGGCTTCATTTCTTTCTTCAAAAATATAAAAGATGAGAAAAGTGGCGAAGACGAGGAGGAGTCCGCCACCAATAAATATTAGATTCCAGTGCAATTGCTCAATTAAAAACATCGTTTTTTCCTAACATATATACTTTTATTATTATACACAAAGTAGATTTATTTGTCAGTGTGCCACAATCAACAATCGCTTACTTTTTTGCTATTTTATCTATAGCCTAATATGTGATTATGGTATAATACTCTCGCTTTATGGAGAAATACCCAAGCGGTTGAAGGGGTCAGTTTCGAAAACTGATAGTGGGTGTACGCCCAGCTGGGGTTCGAATCCCCATTTCTCCGCCAT
>JAQWCH010000002.1 GCA_028705995.1 Bacilli bacterium | reverse complement strand
CGACAATACTCATCTTAATATGGCATGAAATAAAGGATTAATAATAATTTGCTAAGATATTCAATTTATCAATCGGCGCAAAAATTCATAAGAAAAAATATTTGGTGTCAATAATGTTTGATTCAGCAAATTCGGGATTGATTTATGATTTGTTAAAAAAAGTTTTTACTGTTAATGTTATTGGTAGAAAATTATCTTTAAAATCAATTATGCCAATTACGATAACGAAAGTGATTAACAATAATGGGCAAAGATTTATCTATGATGACATTGGAAGAATTATGGGAATTATTTCCAATTTTTCTTGTGAAACCCAATCCAAATAAATGGAATTGTCAATATAATACGATATTAACTTCATTGAAAAATCATATCCCGGAATATGCACTAAAAAGGGTGAGTCATATTGGAAGTACCGCTATTAATGGAATATGGGCAAAAGATATTGTGGACGTACTAGTTGAAATTAATTCTAACTACGCAGTGAATGAAATAAGTGAAATTTTATCTAATAACGGATTTATTAAAATGTCAGAATCGCAAAATAGAATCTCTTTTAACATCGGATATACTAAAGAAGGATTTGCTAAAAATGTTTTTCATATTCATTTACGGTGTGCCGGTGATAATGATGAACTATATTTTAGAGATTACCTTAATCAACACAATAATATTGCAAAAGAATACGAGACATTGAAGCTTGTGCTTTGGAAAAAATATGAACATAATCGCGATGCTTATACCGATGCCAAAACAAGTTTTGTAAATAAGTGGACTAAAATTGCTCGATTAGAATATAAAAATCGCTACATTTAATTGTCTATTTCAGTACTGTCCGAGTGAGTATCCGTTTTATTAAATCAAATACAGTACTAATTTATATAAAAAAACCCCTCCTCCTAGTTGTCCAGGATTTGGGGTAAGATTCAAAATCTCGTCATTATAAAGGGCTTTTAATCAAATTAAGCATCGATAGAAGTTAACAACCACTAAACAATATTTAAATTTGAAAATGTTACTTATGACAAAACGTATAAAATATTTGTCTTAGATAGCAGATGATTCTTCAGAAGTAGAACTTGTCGAAGAATTGTTTTGGCGACGGTTATCAGCTTCTTGCCGCCACTGTTCACGTGCGTTCGTGGTTTGTTGACGATATTCAGCGATTAACGCTTGTAAAGCATCGACCATTTCGCTACGAAGTTGGCTAAGTGATGCTTCTAAATCATCAGTTGGAGAACCATTTTCAATCGCTACTTTAATTTGTTCTTTTAGATCAAGAATTTGTTCGCGATATTGATCTTGAATGAGTTTACGTTCATCAAGGAAATCTTGACCAAGGGTCGCCGCAATTTTGTTGAGGTTATTTGCCCCATTTTTAACTTTATTTAATAGTCCAATCACATCTAATTCCAACGCTTCTTCCTCGAGGAGATCAGCATTGCCAATCATCGCTTTTTTCATCAATTGTAATTGAAGTGGAGTTACTTCAAGCATAGCGGCCTCATCAATTTCACTTTGAAGATAAGTCCGTGTTTGCGTTTGTACTTGGATGTTTTTCGCCGCAAAAGCATTTTGTAGATGCGTAGCTAGATTTGTTTCAGTTTGCGTTTTGAGCATAGTCTTATCACTCAAAACATCCGTTTCAATAGTTGGATCGGGCGTTTCTTCATCAATAAAATCTAATGCCACCGATTCATCAACAATTTCTTCAATACCCTCTTCTAGTGATTTACCTTCTAGCTGAAGTTGAAGCATAATCATTTCGCCATCACCATTCAGCGCATGAGCAGTGCGAATCGTATTTTGCTCATTGACCATGACGGCAATAGATGGGTTAATGCTCACGCTAGCATAGGCCAAGGTCTCAATAACAGGCTCCGATGTTTGACTAATGCCAATATCACAAGCAGAAAATAGAATAAGTGCTGGTACAATACTTGTCATCTTCCATAATAATTTCTTTTTCATCATCGTAATCCTTTCTGAAGTCACAATAGTAACCTCACTATAAATACGGAGCAGGTAGACTGTTTATTGGTGCGTGATTTCTTCAAAAACCGAAAAAATCGTACGAAAATTGAAAAATAGGGGAAATAATATTTTTTTTCCTATCATTTTTAAACGCTCATTTAGATATTTTCGTTATAATTGATTCTAGAAGAAAAAAAGAACAAAAAATGAAAAAGCAAATTAAAGAACTTATTATCAATATTCTAAAAATAATTGGTTTTTTCCTTTTATACGCTGCTGTCGCTAGTTTAATCTATTTAATTTTTTATCTTAATGGCTATCGTACTTTAGATGATATTCGCGTGTATATTGATAACGCCGGAGCTTGGGCATGGTTAATTTTTTCTATAATTGAAATATTTACGACTGTGGTTTTGTTTGTGATTCCGGCGCAAACCACAGCATTTATTTTTCTCGCGCTCGCATTATTTAATCCAATCGAAGCTTTTTTTATCGTTGCAATCAATACTTTAATCGCTTCAACGATTAATTTTTCGCTTGGAAAACTCTTCGGTAAAATTGTCGTTAAACGTATAGTCGGCGTTGAAACGCTGCAAAAATACCAAGATAAGCTCGAGAAAAAAGCGATGATCTATTATCCGATTATGATGTTATTTCCTTTTTTTCCTGATGATGAGATAACGCTTATTGCCGGTCTAACAAAAATGAAGTATCGCTATTTTATGCCAGTTACATTTATTACGCGTTCAATCGGCATTGCGGCTTATACATTTGTTGGTCAAATTTTCGATTTTTATACTTTTAATGTACTGGAGTGGTATCAATTTATTTTAATCTCATTGATTGGCATCGCGCTCGTCTTTTATGTTGCCCACAAACTAGAAATATTTTTGGAAAATCGGCCAATAAATAAATAAATTGTGCTTGAATATTGACGATTTGATTTCAAAACAAATAATATAAATGTTAAATATCAGTGCAAATCCGCTATAATAGATATAGTTTACGAGGAGATTATACATGCAGATAACCAAAACAGCGGTCTTAAGTCCCTACCTTTTACCGGTATATCGAAAAAAAATTATGCATCCCGCTTTTTTGATATTACCTGGTGGCGGTTATGTTTATACATCGTTGCGGGAAGGTGCTCCAGTTGCCAGTCAACTGAATGCGCTTGGCTATCAAGCGTTTGTGCTTGATTATTCGTGTTATGAACGCGACAACCATTTTAGTTTACAAACGTTACTTGAAGAAGTGAAAAAATCACTGGAATATATTATCGAAAATGCAAATATGTTACGGGTTAATCCCGATGAAATTTATGTAATGGGCTTTAGTGCCGGCGGCCATCTTGCCGCCATTGCCGGTTCTTTGTTTTATCGTTATATCAAACGCGTTGTTTTAGCCTATCCAGCACTCACGCACAAATATTCAGCCCCGGATGTTTTAGAACGCTTTCAACAAGAAAATCCGAATTTGGATTTAACTTCAATTAAAGCAATTTGGCAAACCGATGCGGTTGATTATGTTTCAAAATTCACACCTCCGACATTTGTTTGGGGCACCGCTGATGATACAAACGTCAATCCACAGGGGGCATTTGATTATATTCGTCGACTTCATCAGACAAAAATTCCTGTTGAGTTTCATCTTTATGGTCATGGTGTTCATGGACTCTCACTCGCCACAGCCGCAACAGCAGAAGATGGTCAACAAATTAATCCGCATGTTGCTAGTTGGATTTCACTTTTAGAATCGTGGCTTCAAGGCGAGCGGCAAAGTGATCAATAAAAATTCGTCAGATTTCATAGTTAATGCAAAAATTTAGAGGTCTTTCCCTTTTCTTGTCTTATTGTCGGGTTAATTGCGCTTTTCAATTGTTGCTAGGTTATTAAAATCGCACGATTTATTGCATTAAGTTTGAAAAGTTTACGAGTCAAAAATTACCCACGCGATAATCTTTGCGAGGTTAATGCATATTAAATTGCAATTACTTTGGAAATTAATAGATCAATAAAAATTTCGCAAATTGTTTGCATATTTTCGTATATTTGCTATTATATATACGCACAAGATTTCGGTCTTGATTCATAACTCAAAATTAGAGTGGGTTCATCCCACTCTTTCTATTTCAAGGGAGCAATTATGGCACAATATCTTGAGGCAATTCGTCAGATTATCGAACCGATAATCAATCAGCAGCACTATCGTTTATATGAATTAAACGAACGCAGTGAAAGTGGAATGCTCGTCATCGAAATCTTAGTCGATGCCGATCTACCTATTACGCTTGATCAAATCGTCTTATTAACAGAATTAATTAGTCCAGCACTCGATCAAGCCGATGTCATTCCCCATGCCTACACACTTGATGTGGGAACCGCCGGCGCTGAGAAACGCATCGATGTCAGTGCACTCGCGCACTATCTGGGGCATTATGTCCACCTCACACTTAGTGAAACGATCGATGGACAAAACGCGATCACGGGAACACTGATTGAAGCAGATCAAGACAAAGTGCAGCTTAGCTACTTTGTTAAAGGTCGACCAAAAAAAACAATTGTCGCGCTTACGCAAATCTCATCTAGTCGACTTGCTGTTAAAATTTAAAGGTAAAAATAAAGGAAATAAAAAAGGAAATTACGATTATGGCAACCCGTAAACAAAAAAATGTCGATCAAAACAAACTCTTTCTCGAAGCTTTTCAAGAACTCGCGAAAGAAAAAGGCCTTGATGAAGCATCATTAGTGAGTGCACTTCAAGAATCTTTGCGCAAAGCTTTAATAAAAGAACTCAATAGCGGTGATGATGCATTAGTGAAAGTTGATGTTGATTTAGCCGCTGGTAAAATTGACCTTTTTCATCAAAAATACGTCGTGGAAGATGTCCAAGACGACTTTTTAGAAATTGAAGTTGAAGAAGCACAAAAAGTTGATCCAAATTTACATGTTGGTGACTTATTTAATATTGCTTATTCGATTCCCGATCTTTCTAAGAGTGCGATCAATGTACTCATCTCGTATTTTCAACAATTAATTTCGCGGTTAGAAAAAGCCGCCTTATATGAAGAATATGCTGACAAGATTGGTGAACTCATTACTGGTGTCGTTGAAACAATTGATGAAAATGGTGCGAGTATTAAATTTGGTCCAAATAACGTCATCTATTTATCAAAAACACAAATGATTCCAGGTGAACATTTGGAAATGAACAAACCAGTTAAAGTTTATGTTGTCGATGTTGAATCGACATCAAAAGGTGCACAAATAAAAATTTCTCGTACACATGAAGGCTTTCTTAAACGCCTGATGGAAGAAGAAATCCAAGAATTATATGATGGCACAGTTGTGATCAAGAAAATTGCCCGTGAAGCGGGTTCCCGTTCGAAAGTTGCCGTATATACAACTGATCCCAACGTTGACCCCACTGGCGCCTGTATTGGACCAAATGGTTCCCGAATTCAAAAAGTTGTTTCCCAACTTGGTAATGGACCAGAAAAAGAAAAAATTGATGTGATTACTTATAACGACAATGCCGGTTTATTCATCATGGAGGCCTTACGTCCAGCCAATGTACGCGGTGTCGTATTTGGTGATGCTGATCGTAAAGTCACCGCTGTTGTTGAAAACGGTAATCTTTCGGTCGCGATTGGTCGTCGTGGTGTCAACGTGCGCTTAGCCGTGAAAATCACTGGTTGGCAGATTGATATTAAAGAAAATGATGAAGCGTTAGCTGCCGGTTTACGCCCTGTGACACAAGAAGAATTATTATTTGCTGATCAAGAAGCAAAAGAACAAGCCTTACTTGATGCCCAAATCGCTGCAATCGCGCCAACACCAGTTGATGATATTCCCCATGTTGCAAGCGAAACTATTGTTGTTGAAGAAAAAGTTGCGGAAGAAGTTAAACCGACTGTGAACATGGAAAAACCAGTCGAAGAATCAATAAAAGTTGCGCCAGCGCCAGTTAAACCAGTGACCGTCGAGCCAACAATTCAAAAAGTTAAAACAACAAAGACACTTGAAGAACTTGAAGCAGAACTTGAAGCTGAAAAGAAAAAGGCGAAAGACGAACCGCGCAAAAAATATTATAAGAAACCAACTAAAGTCGCAGAAGAAAGTGAAGAAGAAGCGCTTTATCAAGAATCCGACCGGATGGATATCTATACCGAAGAAGAGTTGGCAGAACTTGATTCACAAGAACAAGATGATGTCGATTTTGATTACAACGAAGATGATGAATTCTGGGATGAGGAAGTCGATAAACTTATTCGCTAATTATGACGAAAAAGATTCCACTTCGGCGCTGCCTAGCAACCGGTGAGCGCTTAGCAAAAAAAGACTTACTACGGATTGTGCACACACCGGAAGGTCTATTTCAAGTTGACCTCACAGGAAAGATAAATGGCCGCGGAGCGTATTTGAAAAAAACAGCTGAAGCGCTGGAAATCGCGAAGAAAAAACATGTGTTTAAAGCGGCTTTTGGCGTTGACGTTCCGGATAGTCTCTATGTGGAGATTGCGTCTTATCTACATGAATAAAAAAGTCGTGGGCTTACTTGGTCTTGCCCGCCGCGCGGGACATATCGTTTTTGGTAGTCAAGCCTTGATTCCCCAAAACGCACTGAAAATCGCCCTTGTACTTGTGGCAAATGACGTTAGTCCACGGACAAAAAATATCGTGACCACATATTGTGAAAAGTATCACAAGAAGTTGATTGTTACTTTACCGATTAGTGAACTCAGCATGATATTAAGTGCGCACCATGTAGGTGTGCTTGCCATAACTGATCGGCGACTTGCTGCTCAAATCGAAGAAAAAATGAAAGAAGGTGACCCCTATGGCCAAAAAGAAGAAATTTTATCCCCCGAAAAAGAATGATCGGCCGACTCGGATTACCAATATTCCGCTTGCGCCAAAAACGCAGAAAAAAGAAACTAAAAAAGTTAATGGTGGTGTTTTTGTTTACTCCGGTGTTTTAACGGTTGGAGAATTAGCTAATGAATTGAACATTCCCGTTAGCGAAATTATTAAACATCTATTCATGAAAGGACAAATCGTCAACATTAATACGAATATCTCAGATGAAGTAATTGGCGAAATTTGCCTACAATTCGGCTATGATTTTCAAAAAGAAGAGATCGTAGAAGTTGAAAATTTTGAAAACCTGCAAATTGTTGATGATCCAAAAGACCTCAAAGAACGGCCACCAGTTGTCACCGTGATGGGACACGTTGATCATGGCAAAACCACGCTAATTGATACAATCCGCTCCTCAAGTATTGCCAGCGGCGAAGCCGGTTCAATTACACAGGCAATTGGTGCCTATCAAAAAGCTTTTAATAATCGAAAAATTACTTTTATCGATACACCAGGGCACGAAGCGTTTACCGCAATGCGGGCGCGCGGTGCCGCGGTTACTGATATTGTTATCTTAATTGTGGCCGCCGATGATGGTGTTATGCCACAAACCAAAGAAGCGATTGACCACGCCCGCGCCGCTAATGTTCCGATGATTGTCGCCATTAATAAAATTGATGCCCCGGGGGCTAATATTCAACGGGTGAAAGATGAACTTTTAGCGTATAACGTGATTGGTGAAGAATACGGTGGCGATACGATGTTTTGTGAAATTTCCGCCAAGAAAAATATTGGGATTGATAATTTATTAGAATCCGTCCTGATTCTTTCTGAAGTTTTAGAATTAAAAGCAAATCCAAATCGTTATGCCTTAGGCACTGTGCTCGAAGCACGCCTTGATCGCGGCGAAGGTCCAAAAGCGACGTTGCTTGTCCAAAACGGTACTCTACATAGTGCTGATTATGTTGTTGTCGGAACGGCTTATGGAAAGATTCGGCGGATGACGAATGAATATCAAAAAATCTTAAAAATGGCTTCTCCAGCAACGCCAGTTGCGATTATTGGTCTATCAGAAGTACCAGAAGCTGGTGATTCATTTATGGCGTTTGCAACCGAAAAAGAAGCGCGTTCAATTGCTGATAAACGGCGGATGATTAAAGAGCAAAAAGAATTAAAAGCTTCTAGTGCTTTATCACTAGATGATCTTTATAACCGCATTCATGAAGGTGAAGTCAAACAAATTAACGTGATTATTAAAGCCGATGTTTCTGGCTCAGCTGAAGCAGTGGCAGCCTCATTACAAAAAATTAAAGTTGATAACGTCGCGATCAATATTATTCGCTCGGCAGCGGGTGGTATTACTGAAAGTGATGTCACATTAGCACAAACAACGGGGGCGATTATTTATGGCTTTAATGTGCGGCCCAACGCCAATGTGCGCACCATGGCAGAAAACGCCAAAGTTGACATTCGTCTACACCGGATTATTTATGCCTTGATTGAAGAAATGGAAGCAGCCATGCGTGGAATGCTGAAAATTGAAATGATCGAAAGCGTCACCGGTCAGGCTGAAGTGCGACAAATTTGGAATGTCTCGAAAATCGGTACAATTGCTGGTTGTCGGGTTATTAGTGGGGTGATTAAACGGGAATCGCTTTGCCGTTTACTGCGCGATGGCGTCATCATTTATGAAGGCAAAATCAAAACAATGAAACATCAAAAAGAAGACGTTAAAGAAACACGCGATGGTTTTGAATGCGGAATTACACTCGATAACTTCAATGATATTCATGAATTCGATATTATCGAAGGTTATGAAATGGTTGAAGGCAAAAAAGGAAAAGCGCAATGAGCAATATTCGTAATGAACGAATTAAAGCGCAAATAATCCGTGATATCTCGGAAATTATTCAATTTGAGCTTGGACATCTTGAACTTGGATTTTTAACCATCAGTGATGCCCGCGTGAGTAATGATTATGGTCACGCCTGGATTTATGTTTCATTTTTTGATAAAAAAGAAACCGAACAAGGCTTAATTACACTCAATAAGGCTAAAGGTTATATTCGCACGTTGCTCGCTAAGCGGCTCAACATTCGCAAAACACCGGAACTACATTTTGAAGTTGATGAAATCGCCGAAAAAGCCGAACGCTTAGAAGCAATCTTCCAGCAAAATAAAAAAGAAGAAGAGTAAATAGAATGCTCATAAAAAGTAGATGCTTGTGCATCTACTTTTGTTTATTGATCATTTTTTCGTAGCGATAATGTTTAATTCCCGCATCGAGAAACTCATCGCCGATTCGCTTATATCCAAGATTTTGATAATACTGATCAAGATAAGCTTGTCCACCAAAACTTAATGTGAGTGGATCGATGCGTGCACTAAGATAATTCTCGACGAATTGGAAAAGAATGCTACCAAAACCTCGTCCACGATATTCTTTCAATACAGCGTAACGTCCAAGATGATAATCATGACCGGCGCCATAATAACGAATCGTCGCAATTGGTTGATTTTTATAGAACATTAAAAAGTAGTGGGCGGAAAATTCATCGGCTGTGAGTTCTTCATCGAGCGGAACTTTTTGTTCTTCAACAAACACTTTCATTCGGATGTAAATCACCGAAGTTTTATCTTCGGGCGAATAAACAGGTTTAATGACAAGTTCGGGGATCCTTGTTTGATATTCAATTTTATCACCCCAGAGATCGCGTTTTTCTTCATTATCAAGGAGCGTTAAAAAATTAGTCTTCGCAGCTGGGAAATCGTGATAAAGCTTTTTTAGCAGTTGTTTTATGTCTTCGCGTTTAGTTGATTGGTCGGCGGGACAAGGTGAAGGCATCACTGGTAAAAGTAATTCGCGCACACATTTTTCAATTTCTTGTTCGCGCACAAGAATTAATGGGCGGATAAAAGTTATATTTGCTTTTGATAAATGCATTTTTGGCGCAAAGGTTGCTAATCGCCCGCCATGGACGGCATTAAGTACAAGTGTTTCAATTGCATCATCAGCGTGATGGGCAAAAGCGACTTTATTAGCGCCAAGATCATTGGCGACGCGATTAATTGCGGCTTTTTTCATCCGTGAACAAATCGAACATGGAAGATGTGTAAAACCTTGTTTTTCTTTTTGAATTTCGAGAATCGGGTAAACTGTTTTCGCATCACTCACGATTAACTCATAGCCGATAGAGGTGCAGTAAGCAGCCAGTTCCCGGGCATCAAAACCAGAAAAGCCAAGATCGAGAATCACCGGAATCAAGGTAAACTTCTTATGAGAAAATTTTGAGTAGAGATGAAGGGCATATAAAAGCACTAATGAATCTTTGCCACCAGAAATTCCGAGGACAATTTTATCATTTTCATTGATTAAATCATATGTTTCATCAGCGCGCCGCACATTTGCTAAAATCCGACGAATTTCCTTCATTCAGTATCTCTCTTTCTGGTTTTCTATTATAATATAAAGCAAGGAGTTTATATAGACAAATGGTAGGTATTTTTCTCGTCGATAAAGCAGCTGATTGGACATCACGCGATGTTGTTAATAAACTCAATCACACCTTGCATTTTAAAAAACTTGGACATACGGGGACACTCGATCCATTTGCGACCGGACTTTTAGTTGTGACGGCTGGTCCCGCTACTAAAATTATGGCGTTTTTAAACGACTTACCGAAAACCTATATTGCCACACTTAAGCTTGGCGAGAAAACACCAACGGGCGATATTGAAACCACTGTTGACCAACGCGCACCAGTTCCGCCTTTAACAATTAATGAGATTAACAAAGTATTTCAAACATTTATTGGTGTTAATCAACAAATCCCACCGTTAACGAGTGCTTTAAAGGTTGATGGTCAGCCACTTTACCGCAAAGCACATGCGGGTGAAACGTATGAAGTAAAGGCGCGCTCAATTAACATCTATGCGCTGGAGATTATTCACTATGATGAAAATAATCACATTTTACAGTTTTCTGTTCAATGCTCATCGGGGACATATGTACGCACATTAGCAGCTGATCTTGCCAAGGCGCTTGGCACGGTTGGTTATCTTTTAGCCCTCCGGCGGACGATGATTGGACATTTATTAGTCGACGATGCCAAAGACGTGCTGGCGATTAGTGAAAAGGATATCTTTAGCATTCGCCATGCTTTGAGTTATCTGCCAGCACTTCCCTATCAAGAAGATTTTTATAACGCGGCGATCAATGGACGTAAGATTGTCTTAGATGCGATGCCAAGCGATTTAGTTCTAATTCTTAATCAAGAAGATGAAGTCATCGCCATCTACGAACGCGAAGATCAACAATTATTTCATTGTAAAAGGGGTCTCCAATAATGAAAATTATTAATCTTAAACTTGGACAAATTCCGCTTAATCCGCGGCCATTTACGCTTTGTTTAGGTTTTTTTGATGGTGTGCATCAAGGGCATCAAGCATTACTTGAAGCGGGTAAAAAATTACGATTACCGCTCGCCGTATTAACATTTAGCGATCATACTGCGGCCTTATCGAAAAATGGGAGCCGCCAAACATTGATTACTCCGTTTAACATTAAACAAAAATTGTTTAAGCGTTATGGTGTTGATTATTTGTATGTGATAGATTTCACTGCTGAACTTAAAAGCTTAACACCAGATGAATTTATTACGACTGTCCTTAATGCTTTAGGTCCACATAACGTCATTGTTGGCGCCGATTATCGCTTTGGTATTCAAGCTACAGGTGATGGATTATACTTAGCAAATTCTCCCCTAGCAAACTTTAAAACAACAATCGTGCCGCCAGTCTATAATCAAGCACATCAAGTGATTTCTTCAACTTTAACTCGTAAACTAATACTAGCGGGTGATATGCTTGCCGTGCACGCACAACTCGGCCGCCACTATCAACTGCAAGGACGGGTGCAACCCGGGTTTGGGCGTGGTAAATCATTAGGTTTTCCAACAGCGAATATCCATCTTGATGGCGCCTACCTATTACCGAAAAACGGCATTTATGTTGCATATATGACGGTTGATGAACAAGATTATCTTGGAATTGCCAACATTGGAATTCACCCCTCACTTAACCGGCTTGATACGCCAATCCTCGAAGTTCATCTATTTGATTTCCATCAGTCCATCTATGGACATCAAGTAAGCGTTTATTTTCTTTATCGCCTACGGGATGAAATTTATTTTCCGCAGTTAAGCGATCTGACCAAGCAAATGCAAGAAGATAAAATTCAAACGTTGACTTGGGCAAAAGATCACCCACTCAACAAATAGGAGGCATTTTTATGGAAGCAATCAAAATTCGCGACGATTTATTTTGGACCGGAGTTTATGATCCAAATTTACGTCGGTTTGATATTGTTATGGAAACAAAAAAGGGTTCAACTTACAATTCATATGTGTTAAAAGGTCACGATAAAACGATTTTAATCGATGGTTCAAAAAAAGGCTTTGCCGCAGAATGGTTAACACGGATTAATGCTGTTGTTGATCCAAAAGCTATCGATATTCTGATTGTTCAACACACCGAACCCGATCATTCATCCGCCATTAACGATTTACTCGAGATTAATCCGGAAATTGAAATTTATGGTTCAATGTTAGCAATGAGTATTCTCAGCGAAATTGTCAATCGTCCATTTCATAAAAATATTATCAAAGAAGGCCAAATACTCGATATTGGTGGTTTGACATTACATTTTTTTGTGACACCAAATATTCACTGGCCGGACACGATTATGACATATGTTCCAGAACGCGGTTATTTATTTACTTGTGATTTCTTTGGTGCACATATTAGCCCACAAGCAATGCTCGTAAGCGAACTCGCCGCTGAGTTCAAAGATTATGAAGCGGCATTTTCTTATTATTACCACACAATTATGGAACCACTCAAACCATTCGCCCGTAAAGCGCTAGACCGCGTCCGGGATTTAGATATCAAGTTGATTTTAAATTCCCATGGTCCGATTATTGATGAGCCTCAACAAATTCAAAAGAGCATCAAACTTTATGATCAATGGACAACACCGCTGACGTTTGTTAATAAGCAAGTTACAATTGTTTACTGCTCAAATTATGGTTATACGCGTAAGATGGCGCTGACGCTTAATGAAGCCTTAAAAAATTATCCGTTTGATGTCTATTTATTCGATATCATTGAAAGCAAACAAACCTTAATGCTGGAAAAGTTAATTCAAGCTGACCTCGTGATTATTGGTTCACCAACAATTGTCGCTGATGCGATACATCCAGTTTATGATTTATTAAATCTTTTAACGCCATTTCAAATGCAAGGCAAAAAGGTATCAGCATTTGGCTCGTATGGTTGGAGTGGGGAAGCCGTGCCCAATTTACTTGTTCGCGCCAAACAATTACGGATGCTTCCATTAGATGAAGGTTTAAAAATTCGTCTTAATCCTTCGGAAGCCGACTTAGAAAAAGTGCGCGAGTATGCAAATAATCTGGCAACTGTCTTAATTGGCTAAAAAAAGTTTTTATTTCTTGCTATTTTTATGAATATTCGCTATATTAATTGAGCAACTTAGTCGCTGATTAACGACACTCCGACGTTATTCGTTGATTAAGTAAAGAATTGAAGAAGGAGGAAACTAAAATGTTAAGTAAAGAAAAAACTGCAGAAATCGTTGCAAAATACGCTAAAGGTCCTAAAGACACAGGTTCCGCACCGGTCCAAATCGCCTTATTAACTGCCGAAATTCTCGCGCTCACCGAACACATGAAGCAAAATCCACATGACTTCCATAGTCAACGTGGTTTACTCGCTAAAGTTGGTGCTCGCCGTTCATTGCTTGATTATCTCGCACGGACTAATCGTGATCGCTATCTTGCGTTGTTAGAAGAATTAGGCTTACGGAAATAACAAAAATAAATACCGCTTCGGCGGTATTTTTACTAGGAGAACAATATGTTAAACATTGAAGAACGTTTTCTACGTTACTGCCAAATAGACACTCAAGCCGATGATAATAGCATCACGGCACCAAGCAGTGCTAAACAATGGGACCTCCTTAACTTACTTAAAGGAGAGCTTGATGAACTCGCTATCCCCCTTTATTTGAGCCTAGATGGTATTTTATATGCCCACCTTGCAAGTAATAGCAAAATAAAGACCGATAAAATTGGTTTTGTCGCCCACGTTGATACCGCTTTGGAAGCCAGTGGAAAAAATGTCCAACCACAGCTTATTCGTAACTATCAAGGCGAAGACATTGCGCTTGGAACTTCGGGCAAAGCGCTTCAACAAAAAGATTTTCCGTTATTAAAACGCGTAATCGGTGAAGACATCATCACAACAAATGGCAATACCTTGCTCGGTGCTGATGATAAAGCGGGGATTGCAATTATTATCGAATTGATCACGCATCTGATTAATCATCCAGAAATTGTTCATGGGGACTTATATTTTGCTTTTACGAGCGATGAAGAAATCGGCCGTGGCGTTGATCATTTTGACTTCGCCCACTTTCCGGCGGATTTTGCCTATACAATTGATGGCGGTGATATTGCCGCGGTAAATTATGAGAATTTCAATGCCGCGAGTGCGATTGTTTCATTTACAGGTAGAGCAATCCATCCGGGTTCAGCGAAAGGTCGTTTAATCAACGCTAGCCGTTTAGCTATGGAATTTGATAGTTACTTACCAAGCGCCGAATTACCAGAATTAACTGATGATTATCAAGGCTTCCATCATTTAGTAGCAATGGAGGGTGCCGTCGAAAAAGCGCTGAGCCATTACATTATTCGTAATCACGATCAGGCCATATTTGCCCGCATGAAGCAAGATTTTCTTATAGCAGAACAAAAAATGAATACTCTATACCAGCAAGTAGTCGTGAGTGTTGAATTAAAAGATACTTATTACAATATGGGGCCATTATTTAGTCATGATCGCCGCGCGTTAAAACTTGTTGAAGAAGCTTTTAAACAAAATGAGCAAGAGTTAATATATTTACCAATTCGTGGTGGTACTGATGGGGCACGACTCGCGTTTAATGGTTTATTAACACCGAACCTCGGGACGGGTGGCTATTATGCCCATGGTCCGTATGAATTTGTTTCGCTCACACAAATGCAAAAAATGGTGCAGATTTTGCTGTGTTTAGTGACACTTAGTAGTGCACAAAAATAAACCACATCAATTGTCATTAATTTTAAGAACGTTTTCGATAATTTTTCGGTTGTTTTTTTGCCTTTCCGAGTGAAATATCGCTATTGGAATAGTAACTTATGATATAATACACCTGTATAAAAAAGGAAAAAGAGGAAAAAAATTAGACATGGAAAAAAGAGTATTCCGTTTAGACTTTGCCGGGAAGAAACTTCAAGTTGAAGTTGGCGAATTAGCTAAACAAGCCGATGGTGCCGTCTTAGTCCGCTTAAACGATAGCGTGATTCTAAGTACAGTGGTGGGTTCTGATACCCCAAGCACCCTAGATTACTTTCCACTAACAGTGGAATTTGTTGAGAAAATATATGCAGCCGGCCGGATTCCTGGCGGATTCTTACGGCGTGAAGGACGTTCTAGTGAGCACGCGGTCTTAAGTGGTCGCATGATTGACCGGACATTACGTCCAATGTTTGCGGAAGGCTTCCGTAATGAAGTCCAAGTAATTAATACCGTTTTAAGCGTTGATCCAGACGCTCCCGCCGAAATGGGCGCAATGTTTGGCTCATCATTAGCAATTGGTATTAGCGATATCCCATTTGATGGACCAATCGCTGGTGTTTTTGTTGGTCGTGTCAATGGTCAATTAGTAATTAATCCGACTGTTGAAGAAAAATTATTATCAGACTTAGATTTAACTGTCGCTGGAACCGAAGAAGCAATCAACATGGTTGAAGCCGGTGCCCGCGAAGTTAATGAAGAAGATATGCTTGATGCCTTAATGTTTGGTCATGAGGCAATTAAAAAGTTATGTCAATTCCAAAAGGAAATCATTGCTGAAGTTGGTAAAGCCAAACGCGAAGTCACATTAGTTCTACCAAAACCAGAATTAGTCGATGAAGTCGCAGCTTTAGCGAAAGCGCCTTTAAAGGCAGCAATCTCGATTTTTGATAAACTTGAACGTCAAGAAGCGATCAGCGCGGCCGAAAATGCTGTTGTTGAAGCATTTGCTAGCCGGACATATGAAAGTGACGCACTTAAAAATAAAACAATTGGTCAAGTCAAAGATCTATTAGAAGTGTTTGTCGCTGAAGAAGTGCGTCGTTTAATTACGGAAGAAAAAATCCGCCCGGATGGTCGGCGGCTCGATGAAGTGCGTCCACTTGCTGCTTCAACTGATATTCTTCCACGTGTTCACGGTTCAGCTTTATTTACGCGTGGGCAAACGCAAGTACTTTCGATTGTCACGCTTGGGGCGAAATCTGATGCCCAGATCATCGATGATTTGTCTGATGAAACCGAACGGCGTTTTATGCATCAATATAACTTCCCACCATTCTCTGTGAACGATATTAAACGGCTAGGGGCTGTGGGCCGGCGCGAAATTGGTCATGGTCACTTAGGCGAAATAGCTTTGAGTTATGTGATACCCACCGAAGAGAGCTTCCCTTACACAATTCGTGTTGTCTCGGAAGTTTTAGAAAGTAATGGCTCATCCTCACAAGCTAGTATTTGTGCCTCCTCAATGGCATTAATGGCAGCCGGTGTTCCGATTAAAGATATGGTAACCGGGATTGCAATGGGGCTCATTACCTCGGGTCCATTAGACGGCAACCATCCTTATTCGATTTTAACCGATATTCAAGGTCTTGAAGATCACTTTGGTGATATGGACTTTAAAGTTGCCGGTACTTCACAAGGTATTACCGCCTTACAAATGGATATTAAAATTAAAGGTGTCACCAAGGAAATTCTCCGTGAAGCCTTAAAACAAGCCCATAAAGCCCGTGAAGAAATTCGCGCTGTTCAAATAACAGCAATTTCTCAACCACGCGCCGATGTTGGTGAATACGCACCAAAAATGGATACTTTCTTCATTGATCCCGATAAGATTCGGGAAGTCATTGGAACTGGTGGTAAAGTGATTAATGAAATTATTGCTCAATGCGATAATTGCAAAATTGATATTGAAGATTCCGGTCAAGTGACAATTTATCACCTTAGTCGCGCGACAATTGATAAGGCAAAAGAAATGATTGATAACATCGTTAAAGTTGCAAAAGTCGGCGAAGATTACGAAGGTACAGTCACGCGGATTGAAGATTATGGTTGCTTTGTGAATTTATTTGGTACGACTGATGGTTTATGCCATGTATCGCGCCTTGCTTACACGCGGACAAATCATCCAAGTGATGTCGTCAAACTTGGCGAAAAATTAAAAGTACGCGTCATCGGTATCGATGATGGTGGAAAAGTCAAAGTGAGCCACCGCGAATTTTTGGAAAAACCTGAGGGTTGGATTGAACCAGAAGAAAAACCACGGCCAAATCGTGGTTCTGGTCCCCGGCGTGATGGCCGTCCACCATTCAAACGTCACTAATTAATATTTGATTATTTTATAAGAGCGAAGGAGTTAATTCCTTCGCTTTTTTATCACTACTGATTTTAAACAATGGGAGAATGTTTTTTCTTTTGAAAAAAAGTCGCTTTAATGCCGCTGATCTTTTTTGACATCAGGTAAAACCACGCCTATAATCAACAATGAAAGCAAAATTATAACTAGTTATAATATTCATCATAATGATGAAACGCTAAAAGTTCAGCGAAAGGCTAGACACTATTTATTAATTGACACAAAACTTTGTAAATATGCCGATATTTCCGAAATAGCGTGTTAATCTTTTTATTGAAATAGTCTAGAATTGTTAATAGGTAAATATATGTACGATATTATCATTATTGGTGCTGGTGTTATTGGTGCTCTTGTGGCACGTAAACTTGCTGCTTATGAGTTAAAGGTTGCAATTTTGGAAAAAGGCAATGATGTTTGCTCAGGTTCGACAATGGCTAATTCCGCGATTGTTCATAGCGGATACGATCCGGTACCCGGCACGCTCAAAGCAAAGTTTAATGTGGCGAGCAATCCGCGTTTTGAGCAAATATGTCAAGAGCTTGATGTTCCTTTTCAGCGCATTGGTTCTTTAACTGTTGCCACTGAAAAAGAACAACTTCCACAATTAGAAGCATTAACGAAGCGAGCACAAGAAAATGGTGTACCGGTGCGCATTATTTCACAAGAAGAACTGCGCCAAATTGAGCCGAACATTACGCCAAGCGCAATTCAAGCTTTATTTGCACCAACCGCTGGCATTGTTGATCCATTTTTATTAACAATTCATGCAGTCGAAAATGCAATTGATCATGGAACCGAACTCTTTTTAAATGAAAAAGTCACACAAATTAGCAAAGAAAATGGTATTTATACGTTGTTCACACGTAAAGAACATCAATATCAAGCAAAAGTAGTGATTAATGCCGCTGGTGTTCATAGTGATGATATTGCGCGTTTAGTCGGCGATGAGTATTTTACAATTACGCCACGAAAAGGCGAATATTTTGTGCTTGATCACTTCAAAGCGGGTTTCGTTAATCACGTAATTTTTCCACTACCTTCCAAAGCGGGTAAAGGAATTTTAATAACGCCGACAACGGCGGGCAACTACCTGATTGGTCCGAGCTCGCAATTTGTCAGTGAAAAAGAGCGCGTAACCACCGATTCAATCACATTAAATTATGTAAAAGAAAACGCGCAGCGTTTAATTCCAAATATTCCTTTTTCTCAGGTTATCCGAACTTTTTCCGGCTTACGGGCAACCCCAAATGGCGAAGACTTTATTATTGAAGAAAGCCGCCAAAATCCGGGGTTTATTCATGTTGCTGGTATTGAATCACCAGGTTTAGTTGCAAGCCCAGCCATTAGTGATTATGTTGTTGATACATTAGTTATGAAGCGTCTACCTTTAATAAAACGTGCAAATTATAATCCGCGCATTCGCCCCTATACGCGGCTAAAAAATCTTAGTAGCGAAGAGCGTGATGCTCTAATTGAGAAAAACCCTGAATATGGGCAAATCATCTGTCGTTGCGAACAAATTAGCGCTGGTGAGATTAATGAATACTTACAAAGAAATTGTCCGCCACACTCGATTAAAGCGGTGAAAAAAAGAACGCGGGCTGGCTTTGGTAAATGTCAGGGTGGTTTCTGTCAAATTCATGTAATTCATTTATTAGCAAAACACTATCAAATACCGGTCACAAAGGTTAATTATGACGAAGAAGGTTCGGAAGTTTTAATCGCTTCTTCACGTGGTGACCAGGCATGAAACACGTTGATTTAGTGATTGTCGGCGGTGGTAGTGCAGGACTTGCGGCCGCCATTAGTGCCTATGATCAAGGAATTAAAGATATTCTCATTATTGAAAAAGGACCAACCCTTGGCGGAATTTTAAATCAATGTATTCATAATGGCTTTGGTATTGAAACTTTTAATGAACAGTTAACTGGACCTGAATATGCCGAACGCTTTATTGATGAAGTTGATAAGCGCCACATTGCTTATAAACTCAACACAATGGTTGTTAGTTTAAATGCTAACAAAGATTTAGCTTATTCCAATGACTGCGAAGGATATCAAGTTATTGAGGCGGGGGCGTTAATTATGGCAACGGGTTGCTATGAACGTAGTGCTGGTCAAATCATGCTCCCAGGCGCGCGTTTAGCTGGTGTTATGACCGCTGGTCAAGCACAAGAATATGTAAATATCGATGGCTATATGGTGGGCCGGAATGTTTTTATTTTAGGATCAGGTGATATTGGCTTAATAATGGCGCGCCGGATGGCATTAGAAGGAGCCAATGTTTTAGGTGTTGCGGAAATTATGCCGTATAGCAATGGATTACCGCGTAATATTGTCCAATGCTTAAATGACTTTGACATCCCGCTATTCTTAAGTCATACGATTAGCAATGTTTATGGACGCCAACGCGTCGAAAAAATTACAATTACCGAAGTTGATGACCAATTTAACTTCATTGCAGGTAGCGAAAAAGACTTTGTAGTCGACACTTTATTACTTTCGGTCGGTTTAGTCCCTAACAATGATCTATTAATGCAAGCGGGTGCCGAACTTAGTTCGACAAAAGGCCCCATTGTCGATGAAAAACTCGAAACAACAATTCCGGGAATTTTCAGTTGTGGTAATGCTTTGCATGTTCATGATATCGTCGATTACGTCTCGGATGAAGGTAAACTCGCGGGAATTTCCGCTGCGCAATATTTGCTTAATCCTCATTTCGAAAATGGTGCGCAAATTCGTGTTTTGCCCGGTAATTTAATCGGTTATGTTGTGCCACAACGCATTGATATTAATTCCAATGCGGAAGAAATTATTCTTAAGTATCGAGTGAAGAAACCAATCGAAAAAGCCCGTATCAGTGTACAAATTGATGGTGTCGAGATTAAAAAAGCATTTCGTCCGTTTGCGATTCCCTCGGAAATGGAAATGATCAAACTTCGTAAACAAGACTTGCGTGCGGGGTCATTATTAACTGTCGAGGTGAATAGCCATGAGTAAAATCAAATTAATTTGTACTAGCTGTCCACGTGGTTGCCATTTGCAAGTTGATGAAAATCTCAATGTTACCGGTAATCATTGTCCACGCGGAATTGCGTATGCCCGTGATGAAATTACCAATCCGCGACGCTATATTGCTACTACTGTAATGATTAACTCAACACATATCCGCCGGTTGTCAGTCGCAACAAAAACACCAATTTCCAAAGCGTTAATCTTCCCTTTAATGGATTTATTAAAAACTGTTAAAGTTGAGGTGCCGGTTCATGTTGGCGACACGATTGTTCACAATGTTTTGGATAGTGGTGTTGATATAGTTGCTACCAAAACTATCTTAGAATAATATGTCAAATCATCACTTTACGCCTTTATGGTTGTTAGTTGGTGCACTTTTGCTCACAAGTTGTGATCAAAACTTAACAGAAGAAGTAAGTAAAATTGGCGATTTTTCTATTATATATAACGACGATATTACCTTAGGCGTCCATCGTTCAAACTTGGATGTTCCGCTTAATAATGAAGGGTTTCGTCTAAGTGGCAGCAATCAAAGAAAACTTTATGCCTGCGAAAGTTATACACTTAAATTAGCAAATGAAGAAGAACTTTTACTTGTAAATCCGCGTGCTTATTTTGTTGGCGCAGCGACAATGAACACACATAATGGCTTTCATCCGCCTGTCTATGGAGCATATTTCTATATTAATCAAAATTCCTTTACTCGCGAAGAAATTATTCAAAATACCACTAATAATCTACTTGATATTAACTTAAATATCACTAAAGCGCCATTTGATGGGCTTGATACAATAATTCAACGTCCATACTTAAATGCTACACTCAATGCGCAAGCCGCAGATTTATTTTGGTCAACGCTTAAAAAAGATAATAGTTTTATAGAAAAATTTGGTCCCTACCAAGACCAATATATTTATCCCCAAGCGCTTGCCCCAAATCAAAGTGCAACGATTATTTATCGGGAAACGACATTTTTGCTAGCAATGGTATTTCTTGATCTTCAACCGGAGTTTTATCACTACTTAATTGGTGTTGATGGCGTCTACCAGAAATACATGCGCCCATTTTGGACAAATCATGCTTACTTATTACAAGGTGTGATGACAACAAGTGTACAAGTTATCATCGCTTAAACACAAATAAACGTCTTTATATTGTAAAAATTCATCTAATCGCTATAATGTTTTTGATGAATTACGCGCATAACAATGTAAATTGCTTTGATAAATTAGAATGGAGATTTTTTTATGGCAGAATTAGTTAAATTTTTTGCGTTGGGTGGTCTCGATGAGAATGGTAAAAACCTATATATTCTCGAAGCCGGGCCCGATATTTTTATTTTAGAATGCGGGGCAAAATATCCGGATAAAACACATCCAGGGATTGATTTAATCATCCCGAATTACGACTACTTGAAAATGAATAAAAGTCGTGTCCGCGCTTACATAATCACACATGGTCATGATGATCAAATGGGTTCGCTACCATTTATTTATCGCGATATTCCCGCGCCAATTTATGCCTCATATGCGACAATCATGATGATTAAGCGATTAACGCAACGTCTCCATCTTGATGTCCAATACGATTTCAAAGAAATCAAGCCGTCTGATCAAGTAAAAATTGCTGGTCGGCCAGTGTATTTTTTCCAAACTTGTCACGCAATGATGTTATCAAGTGGTGTTGGTATTACAACAGATCAAGGTGTTGTTGTCTATTCCGGTGACTATATCATCGAATATAACGCTAATGTTAATTACAAACATGACTTAAATGCCTTAGCACAAATTGCTGAGCAACCAATCCTTGCTTTGCTTACTGAATCGCTAGGAGCGGATAAACCAGGATATACATCACCAACGCACCGGATTACCCCACATTTATTACGGCCGTTTATGGATGCCGAAGGACGCATCTTTATCGCAACTTTTAATCAATCGACATATATGTTGGAAGAAATAATTGCTTTAGCGATTAAAATGAACAAAAAGATTATGTTTTATGACCAAAATGTTGCCCAATACTTCAATGATTTTAATGCGATTGGAAAATTAAATATCCCGCCATATAATCTCATTTCATCTGATAATTTACTCCGGACAAAAGCAAGTGATTTAGTTGTTTTAATGATGGGACAAGGTGATCACATTTATAATCAAATTGATTTACTTGCCAATAGTGAACATGAAGATAAACGCATCATTTTAACTTCTTCTGATACATTTATTGTCGCCGCTCCTGCTGGACCAAGTTTCGAAGTTTTAGCAACCAACGCTGTCGATAATCTTTATCGAGCTGGGGTGAAAGTCGTGAATATTGGTCGTAAACAAATATCTAATATGCATGCCCAAGAAGAAGATCTCAAACTTTTAATTGAAATGCTCAATCCAAAATATTACATACCCGTCAAAGGTGATTTTCGGTTTTTAATGGCGAATGCGCGGCTTGCTGCAAGCATGAATGTTCACCTTAATCACTCAAATATTTTCCTGCTCGATAATGGTATGATTGTCCGCTTCGATGATGGCAAAGCCAAATTACTTGTTGGCAGCCTTGATAAACTGCCGACAGGGGATCTTTATGTTGATGGAACTGGTGTTGGGGATATTTCCGCCACTGTAATTGAAGACCGCCAAAAATTATCTGATGATGGTGTCATTGTTTTAGCGCTAGCGATTTCACGCAAACACCGCAAAATAATTGCGGGACCGGATGTGCAAACACGCGGTTTTGTCTTCGTGAAAGAAAATGACAATCTTGTGAATGAATTAACAAATATCTTAACCAATACCGTCAATAAACACTTAGCAATGGCCACGTTCAACCAAGAAGTTTGTGCACAAGAAGTCGAAGAACAAGCATTCCGCTTTGTTCGTCGTGTAACGCGCAAGCAACCGATGATTTTGCCCTTAATTAGTGAAGTTGAATAAAACCAGACGCCAAATGGCGTCTTTTTTTTCTTAAATAGCGCGGTTTTCACCTTTTGAGCCTTTAAAATCACGC
Organism: Bacilli bacterium; assembly: GCA_028705995.1. Taxonomy (GTDB): domain Bacteria; phylum Bacillota_I; class Bacilli_A; order RFN20; family CAG-826; genus JAQWCH01. Next base: position 94,667 of record JAQWCH010000002.1, on the reverse strand, counting down.
CCCATATAATGTATAATTAGTTATAATAATTAGCAAAATATGCGCGAGGTTTTCATGAACGAAAATTATTCCAATAAAAAACATCGTATCTCAATGGGCAATCGTGTCCAAATACCTTTTGGTATTATGCTCACACTGCTTGGTCTGATTGGTTTACTTAATCGCTGGCTTGGGGCTTACGTTACCTATTTAGTCAGTTATCTTTTTGGTATTCTCTATTTCTTCGTTTATTTGCTCTTGATGCTCTGGGGAGTGAACTTTATATTTGAAACCGATCAACATCAAAAAGTTGACGGCACGAAAAAACCGCGTATTAGTGTAACTTTTATCGGATTTTTAATTTTTAATATCGCCTTACTTATGTTAGCATCGCATTTTTATGTAACTGGACTTGAAACTGAGACACTCTTAACGATTAATCAAATCACTGCCCAGCGCGATTTAGTAATGGGTACTTTAGCTGACGCACTAACTAGTCCAGTTAAACTATTTGGTGACCAGACAACATTTTTAGGTGGTGGCGTTATTGGTGATTTTGCTTATCTTAGCGTTCGGAGTCTTATTGGCGCGATTGGCACATATATCGTGATTGGCTTACTTTTTTTACTTGGAACGCTATTCACTTTTTGGCGTTTATTCGTATCATTATTCAAAAATGTCAAAACAAAGCATTTTGATGCAAAAACCCGCAAAAAGTTCTTTATGAATGCCGCATCATTAGAAGCAGAAAATGACAAGTTTGAGACGCCAAAACCAATTAATCGACCAATCACACCAGTTGGTGATACTTATGAAAATCAACAAGTTTCCTCACAACCTTTGCGCTCAATGGGACTAAAAAAGGCAATTTTCTATCAAGAAGAAAGTGTGATTCCGCAACAAGTTCAACCAGCCATTGTTGAAGAACCCGTGACAACGCCCAAGCCGATTGCCACGACTCCAAGTGTCAATCCATATATTCCACAAACCGCCATGGAAAGCGCGCCACTAGAAATTGATGATTTACTCGATCATATCAACAATGATGAAACAAATGTTACTTTAGAGGTGCCATCGAGCGAAGAAGCGGTTGAAGTACAACCACGTAGCGCTTATCAAAGTAGCACAGCAAAAATTGATATTGCAGTTAAACCAATTATCACTACGCCAAAAGCTAAAGAACGGCAAGACGAACCAAAAATCGATAAACAAGCTGCTAAACCAAAATATGTCTATCCAGATATTTCTTTGCTTGAAGAGTATGAAACCGAAGTTACCGATGCAAAAAATGAACAAATTGCGCAGGAACGAGTGGAATTAATCAATGAGGTTTTGGATGATTTTGGCGTTGGTGCCAAGGTTATTTCTTATACGATTGGTCCAGCGGTCACACAATATGATATCCAAACTAATCGTGATGTGTCGGTCTCAACTGTTTCGCGGACAATTGATGATATCATGGTTCGCCTTGGTGGAATTCAATCGCGTTTTAGCGCACTAGTTGAAGGAAAAGTGACTTCCGGTTTAGAAATTCCAAATTATAAAACCTCGACTGTCGGATTCAAAGACTGCATTAAAGAAATGCCAGCTCCGGATAAATATAAAAACAAGATGTTGATTCCATTTGGTAAAAACATTTCTGGTAAAGTTGTTTTTGCTCCCCTCCATGAATTTCCCCATTTACTTGTTGCTGGATCAACGGGATCTGGCAAATCGATTTTCATGCACTCGTTGTTAATGACATTAATTATGCGTAATAATGTCGATGAATTAAAACTTGTGATTATCGATCCAAAACGTGTTGAAATGATGCGTTATCGCGAATTACCCCATCTTTTATGTCCAATTATTACCGGAAATGAAGAAGCAAAAGTGGCACTTAATCGTTTAGCCGATGAGATGGAACATCGATATGACTTATTTGAACAAACTGGGGCCAGTAATATTTCACAATATAACGAAATCATGATTGAAGAAGGAAAACCAATTTTACCGACAATTATCGTGATTATTGATGAATATGCCGATTTAGTTGAAGGGGCAAAAGATATCGCGACACCTGTTGTGCGCATTGCCCAAAAGTCACGGGCGGCTGGCATTCACTTAATTATTTCGACACAACGGCCATCCGTTAATGTTATTACTGGCACAATTAAAGCAAATTTACCAACGCGTGTTGCCTTGATGGTTGCCTCCGCCGTTGATAGTGGAACAATTATTGGGATGGGTGGCGCCGAAAAGTTGCTTGGTAACGGCGATATGTTGGTCAATTGTGTGCACGTATCACGCCAAGGGGTAGCACGTGTTCAAGGGGCATATGTTGATAATAAAGAAATTCGGCGCGTTGTTAATTTCTTAGCCCAGAATTATCAAAGCAACTATGATCCGAACTTCCTTGATTTAGAAGAAAAACCAACCGCTGGCGCTAGTGGTACAAATGAAGTGCTTTATGATGAGAAGTATCCAGAAGTCAAAGATTGGGTGATGAGCCAGGATTACACCTCAATTAATAAAATTATGCAAGCATTTGGCTTTGGTTTCACACGCGCTAGTCGGATGTTTACGATGCTACAAAATGAAGAAGTTATTGAATCCAGTGGTGACTATAACACATCATCACGCGGCTGTCGTGTGCTCCAACAGCATCAACTATCGCCAGAAGAGTACGCGATAAAAAATAACGATTATTGAGGTTAAAAAAATGGGGATTGGTATCGACATTGTGCGAATGGCGCGCTTCGCTGGGAAAGAAAAACTCGCCCCGCGTATTTTATCGCCAGAAGAATTAGCAATTTATCAACAGCGGTCAAATAAAGTTGAATTTATTGCCGGTCGATTTGCTGCGAAAGAAGCATTTTTTAAGGCCTTAAAAAAAGGGATTGGCCATATTCCATTTACCGCCGTTTCAATCATCTATGATAGTCATGGCGCCCCAATTCTCATCCATGATAACAACCGCTATGAAGTTTCGATATCGCATGATGGCGACTATGCAATTGCCATTGTTAAAGTTGATAAATAGAGGAAAATTATATGAATAACGCTCTCATGACTACCAAATTATTTGCGCCGAATTTAATTAAAGCTTTAATCTATGCAAAATCGGTAAAAGAAGAAAACCCAAATTTTGTCTTACTCGTGGATAACCATGATCGTTACACATTGAAAATTGATAAAATTGCTTTCCAATTTGGCACGAATATCTATGATTTAATTCCGCCATTTCCAATTGAACTCGGCCGTGATTATAAAATCGTTACCGAACATTACGGAACGGGTGCTTTAGATGTGAGCAATGCACCAACGTTTGAAGATTTTGAAGATAAATATTTTTATGATGGCGATGATTTAGGCGCTGTTTATAGTAAAGAAGCGACAACATTCACTTTATGGGCACCCCTCGCTTCCCGCGTTTATGTGAAAATCATGCAGCGTGGACATATTTCCTATCATTGGATGAAAAGACTTGATAAGGGTATTTACCGTGTTAAAATTGCACAAAATCTTGATCGTGCAGAATATCTTTATGGTGTGACAAATAATGGTCTGATGGTTGAAACACCAGATCCATACGCCCGGGCGACAACAGCAAATGGGCAATCTTCAGTTGTTTATAATCCCAAACGAACTGTGATTGATTTAAATCACCAATATCTCGGAAAATTTTCCTCTCCCACTGAAGCGATTATTTATGAAACTTCCGTGCGCGACATGACAATTGATAAAACAACCGATATTAAACGCAAGGGCCAATATCTCGGATTAATTGAAAAAAATCGCACTGCGCGAAATGGTTTTCCCGCCGGTTTTGATTATCTGACACAGTTAGGCATTACCCATTTACAACTAATGCCAATTCTTGACTTTGTGACGATTGATGAGAATAAACCACTAGCAACCTATAATTGGGGTTATGATCCGGGTCAATTCTTTGTGCCAGACGGGGCATATGCAAGCGATGTGAATAATCCATACACCCGCATTAAAGAATTTAAAATGCTGGTGAGTGCATTTCATCAAAAAGGGATTCGCATCAACCTTGACGTCGTATTTAATCACGTTTATGAAGCGAGTTTTTCGTTATTTGAACAAGTTGTTCCTAATTATTATTTTCGGCGTAACGCGGAAGGTAAACGCGCTAATGGAACCGGTTGTGGTAATGAGCTCGCAAGTGAGCGTAAAATGGTGCGTAAACTTATTGTTGATGCCTGTCGTTATTGGCTCGAAGAATATGGGATTGATGGTCTCCGCTTTGATTTAATGGGTATTCTCGATATTGCAACGATGCGCGAAATTGAAAAAGTGACAAAGAAAATTAAACCCGATTTTATGCTTTATGGTGAGGGCTGGAATATGGGAAACTTGCCTTATGAATTACGGGCAAGTCAAGAAAATAGCCTTGAACTCCCCGGTTATAGTTTTTTCAATGATGGTTTCCGTGATATTGTCAAAGGACCAAGTGCTGATGATCGCTTAGCCGAACGCGGTTATTTATTTGGTAATGCTGATTACCGGCTGGGCTTTAAATTTGCCTATGTCGGCGGAGCGATTGACTTAATTTTCCCGCGCCGTTACTTATCGGCCGCCCAAAGCATCAACTATGTTGAATGCCATGATAATGCGACACTCGCTGATAAACTTCAGGTTGCCAACTCTGATGAACCGGAAATAATTCAGTTAAAGCGGATTAATATGCATAACGCCGTTGTCATGCTCGCATTTGGTGTTCCATTTTTCCATAAAGGCCAAGAAATTGGCGTTTCCAAATTTGGTGATACCAACTCTTATCGTAGTGGTGATCGGATTAATCAGTTTGCTTATGTTTTACTCGATAATCGCTTAGAAATGGTCCATTACTTCCGGCAATTGACTGAGTTACGCAAAGATTGTCCATTTTTAAGAGTGACCGATCCCGCGATAATTGAAGAGCTTATTGAGTACGAAGATTTACCGGAAGGTGGTTTATTAATTGATTATGTTGGTTTAACGCCAGAAGATCCTTACCGTAAGTTTAAAGTTTTTATTAATATTTCAACGCAAATGCTCTTTTACGAATTAGAAGATTATGAAAAAGTAATCTTCAATAATGCTGGCTATGTAAAAGCAAAAGGTGAAGCCTATGTGCAAAATCTGATGATTGCGCCACTAACTATCTTAGTGACAGGTTTACGTCAAGATGATGCAGGTACAAATCTTAGCGATACGAAAAACGCTTGACTTTGCTATGTGTATAAAAGCAAGGAGCAAATTATATGACTGCAAGTATTACAATTGTTGGAACCCTTGGTCCAAAAATCGATGAATTAACGCGTGAGGTTCACGTTCGCCGCTTTTATGAAGCTGAACTAAAAGAACAGCATTTAGATGTTTTCCGGGCAGTAAATTGGAATCATCGTCCGAATGCGATTCTTTATCAGGCGAAAGAAGAAACACCGGTGGCGATTATCGGCCGTCTAGAAAATGATGATCAGGGCTTTCCAATCATCATTGTCGAACAATTATCATTTCTCAATTCGATTCACTAAAATTTAGGAGGGAGCGCGATGGTAAAATATTTCAAAGCAATCATCAAAGTTGGTTTTAAAATTATTTTTGCCTATTTTTCTTATATGCGTAAGTATGCCAAACATCCTGAGCGTTACCCCTTGCAAGAGCGCTGGGACCGCTATAGCAAACTTGCGCGCGCGGTTTTAGCAAGTTTTAATGTCGAACTGCATGTTCAAGGTTTGAGTTTTATTCAAACCCGACAAACACAATTTATTATTGGTAATCACCTATCATTTATGGATCCCGTTATTCTTTTAGCGATTAGTCGTAAACCAATTATTTTTGTAGCTAAAAAAGAATCGCGGAAATTTCCTTTTGTCGGCAAAACAATCGTCGGCATCGGAGGCTTATTTCTTGACCGGGAAGCTTTAAAGCAAGAAGTAAAAATAATGATTGAAGTGCGCCGGCAATTAACGCAAGAAGCGCGTAGTGTGGCAATGTTTCCGGAAGGAACGCGGAATACTTCGTACAATCAACCGATTGCACCATTTAAAGCCGGAACATTTAAATATGCGCTGCAAACAAAGACACCAATTGTTGCCTTTGCGATGGTCGGCCAACAATTTGTTTTAGATAAACGTGTAAAATGGAAGAAATATCCAATTTACGTTAAATTCGCGGCGCCAGAATTACCAGAAAGCGCACAAAAAGATACGATTAAAGCTGGTGAATTCTATCATCAACAAGTTAAATATTTATTTGATGAAATTCGTCCGCGTTATGAAACACAAATGAAAGTCGTGGTTGATAAAAAAGTCCAACGCAAGTTTTTAACATTATAAATTTTTTCACAAATATTAAAGGAGATATATTTATGCGAATGGTCGAAATTATTGAAAAGAAGCGGCATGCGGAGATGCTAACACAGGAAGAAATTGATTTTTTTATTTCTGGTTATACGAATGCAAGCATTCCTGATTATCAAGCCAGTGCTTTATGTATGGCAATTGTTTTACAGGGTATGGAACGCGAGGAAATTGTCGCACTCACGCGCGCGATGATGTATTCGGGGGATGTTGTTGATTTAAGTCGCATTGCCGGTGTCAAAGTTGATAAACATTCGACTGGTGGCGTTGGTGATAAAACATCACTGGTGGTTGGTCCACTTGTCGCAAGTCTTGGCGCCAAACTCGCTAAAATGAGTGGCCGTGGGCTTGGTCATACTGGTGGTACGCTTGATAAGTTGGAATCAATCCCCGGACTTTCGATTGCGATCAGCATTCCGGATTTTGAAAAACAAGTAAATGATATTGGTATAGCGATTATCGGCCAAACTGCCGCACTTGTTCCCGCGGATAAAAAGCTTTATGCACTTCGTGATGTAACGGCCACCGTCGAAAGCATGCCCCTAATTGCTTCATCAATCATGTCTAAAAAATTAGCCTCTGGTTCTGATACGATTTTACTTGATGTCAAATTTGGTAGTGGCGCTTTTATGAAGACGATTGAAGATGCACGTATTCTCGCAAAAACGATGGTGGACATTGGTCAAGGACTTAAACGCGATACGCGGGCGATGCTGACTGATATGGATCAACCATTAGGATATGCTGTTGGTAATATTCTAGAAGTGCGGGAAGCTATCGATACACTCAATGGTCGTGGACCAGAAGACTTCCGTGAGCTTTGCGTCACGGCTGCTGCTATTATTCTTGAACAAGCGAAAATTGCATCATCGCGCGCGGAAGGCCGTTTATTAGCAGAGCAACAACTGCAAAATGGTGAAGCGCTAGCAAAGTTCAAACAAATGGTCGGCGCCCAAGGTGGTGATGTTAGTTATATCGAACATCCAGAAAAGTTTTCACTCGCCCATCACATCATCGTTTTAACTGCACAAAAAGCTGGTTATGTTGCGCATATTGATTCGTATGAGATTGGTGTGGCGGCGATGGAACTTGGCGCCGGACGGGCGACAAAAGAAGATGTGATTGATTTCACGGCCGGCATTGTCTTGAAGAAAAAAGTCGGACATCATGTGGCGATTGGTGATGTCTTAGCTGAAGTTCATACAAATTTAGGGCTAGAAAAATATCAACCAGTTTTAAATAAAATCCATGATGCATTCGTGCTCAATGACCAACCAGTGGAGATTAAACCGATTGTTTACGAAGTAATCGAATAATTTATAATTAACAAAAAAGCCGGTTATTTAACCGGTTTTTTTCTTTAGTTCATCTAAATTAGAGGAACGTTTTTGTTTTTGCAAGCGTTGATAATTAGTATTCAGTGCTTTTTCATATTGAGAATATGGACTCGGAATATAAAAGTGCAGATTTTTTATTAGGTTTGGTAGATATTGCATTTTTTCCCACAAATCTGGGCGATCATATGGATATTTATCTTCCTCACGCACATTTACTGGTGTAAGTTTGAGATAATCAAGTACATCTAATGGTTTTTCTTTAACCAAACTTAATGCAGAGTTAGCAGCGTTAGCCGCTGCTTTTGATTTAGGTGATAAAGCGAGGTCACAAACAGTAAACCCGAGTGGATAAATCGCTTCTGGAAAACCGACTTTTCGTGCACTTTCAATCGCCGTGGCAGCGCGCTGAACCGCTCCAGGATTAGCCAAACCAATATCTTCATAAGCCGTTACGAGTAAACGCCGGGCAATTGATTCTAAATCGCCAATCACAATCAGGCGCGCAAGATAATATAGACTTGCATCGACATCAGATCCGCGAATCGATTTTTGCAAAGCACTCAACGAGTCGTAGTGAGCACTTTCATCTTGATCCGCGATAAAGTTCGGCACGCGACTAATCGCTTGCAAATCATCAATATCGATATTTGTTTTATTCGTTAACGATAAAACTTCCAGAAAATTTAAAGCAAAGCGCATATCACCGGCAGATGCTGTTGCCAATAGTTTACGGGCGCTTTCGCTCATTCGCATCTTCCCACCTAAACCGTGCGCAGCGTTTAAAGCGCGTTCAATGCCAAGCGAAATTTCTTCAATCGATAGCGATACAACTTCAAGAAGATGACAACGTGAACGCATGGCGGGATTAATTGCTAAATAGGGATTTGCTGTTGTTGCACCGAGTAAATAGAGCGTGCCATCTTCAATGTGTGGCAGCAAAAAGTCTTGTTTATCTTTAGTTAAACGATGAACTTCATCAAGAATTAAGACAAGTGGTTGGAAAATTGCAGCTTCCTGAATAACTTGTTCTAAATCTTTTTTACTAGCGGTAACCGCGTTTAAACTACGATAATGGACATTTAAAGCGGTGGCAAATGCTTCGGCAATTGTTGTTTTTCCTGCGCCACTTGGACCATAAAAGATAATTGATACTAATAATTGATTTTTAATCGCATTGGTTAAAAACCCATCATCGCCAACAAGATGAACTTGACCAATCACATCATCTAGTGATTTGGGCCGCATACGATAAGCTAAAGGTGCTAACATGATAAATTTCCCCCATGTGATTAAATTGCTTAAACTAGGTTAATAAATATTATAATATAAATAGCATGCGGATACTTGTGCAAGTCGTGCAAAAAGCACGTGTGATTGTGAATGAAGAAGTTGTCGGGCAAATCGGTCGTGGCTTTTTGCTTTTTGTCGGTTTCACCTTGGGTGATGAAGAACAATTAGTTGAAAAGATGGCCCAAAAAGTTTTAGCGTTAAGGTTATTTCCTGATGCAAAGGGTGCGACCAATAAAGCGCTTGATGATGTTCAAGGTGAAATTCTATCGGTATCACAATTTACCTTATATGGTGATGTCAGTAATGGTCGTCGCCCATCTTTTACCAAAGCATTAAATGGACAAGATGCGCTAAAATTATTTGAAGAATTTAATCGAACGCTGGAAAAAGCACACGGTAAAATTGCAACCGGTGTTTTTGGAAAAGCTATGCAAGTTGAATTAATTAACGATGGCCCATTTACATTATTACTCGATAGCAAGGAAATTTATGGCTAAAAAAGTATTACTCGGCTTATCGGGTGGTGTTGACTCCGCGGTCAGTGCTTATTTATTAAAAGAAGCAGGTTATGAAGTAACCGGCTGTTTTATGCGTAATTGGGATGCGATGGCCAATGATGACGTTTTAGGTAATCCAACACTTGATGATCCACAGTGTCCACAAGAGAAAGATTATGACGATGCGAAATTAGTGGCGGAAAAATTAGCGATTCCTTTACTCCGTGTTGATTTTGTTGAAGAATATTGGCGCGATGTATTTCAGTATGCACTCGCTGAATACCGAGCGGGTCGCACGCCGAATCCGGATATTTTTTGCAACAAATATATTAAGTTTTCGGCTTTCCTTGATTATGCTAAACAAAATGGTTTTGATTTGATTGCAATGGGGCATTATGCGAAAAAAATCGAGAAAAATGGGCTTTTCTATTTATTAAAGGCGGATGATCACAATAAAGATCAAAGCTATTTTCTTTCGCAAATCGCGCAAGAACAACTCGCCTCTTGTTTATTTCCACTTGGCAACATCAATAAAGCACAAGTGCGGGCAATTGCCCAGCAATTACAACTAACAAGTGTAATGAATAAAAAAGATTCCACAGGAATTTGTTTTATCGGGGAACGGCATTTTAAAGCGTTCTTACAAAATTATTTACCAGCTCATCAAGGAGCAATTGTCGATATTACGACCCAAAAAGTGCTCGGTCAACATGATGGCGTTCTTTACTATACAATTGGACAACGAAAAGGGCTTGGAATCGGTGGAATACCCGGTCATCACGATCAAGGATGGTTTGTTGTGGATAAAGACGTTGGCAAAAACGTTCTCTACGTCGCTAGTGGTGAAGACAATGATTATTTGTCTTCGCAAGGCGTAATTATTAACCAGTTAAATTGGATTAGTGAACCACCACAAGTTGGTAAAATTTACCAAGCCAAATTTCGCTATCGCCAAGAGGATCAGTTGGTGCAAGTGAGCGCTTTAGATGATGAGCACATCACATTAAGCTTTGTGCATCCCGTTAAAGCAATTACACCTGGCCAGGCTGCGGTGCTTTATCAAGATGATATTTGTCTTGGTGGCGGCATCATCGTTAAGGCAATCAAATGATAAGAAGTAGTCAAAATTTGTAAAATAATGCTATAATACGTGTGCAAAACGTATTCGAGACAAACTTGACCGATAATTGATAGAAAGAACGGGGTTGATGGAACCGTTTAGTTGTCGTAAAGAAGCCCCTCGATAGTGGAATTAATCGTTCCCGTTTCCGGCGTTAACGGTGAATAAAGGGCATTGTTTATGACAATGAATAAGGATGGTACCGCGAGATCTTCGTTCCTTAGCGTCGTACCTTTTTTATTTTCTTGGAGGATTTATGAAAAAACTATCGGCAAATGAAATTCGTGCTACTTGGTTACGCTTCTTTTCCGAACGCGGCCATAGCATCGAGCCCGGCGCATCGCTTGTTCCGCATAATGATCCAACACTACTATGGATTAACTCTGGCGTTGCCGCATTAAAAAAATATTTTGATGGCTCGGTAACCCCACCAAATCGCCGCATTACAAATGTGCAAAAATCGATTCGGACAAACGATATCGACAATGTTGGTAAAACCGCTCGACATCATACATTTTTTGAAATGCTCGGCAACTTTTCCATTGGCGATTATTTCCGTGAAAGCGCGATTCCGTGGGCGTTTGAAATCTTAACAAGTCCAAAGTATTTTGCGATGCCAGTTGATAAGTTGTATTTTACATACTTACCAACCGATTTAGATACACGTAACTTGTGGTTAAAATGTGGTGTAAAAGCAGATCATTTAATTCCTTTAGAAGGTAATTTCTGGCAAATTGGCACGGGTCCTTGTGGTCCTAACACTGAGGTGTTTTTTGATCGGGGTCCCGCGTTTGATCCAGATAATCGCGGTTTGCGTTTGCTCGAAGAAGAACTTGATAATGATCGTTACGTCGAGATTTGGGGCATCGTTTTTTCCCAATATAATGGGGTTGAAGGTGTTGCGCGGGCCGATTATGCGGAATTGCCATATAAAAACATTGATACCGGCGCGGGACTTGAACGCATTGCTTGTGTGCTCCAACAAACACCGACAAATTTTGAAACCGATTTATTTTATCCACTAATTAAAGCAACGCATGACATTAGCAAAGTCGCTTATGAAGGTGTTAACTTAATGGCATATCGCGTAATTGCTGACCACATCCGTACTTGTACGTTTGCACTTGCCGATGGAGCAAATTTCTCCAATGAAGGACGGGGCTATGTCTTACGCCGGCTTTTGCGCCGGGCGATGCGTTACGGCCGTAAAATTGGTATTTATCAACCTTTCTTATATTTACTAGTACCCACGGTTATTAGAATCATGGATGATTTCTATCCGTATCTTGATGAAAAAGAAGATAATATCGCGAAAAAAATATTAGCGGAAGAAGAAAAATTTTTAAAGACACTTACGAGTGGTGAAAAGCAACTTGAAAAAATGCTTGTTGATCAGCCAGCCAAGCTGAGTGCTGAAGCGACATTTAAACTTTATGATACCTATGGGTTTCCATTTGAGTTAACTGCAGAAATCGCTGAAGAAAATGGTGTTTCCATTGATCGCAGCGGTTTTAATGCCCTACTTGAAAAGCAACGCGAGCGGGCACGGTCGGCCCGTAAAGATGCCCAATCGATGGCAAATCAATCGGTTGATTTAATGGAATGCCATATTCCAAGTGTGTTTGATTATTCTTCAACCGCACCACTAGTCAGCAAGGTTGTCGCCCTCTTCCGCGACGGCCAAAAAGTTGAAGAGATTGAAGATTATGGTGAAGTTATACTTGCGACAACAAACTTTTATGCCGAATCGGGTGGACAAGTAGCTGATCGAGGTTTCCTTACAAGTAAAAAATGTGAAGCTGAAGTCACTGATGTGCAAAAAGCCCCGAATGGACAGCATCTACACGTGGTAACACTAAACTTTGGGACAATTAGCCTTGGTGATGAAATTACATCACAGATTGATGTTCCAACGCGTTTATTGACCATGCGCAATCACAGTGCGACGCATTTACTTGATCAAGTGCTCGCAGATGTTCTTGGTGATGAAGTTCATCAACAAGGATCATCGGTTGATAGTGATCACTTACGCTTTGACTTTAATTATGCTCAAGCCTTAACAATTGAACAAATTAATGAGATTGAGCGCCGCGTAAATCAACAAATCGCCAATGGTCTAGTAAATACAACTTTGTTACTCCCACTTGCCGAAGCCAAGAAGCGGGGTGCAAAGTCATTATTTGATGAAAAATATGGTGCCACTGTTCGTGTGGTTGAATTTGGCAACTTTTCGTCGGAATTTTGTGGTGGTACGCACGTTGCTAACAGTGAAGACATTGGTGTTTTTGTGATTGAATTCGAACGCTCGATTGCGAGTGGTATCCGGCGTATTCAAGCGAAGACATCGTTGGGTGCCTATAATTTGTTGAAAGAACGGGAAAAAATCTTGTTTGATACAAAAGAAATTCTTGGTGCAGGATCTTACGTAGAAATCTTAACAACTTTAAAAACACTTGAAAACGAAAAACAACGTTTAAAAGAGCTCAATCGTTCACTTGCCGATAAATTAGCAGCTGCCGAAGCAGAAACACTAGCTGAACAATTTGTTGTTTATGATGGCGTGCATTTATTAGTGAATTATCTACCAAAATTAGCGCGCTCAGCACTAATCGGTTTAATCGATGTGCTAAAAGCAAAAAATGATGATGGTGTGATTGTTTTAATTGGTCAAGAAAGCCTAGACAGTTACCCGATCGTGGCAAGTGTCGGTCCCAAAGCACTCAAACAAGGTATTAAAGCTGGTCAAATCGTACAAACTATCGCCAAAAAAATGCTCGGCTCTGGCGGTGGACGAGTAGATTTTGCCAATGGTGCTGGTAAAGTAAAGCCGGATATTAACGAAATCAATAAGATTATTAAGGAATTGATTGATTAATGGCAAAAATCATTGGTTTAGACTTAGGAACAACCACGCTTGGCGTTGCGATTACGGATCAAACGCAGCGTATTGTTACTGGACGCCCAACAATTCACTTTAAAGCCGGTAATTATCATTTGGCTTTACAACAATTAGTTATAATAATTGAAGAAGTTAAGCCAAAAACAATTGTGTTTGGTAAACCACTTCATATGGATGGACGCGCGGGAGAACGAGTAAAAAGTGTTGAAAGATTCGCGAATGACTTGCAAAAAGTGGCGCCACAAGTCAAAATTAATTTTGTTGATGAACGTCTTTCAACCGTTGAAGCCCATGAGCGGATGGAAATGCTTGCTATTCCAAAGAAAAAGTGGCCAGAGCGCGTTGATGAATTCGCGGCAATTATTATTTTAGAAAATTATTTAAACAGGCTAAAGGAGCATGGAAATGAACAAGATTAAAGATGATGACTTTTTAGAAATTACTGATGAAGCTGGTGTTGTTTATCGCTATGAAATTCTACTAACTTATGAAAACGAAGATCGGGGAGTAAACTATGTTTTATTCTTTGACCCCGCAAATCGCGATGAAGTACTTGCTGCACGTTTTTATGATGATGGCCATATTGAAGACGATTTAACCAAAGAAGAATACGACGAAGTTGAAGAAGTTCTTTCGGCTTTTGAAAGCCACGAGGAAGAAGAAGATCAATCAGAAGATGATGGTGATGCTGAAGATGATGGCGATGCAGAGCCAGATGGCGAAGGCGAAGGCGATTCTTTTTAAAAAGCAATTTTCTAGTAGATTAAAAGTATTAAATTAGTATTATATAAGTATTTATAAACACTTATTTAATTATTGTTTGATTTTAATAAAACAGAATAATAATTAAAAAGCGGCTTTTTAGCCGTTTTTTTGATATTTACTTGTTTTTTTCAAAAATTTACAAACGGAGGAATTAATAGCTTCTAAATAAAGATGATTAAACCGAAAATAGCCGATATAATTACAAATGTAATTGGACTTAATTGGCGTTTTTTCCAAATCCAGTAGCCAAAATAGATAATAGCTAAGTTAATTGTGAGGATCAGCATATCTAACCGGAATGGACCTTTTAGCGGATACTGATCAACAAGGTTATGCAAAACTAGCAGTGTGCCAGCGGAAAGAATTAGACCAATAATAATCGGACGAATACCTTTTAGACCTGCTTGTACAAAGCGAGTTTGGATGAATTTACCACTAACTGCGGCAATAATTGTGATAATAATAAACGATGGCAAGATAACACCGGTTGTGGTGACTAAGGCACCAAGCAAGCCCGCCTGATTTTCACCGATAAATGTTGCCATGTTGATGGCAAATGGCCCGGGCGTTGATTCGGATATTGCTAAAAAATTAATCATTGTATCGTAATCGAGCCAATTTTGGCCGACAACTTCTGATTGCATTAAGGGAATCATCGCATAACCGCCGCCAAACGTGAACAATCCGATTTTGAAGAATGTCCAGAAAAGTTTGAGTAATAATAAGAAATCGATCATTTACTTGATCCACCTTTCTTAATATTATTTAAACCATAAAAAACAATACCGAGCACAAAACCGGTAATTATGAAATATATTGTTGAAATCGTGAAATCGACCGTTGATAAGTAAATTTGTAAGCCAACAACGACTAATAACGCAATGATGTTATAGAAATTACGTTCAAGATGACGACTTAATTTAATCGCCGCGGCGATAATTAAGATTGAAACACCAGCTTGAATTCCATAAAAAGCAGCCTGGACCCAACTCAACGTCATAAATTGATCATAAAATAAGGCAATTACAATAATGATTAAAAGAGATGGAAGCGCTAATCCAAGTGTCGCAAAAAATGCTCCGAGCAAACCAGCAACCTTGTATCCTACATAAGTAGCAGAGTTGACGGAAACAGGACCTGGCGTGCTTTCGGCAATGATAAATAAATCGAGCGTTTCTTTTTCAGTTAGCCAGCGATGTTTTAAAGTAACCTCACTTTCAATGAGGGGAATCATCGCATAACCACCACCAAAAGTGAATAATCCGATTTTAAAAAATGTCCAAAAAAGCAATAAAAGTTGTTGTAATTTACGCATAATAACTCCGGCTTACTATTATAGACAAGATTAGCCTCGCATTCTAGTGTTTAAGCTTATCATAAATTTATATTTCTTTATATTCATAAAGATTTTGATTTATCAATGTGGCATTAATCTTCGCGACTTGCTATAATAAGCGAGAACAAAAAGGCAGGCCAAAATTTATGGAAAAACACAGATATTATTTAACAAAAGAAGGGATGACTAAACTACAAGGCGAATTAGAAAATCTAATTGGCATCCAACGTCCCAATGTTTTGCAAGAACTCGAAACCGCACGCGCCCAAGGCGACTTAAGTGAAAATGCCGATTATGATGCCGCACGCTCGCATCAAGCGGAAATCGAAGGTCGAATTAAGCAAGTTGAAAACGCAATTGCGAACGCTGTTATTGTTGATGAAGCGACTTCATCCGAATTTGTCGCGTTAGGAACAACAATCGTCTTTCGGGATTTATCACTTAATGAAGAATTTGAGTATCATTTGGTTGGTACAATCGAAGCAAACCCGCTTAGCGGCTCAATTTCAATTCAGTCACCGCTTGGTGAAGCGATGCTCGGTGCACGTGTCGGCGATGTAAGGAAAGTCAAAGCGATTGAACCTTACGAAATCGAAATTATCAAAATTACAATTTAATTAATACGAATTTGCCTCTTATTGACTATCTAGTTAGTAGGAGGTTTTTTTATGACAAAGCTCATTATTGCTGCCTTAATTGCAACAGTTATTTTGATTTTCGCTTTTACACAAATTGATCCTAAGGTGAATAATATTAATCCAGATTCACAAATTTCACTCGTGGACAATAATCGTTTGACGGTGACTGTAACTGGGCAGGTGACTCGGCCAGGGACATTTGCCTTGGAAAAAGGTGCGACGTTTGAAGAACTTATTATGGCCGCGGGTGGACCAACAGCAAAGGCTGATGCCCGCGCCTATATTCTTACAACTGATGTTGTTGATGGGATGAGTTATTTTATTGCTTCACTTTATGATGAAAATGATATTTGTAATGATTATCCATTAGCGAAAGTTAACATTAATAATGCTGATAAAGACTTGTTAATGACTGTTAATGGGATTGGCTCAACAATTGCAAGCGCATTAGTTACTTACCGTGAAACTGATGGTGAATTTTCTTATCTAGAAGAAATTATGAACGTTACGGGCATTGGTAACGCAACTTTCGAGAAAATTAAAAATAGTATCGTACTTCAATGACGCTCCTAGCCGGCCTTGGACTAATCATCAGCATTCTATATTTAAAGCAAACTTTATTCGCTACGCTTTTTATCATTGGAATACTCGCCTATATTGTTTGGAAAAAGGATAATAACGCCAAGCGCATCACGATTGTTGCATTAATAATTGGCGGAGGTTTACTCGCGGTATTAATATTTGTCGAACATATTGAGATTATTCCGCGGTCGGGTATTGTTACAAGAAGAAGTGAAAATTATTTTGTTTTATCAACGCTTTGTGGCCGGTTTTACATCAGTGAACACGCGCACGCACATGAAGTTGGTGATATATTATCATTTTCCGCAACAGGAAGAGATTTACAGTTCTATAAACTTGAACAACAATTCGATTTTGGAAACTATTTGCAAAATTTAGGGATCACAAAACAACTACTATTGAAAGATGTTAGCTATGTGTGGCGTGTACCGATACGTTCGTCAGCAATAATTAAGCATCTGTTAATTAAATATTCAGATCAAGAAAAAGAACTGATAGCTAGTTTATTATTTAATCAACGTGATTATGAGTCACAAATTTTTAAACATGTTGAAACTATGCAAATTGTTTACCTTCTCGGCGCTTCGGGATTACATATTAACGCACTGATTAGACTCAATAAAAAAGTCAGCAAATATTTCCGTTTATCGCCAGCAATTACCGAGATAATTTCTCTAGCTCCCTTAGTTATTTTTTTCATCTTCATACCAAGCCACTTTGCAATTTACCGGATTGCTTTGACAAATGTTTTCAAGATGATCAATGAATACAAATTAAGGCATAAAGTAAATTATTTAACCGTTGTCATCTTCTCGGCTTTAACATTTCTAATAATAAATCCCTATTTAGCTTTTCAGCCAACATATTTTCTTAGTTATGGTTTAATAATATTTTTTACATTATCAAGAGCGACTTTACAAAATAAAAAAGCTTTTTTGCGACCAATAATGGGGGCCATTTGTGCGTATGCTTTAATGCTCCCCTATGTTATTTTTCAAGGCTATTATCTACACATATTTTCATTTGTTTTTATCTTTATATTAGCGCCATTGCTGTCATTTACTTTTATTATCGGTTGGTTTTCAATATTGATTCCACCATTAACTGGGGTGATTTCTTTTTGTTATCGCGTAAACATGTCCATGCTCAATATTTTTAGCAAAATAGATATTAAAATTCCACTAGGGAAGCCATCAATTTTATGGATTTTATTTTTTTATGCGCTTTTATTTATTTTAATGTTTGCACTGACTATTCATCATCGTCCAATAATTGAAATAAGTGTTGTCATATTTACGCTTTTAATCGGCTTGCCATTTTTTAACCTCGAGAGTTATATTGTAAGTTCAATCTATTTCATTAATGTTGGACAAGGTGATGCGATATTACTGCGTAATCAAAGGCATGCTGTTTTAGTTGATACTGGTGGCAGTTTATACTCCGATATTGCTAAAGAAACATTAATCCCTTTTTTTGCCTCAATTCAACTATATAAACTTGATGCGGTATGGATTAGTCACGAAGATTATGATCATAGTGGCGCGCTTGCAAGTTTATTAGAGGATTTTCCCATCGATGTTATTCTGCGAAATGAAAGTTCTTGGTCAATTAATAGTTGGAACTTAGAAAATCTCAATGTGCAGATAGAAGCTACTAATAATGATCGAAATGATCAATCCGCTGTAATCTATACAGAAATGCTTGGCCAGAAAATTCTTCTAATGGGCGATGCCTCGGTTAGTGTCGAAGAAGAGATTATCAGTGAAAATCCAAGTTTAGACGTCGATGTCTTAAAACTTGGTCATCATGGATCAAAAACAAGTACAAGTGATGCTTTTATTGAACAAATAACGCCAAAACTCGCAATTATTTCTGTTGGTCGTAATAACTATGGTCATCCGGATGAGACTGTGATTGAACGGTTAAATGCATTCGATATTCCCTATTTACGCACCGACCAAGTTGGGACAATTCTACTCACAGGATGGAATAATGTTTGTTATAATGTAACCAGTAAAAAATTGTTATGATCTACCTTGTTTTTGGTTCACAACCGGCCCTAGTGCAAAAAGTAATGCATAAAATTGCTCTGACGAGTGTTGGCACACCCGATAATTTTAATTATATTGAATACTCGGGTACGCAAACTCCGATTCAAGATATTGTCTTTGAGGCCATGCAAATGCCGTTTGGTAGTGATAAACGAGTGATTATTGTCGATGATGCCTATTATTTTGCGAAAAGTTCGCGTAAAGAGAGTCTTGAACGCACACAAGATTATGATAAACTCCTTGAATATTTATCGGCCCCCAATGACACAACTGATTTAATTTTTGGCGTTCACGATGGGAAATTAGCCACAAAAAATCGTTATGTCGAGTTAGTAAAAACCAATGGCGAAATCAAAGAAGTGCAAGACGTTGATAATCGCCAATGGCCAGAATTCGTTCGTCGGACATTCGCGAAGAATAATATTGCAATTAGTGATGAAGCCATTAGTGAATTAATCGCCCGCACGAATAATGATGTTGCCCTATTTTTAAATGAAGCAGACAAATTATCATTATTAGATCATCCAATTGAACGTATAGATATTGATTTATTAGTCACAAAACCATTGGAAGAACGCTCTTATGCGTTGACAAATGCTTTGTTAGACAAAAATTTACCATTAGTTTTAGATAATTACCGCGATTTTTTAGTAAATAGTCAGGAACCGATTACGCTAATTGGCATGCTCGCGAATCAATTTCGCTTATACAGTCAAGTTTTTGTACTTGCTGATCAAGGTGAAGGCCAACAAAGTATTGCGCAAACTCTTGGCATTCATGAATACCGTGTAAAATTAGCGCTCAACGCCCACTATAAAATGAAACTTAGTGATGCGCTGGATATTTTAGAACAACTACACCAACTCGATTTTGCCATCAAGTCAAATAAAGTTGATCGTTTCTACGCTTTTGAATTATTTATGGTCGACTATTGCCTAAATAAATAAAAAAACAGCCATAAAGCTGTTTAATTTAAATTATCAGTAACAGATTAAGCGAGGGAATTAATCAATAATGCTAATTCGCGTTTTTGACGAGCAGCTGTTTTTGTATGTTGAATACCTTTAACAACTGATTTATCAATTAAAGAAGCCGCGACTTTGTTTAAAGCGATTGCGTCTTCCTTACGTCCTTCGTCAACAGCGAGCCGCACTTTTTTCATCGCGGTCCGGACTTGCGATTTAAAACTGGCGTTACGGACACGGGCTTTCTCACTGGTGCCAATACGTTTAATTTGCGATTTAATGTTTGCCATAAATTCACCTCTTTCGATACGTTATGGATTATAGCAAAATCGACCCCGAGTAGCAATTAAAATATACTATTTCTAGTTATTTTGTTTTAAAACATTAAAAAAAAGCAAATGACGATATATTTATATCAGCAATAGCTAAAATTGAATGCCTAAGATATAAGTAATATAATAAAAATACTCAAGAGGAGTGCAGGTATGCATAAAGACCCGGTTGTAACAGTAGTTGGTCTTGGCTACGTGGGGCTTTCATTGTCATTATTGATTGCTCAACGGCACCAAGTATTTGGTGTTGATATTAATGCGGAAAAAATATCAGCGTATAATCAGCATCTTTTCCCACGATTTGTCGAAGATGAAAAAGAAAAACTACTCACTAAACCTTTAAATTTTGTCGCCACTGCCGATTTTTCATTAGCCTACAAAAACTCGGACATTATTGTGATTGCCACACCAACTGATTATGATGAAAAAACAGCATCTTTTGATACCGCAACTGTTGAGCATGTAATTAGCGATATTCGTCAATGCAATCCACTCGCATTAATTGTCATCAAATCAACAGTGCCAGTTGGTTTTACGAGCCAGATGATTGAAAAATTTGCCACTGCCCGCATTATTTTTAGTCCAGAATTTTTGCGCGAAAAACACGCCCTTGCTGACACTTTTTATCCCACTCGCATTATTATTGGTGTGGATCATCACGAATCAATCTACGCGGAAGTTTCCACATTTATTGATATATTACGTGAAGCGACGAATGAAGAAGTACCTTTATTGATAACCCATGCGCGAGAAGCAGAAGCAATCAAGCTTTTCGCTAATACATATTTAGCATTACGTATCGCTTTTTTTAATGAATTAGATACTTATGCCGAAAAAAAGAATCTCGATGCCAAAGATATCATTCGCGGTGTTAGTCTTGATCCCCGGATTGGCGATTATTACAACAATCCTTCTTTTGGTTATGGGGGCTATTGTTTACCGAAGGATACGAAACAATTGCTCGCTAATTATGAGGGTATCCCGCAAAATCTCGTGCTAGCAACCGTTAAGTCTAACACCACACGAAAATCTTTTATCGGCGATCAAATTTTACAAAAATTACAACTAGAATATGCGACCTATCACGGTAAAACGATTGGTATTTATCGCTTGACTATGAAAAACGAGGCGGATAACTTCCGCTCATCACCACTTATCGATATCATTGAACAACTCGCCAAGTACGATGTCCACATACTGATCTATGAACCATTACTTACATCCGCTGATCGAGACATTCAGGGCGAATTAGTTGATTTTTCTACTCTAAGTACAAATAGCGATATTATTATTGCTAACCGCTATCATCCCGAACTAGAAAGCGTGCGCGATAAAGTCTATACGCGTGACTTATTTAAACGCGATTAAATTACCTTTCGATAACTAGTAAATATCAAGTATAATAAAGCGTATAATCATGAACATGAGGAATCAATGATGGAAAAACTCAAATTGATGACAATTATCGGCACCCGACCGGAAATTATTCGTTTATCTGCCGTGATAAAAAAGGCCGATCAATATTTTCGCCATGTTTTGGTGCATACGGGACAAAATTATGATTACACGCTAAATGAAATATTCTTTCAAGAACTTGGATTACGCGCACCAGATTATTATTTGAACGCCGTAGGCAAAGATCTTGGTGAAACGATGGGGGCCATCATTGCCAAAAGTTATGCGGTAATCGAAAAAGAAAAACCGGATGCTATTCTCGTTCTCGGAGATACCAATAGCGCGCTTTCGGCAATTAGTGCAAAAAGATTAAAATGCCCAATCTTCCATATGGAAGCTGGCAATCGGTGTTGGGACTGGAATGTATCCGAGATGATTAATCGTAAGATCGTCGATCACATTAGTGATGTTAATCTGCCTTATACGGAAAATAGTCGCCGCTATTTACTTGAAGAAGGTCTTGATGGCAAAACAATTTTCGTGACTGGTTCACCGATGTACGAAGTGCTACATGATAATGCTGAAGCAATTGAAAAAAGCGCAGTATTGGATAAATTAAATCTCGAAGCAAAAAACTATATTCTTCTTAGTGCACACCGCGAAGAAAATATTGATTTAGAAGATAAATTCATGAATTTAATGCAAGCAATTAATAATATTGCTGAACATTATCAAATGCCAATTATTTATTCGATGCATCCTCGTTCAAAAAAATGGATTGAAAAGCGCAAATTCAAATTTCACCCATTAGTGCGACCATTACTGCCATTTGGCCTATTTGATTATTGTAAACTTCAAAAAAATGCTTATTGTGTGCTTAGCGATAGCGGGACGCTTTCTGAAGAATCGGCGATATTGGGATTCCCTGCTGTTCTCATCCGTACATCAACTGAACGCCCTGAGGCCCTTGATGCGGGCACCATCGTCATCGGTGGCGTAAAAACGCAAGATGTTGAGCAAGCACTTGAGCTTGCCGTAAATATGTTTAAACAAGAAGGCGTACCACTGATGGCGAAAGATTATCATGCACCGGATGTCGCAACAAAAGTAATAAAAATTATTCAAAGTTATACCGAAATAGTAAATACAACTGTTTGGTTAAAAAAGTAGGAGAACAACTATGACTTTTGACGAAAAAATGTTTGATGGTAAAGTGCTTTTAGTAACGGGTGGTACTGGTTCATTTGGCCACGCTGTGGTGGATCGATTTTTGAAAACAAACATCAAAGAGATTCGTATTTTATCGCGCGATGAAAAAAAGCAAGATGACATGCGCAAAGCATATAATAATGAGAAGTTAAAGTTTTACATTGGCGATGTGCGGGATTATAACTCAATGGCTGGCGCATTTCGCGGTGTTGATTTTGTATTTAGTGCCGCTGCTTTAAAACAAGTTCCATCGTGTGAATTTTATCCAATTGAAGCAGTTAAAACGAATATTATTGGTAGTGACAACGTCATTTCAGCATGTCTACAAAATGGTGTAAAAAAAGCAATCTTCTTATCGACCGATAAAGCAGCTTATCCAATTAATGCAATGGGTATGTCCAAAGCCTTGATGGAAAAAAATGTCATCGCCCGCTCCCGGCAAATGCTTCCTGGCGATACTGTTTTATGTTTAACCCGCTATGGTAACGTGATGGCGAGCCGTGGTAGCGTGATTCCGCTCTTTCTTGAGCAAATTAAACAGGGCAAACCAATCACAATTACCAATCCTGATATGACGAGATTTATGATGACATTAGAAGATGCTGTCGATCTTGTGCTTTATGCTTTTGCTAATGGTCAACAAGGTGATTTGTTTGTTCAAAAAGCCCCCGCCGCGACAATTGATACGTTAGCGGACGCCGTTTTAGGATTAACTGGTAGTCAAGTTGGTAAAGCCTACATTGGTACGCGCCATGGAGAAAAACTCTATGAAGTGCTTGTGACTTCGGAAGAAATGGTTAAAGCGATTGATGAAAATGATTTTTTCCGTATTCCGAGCGATAATCGCGACTTAAACTATGGTAAATACATTGATACAGGCACGACTTTATTTGATAAGGGTGAGCCTTATCACTCGCACAATACTAAACGTTTAGATGTTGCCGGCATGCAAACACTACTTAAAAAGCTCAACCTTTTTAAATAAAAACGATTAGAAGAAAGGTGGTTTAATTGCACATGAAGACAATCACTTTTTTGCTAATGTATTATCTTCCAGAAGAACCAACTGTTAATTTTATTTATCAAAAGCATATTGATGAGTGCTTGACTAAGGGAATGCGCGTTAATATCATTACGCCAAATCCAACCCGCGGCGTCAGTAAAGAGCAAATTAATAAGTATCGCCATATCAAGTATGAACATCTACGGACAAACCTACATGTATATCGTGTAAATTGTTTTACTTATTATCATTTTAATAAATTTAATCTTTTGCACCGCTATTTATCGGTCTCTTATCGCTGTGCGCAAAAGTTAAAAAAAATACCGTCTGATGAAATTTTTATTCAAACAAGTCCACCTATTTTTTATGCTTATTGGGCAAGCAAAATTGCCAAAAAACGTGGGATAAAAATCATATATGATATCCAAGATATTTATCCAGATAATATCTTTTCTCATCGTCCATTTATTTATAAGTTCGTCAATAATTATCAAAAAAAGATTATGCAACGCGCGGATGATATCTATACGATTTCCGAAGATATGCGTTTAACATTAGCAAACAAAGGTGATTTTAGTAAGAAAATTCATGTAAGAGCGAATCCACCGACTTTTCAAATATCGCGTTATGATGATCAAAAAATGCAGTTAATTAAACAAAAATATCATTTTGAAAATGACAAAAAAACAATTCTATATGCGGGCAACATTGGATATTTACAAGATTTGGATGTCCTGTTAGCGGCCGCTCGTATTTTACAGGATGAGAATCATATTGCGTTTAAAATTATTGGTGAAGGATCTCAAGCGATTAGAATCAAAGCCAAGATTGCCGAACTAAATTTACAAAATTGCGAATTTTATCCAATGACAACAAACGAAGAATCAGCATATTTATATAAAGCTGCCGATGTCAACTTTATTTCTTTGCTACCGGGCGTTATTTATACAGCCTGTCCTTTGAAAACCGCGATGATTAAGCAAGCAGGTCAACCAGTTATCGCTTGTGTTGATCGTGATAGTAATTACGCAAGCGAATTAGTCGAAAATGGTGCGATTTCAATTATACCCAATCGTGATTATCATTTATTGGCGGATGTCATTAAAGATTATTTTGTGAAGTAATAATACTTTTTTATAATAAATACGTTACGAAAACGTATTTTTTCATGTTTGGAGCCCGGATTAAGTGATAATGCGGTATAATATTAAAGCAAAATAATTACGAAAAGAGGCTAATAATCGATGCATGAATATCCACGAATTCTATATTTAGGAACTCCCGGAATCTCATCTTTTGTGCTTGAAGGCTTAATAAGCGCGGGATATAACGTTGTTGGTGTGCTAGCTCAACCGGACAAGGAAGTTGGACGCAAGCGCATATTAGAAGAAGTTCCAACTAAAAAAGTTGCCCTTAAACATAATATTCCTGTATTTCAACCGGCAAAAGTACGATTGGATTATCAATTTGCCCAAGAACTTCAGCCTGACTTAATAATTTGCTTTGCTTACGGACAAATCATTCCTCAAGGATTACTTGATATACCACACTTAGGCGCATTAAACTTACACGGCTCTCTTTTACCGCAGTATCGTGGTGCTTCACCAATGCAAATGGCGCTTATTAACGATGATAAAGTGACGGGAATCACATTAATGCAAATGATTGATAAAATGGATGCCGGGCTCATGTATGCGAAAAAAGAAATAACAATCGACGATAAGGATAATTTCACATCACTGGCTGAAAAAATGAAAGTAGCCGCGCTCCACTTACTTTTAGAGTCGCTACCATTATATCTTGATGAAAAATTACCAGGAATTGCTCAAAACGAAGATGAGGTAACTTTTGCCGGGTTAATAAAAAGGGAACAAGAACACCTTGATATTCGTCAACCAAAAAGCAAGATTATCGGATGGGTACGCGCGCTTAGCGAAGAACCAGGTGCGTATTTACTTTGGAAAGATCAAATCATCAAGATGCTCGAAGTTGAAGCTATTAACGATCAAGTAGAAGCACCAATTGGGACAATTATTCAAGCGAATAAAAATGGTCTATTTATCCAAGTAAGTGATGGACAATTAGAAATTAAACGTTTACAAATGGCCGGTAAACGCCCAATGACAAGCAAAGAATTTGTTAATGGTAGACAAGGCTTAGAAGGTGAAATTTGGCTATAAAGTATATTTATAGTTTTTATAAAGTATATAACTAGTAGATAGTAATATGAGCGAATTAATTAAGCTGCGTTTATCTGTTCATAATCTTGTAGATTTTTTGCTTCGTACAGGGAGCATAGATACAAGAGTTTTTAACAAAGCTTCGATGAGCGAAGGAACGCGCCTACACGCTTTATATCAAAAGAAACAAACAACACAATATCTTAGTGAATATCCGCTTGAACACACATTTGAAGTCGATAATTTTCTCGTTACTTTACAAGGTCGAGCCGATGGTATAATCGGGGCGTATGATTATTTTATTATCGATGAAATAAAGTCAACAGTAATTGATGTAAATGATTTCTTTAAAGAAAATGAAACATGGCATCTAGGCCAAGCGAAATGTTATGCCTTAATGTACGCTTTAGAACAAGATTTAGATGATATCGGTGTTCGACTTACTTATTTACATCAAAGCAATCAACAAAAACTCGTCAAAGATTATCGCTTTTCACGTGATGAACTCGATGCCGAAATTCACAGATTAATCGCGCTATACTTAAACTTTTTCAACATTATTTACAAACGTCAACTTAAACGCGACTCTTCGGTGAAAAAACTACATTTCCCATATTCAAGTTTTCGTAGTGGACAAAAAAAACTCGCACGTTATGCTTTTGCAACCTTAAAACAAGGTGGTTCGCTTTATGTTGAAGCCCCGACGGGTATTGGTAAAACGATGTCAACACTTTATCCTGCAGTTCAAACATTTTCCGTTGATCAAACAGATAAAATTTTCTATTTAACAGCAAAAACAAGCGGTCAAGAAGCAGCATTTTCCGCCGTTTTACTTCTAAAAGAGCAAGGATTAGAGGCTACGCCGATTGTTATTACCGCTAAAGATAAAATTTGTCCGCATCCGGGCACAGCATGTAATCCAGATGAATGTCCATTTGCCAAAGATTACTATAGTAAAATCCGTGATGTGCTAACAGAAATGGTGCTTAAAGAAGATGTGTTTACTCCGGAAATCATCCAAAAATACGCCAAAAAATATACAATTTGTCCTTTTGAACTTGAGTTGGATTTGTCACTTTATTCCGATATTATTATTTGCGACTACAACTATCTTTTTGATCCGCTTGTTTATATGCGGCGCTATTTTGATGAAGATGGCGCAAATTATGTAGCGTTAATTGATGAGGCGCATAATCTTGTCGAGCGGGCACGCGATATGTATAGTGCAAGTTTATCTTTATCATCTTTACAAGCGGCAAAAAAAGATGTGCGAAACATTGATTACCCAAAAATCAAAAAGGCTTTTCGCCTACTAAATAAGGATTTTGCCCAATTGCTTAAAACTTTCCCATCTGAACAAGAAACGGTGATAGAAGGTATTTTGCCGATTATGATTCGTCATTTAAATGACTTCATCCTCGCTGGCCAAGAGGTAATGCGCAATTTCTCGCAGTCGATTAGCGATGCATTTATTGATTTTTTCTTCAAGGTAAATCGTTTGCTCAAAATGCTTGATTTTGTTGATGAAACCTACATAACGTATATAAGTCATCCTCAGGAAAAAGATATTGAGATTCACCTTTTTAATCTTGATCCCAGCCAACATGTCCGGCGTAATCTACTTAAAATTCGCAGTCGTATTCTCTTCTCGGCAACGCTTTCACCAATCGATTATTACGTTAAATTACTTGGGGGAATGTCCAACGATCCGATTCTTTTACTGCCGAATCCTTTTCCAGTAGAAAATCGGCTTTTGATGATTGCTCCGACAATTGCGACAACATTTAAAAAGCGCGATGATACGTATGGTGAAGTAGCCGATTATATTGAGAGCATTATTCTTGGAGCAGTTGGCAATTATCTAATATTTTTCCCATCATATCGTTATTTGATGGCGGTGGAAAGCTATCTTTGGGATTTAAGTAAAAAACATGATTTTGCGATGATTGTCCAGACTTCTGATATGAAAAACGAAGAAAAAGAAGCCTTTTTAATGAATTTTAGACTCCAGCCAACAAAAACAATGCTTGGACTTGCTGTTCTCGGTGGCGCTTTTTCTGAAGGTATTGATTTGCGTGATGACCGATTGATTGGCGCGGTTATTGTCGGCATTGGGTTACCACAAATATCATTTGAACGAGATTTAATTCGCTCTTATTATGACGACCATGGTTTAAATGGTTTCGATTATAGTTACACAAATCCGGGCATGAACCGTGTAATGCAGGCGGTTGGCCGTGTAATTCGTTCTGAGCAAGATCACGGCGTAGTCCTCTTGATTGATGATCGTTATCTTCGTCGGCAATATCGCGACTTATTTAAACGTGAATGGGATAACTATGAAGTAGTTACATCTGTTGAAGACATTGCCACACTTGTTGGTCAATTTTGGACTAGTCGGCGGAGCTAAATAAAAGAACTACGATAATATTATTTTTGAACAGCACTTTTTGCTATAATTAAGCGAATTATAAATAAGGAGGTGTCGATTATGGAATTCAAACAAGATCATATCCGCAATTTTTCAATTATTGCCCATATTGATCACGGAAAATCGACACTTGCTGATCGCATTATCGAACTAACTGGTACGGTAACAAAACGCGAGATGAAACAACAATATCTCGATAATATGGATCTTGAACGCGAACGCGGAATCACGATTAAACTCAATGCGATTTCTTTAACCTATCATGCGAACAATGGTGAAGATTATCTTTTTAACTTAATTGACACTCCTGGGCATGTCGACTTTACTTATGAAGTATCGCGTTCTTTAGCAGCATGCGAAGGTGCGCTGCTTTTAGTTGATGCGACACAAGGCGTAGAAGCGCAAACGCTCGCGAACGCATATTTAGCAGTCGATAATGATTTATTTATCATTCCCGTGATTAATAAAATGGATTTGCCGAGTGCTGATCTAGATTTTGCCCGTAAAGAAATCACAGAAAAAATCGGCTTAAACGGCGATAAAGCAATTGCTGTTTCCGCTAAGACCGGTGCTAACGTTGAGGATATCTTAGAAGCAATTGTCGAACAAATTCCATCGCCACAAGGTGATAAATTTAGCCCACTAAAAGCATTAATTTTTGATTCATACTACGATTCTTATCGCGGTGTTGTTGTAATGATTCGCATCAAAGAAGGAGTTGTCAAAGTTGGCGATACAATTCGCTTGATGAGTAACGGGCAAGAATACCTTGTTAATGAGATTGGAATCCGAACCCCACAAGAAATTTCAACCGGTCAATTAGTGGCTGGTGAAGTTGGCTATTTGTGTGCGCAGATTAAGGATATTAAGAATGTCCACAGTGGCGAAACGATTACGACAAAAAATAATCCAGCAATCGCGCCATTACCTGGATATCGCGAGATTAATCCAATGGTCTATTGTGGACTATATCCTGTTGATAGTAATCGCTATGGAGACTTACGTGATGCGTTAGAAAAACTTGTTTTATCTGATGCTTCCTTACATTATGAAGCGGAAACCTCCCAGGCCTTAGGCTTTGGATTCCGGTGTGGCTTTTTAGGTTTGCTCCATATGGATATCGTTCAAGAACGCTTGGAACGCGAATATAATTTAGACTTAATTTTAACAGCCCCCTCGGTTGTTTATCACATTATAACGACCGATGGTGCTTTACATAAAATCGATAATCCCGCGAAGATCATGGATCCTGTATTAATCAAACAAATCGAAGAACCATATGTCGAAGCGACAATCATGGTCCCCAAAGACTTTGTTGGTTCGGTGATGGAATTATGCGAAGAAAAACGCGGTATTTACGTAGCTTTAGACTATTTTGATGAAACACGGATGACATTAAAATATGAGCTTCCACTCGCCGAAATAATTTACAATTTCTTTGATAAACTAAAAAGTTACACAAAAGGCTATGCCTCGTTTGACTATCTTTTTAGTTGCTATCGACCGGGGAAACTCATCAAAATGGATATTCTTCTCAATGGCGAAGTTGTTGATGCACTTTCAAGTATTGTCTATCAACCGCATGCTTATAATCGTGGTGTCGCCTTAGTACGCAAATTAAAGGCAATTATTCCAGCGCAGATGTTTGAAGTACCAATTCAAGCAGCAATTAATAAAAAAATCATTGCCCGCGCTGATGTTAAGGCGTTACGTAAAGACGTCTTAGCCAAATGCTATGGTGGCGATATTTCGCGTAAGCGCAAACTGCTGGAAAAACAAAAAGCTGGTAAGAAGCGCATGAAAGCAGTCGGTAGTATTGAAATTCCGCAAGAAGCCTTTATGAGTGTGCTTTCAATTGAAGAAGAATAGAAACCGTTAAAACCATGATGAATAGGCGTTTTTTCATCTAGTAGATAATTAGTTATATTTTAGTTTTTTGCTTTTCATTTATTAAAAGAGATGGTATATTTATTTTGAGGTACACGCTATGGATAAGAATAGATTAATCGCCGATTTTTGCGACGATACATACGCAACCCGGCAAGAAGTCGTCAAAGCGACACAAACAACGATGGTTGATCCCTTTTGGAACCAAATTTTAGAGTATCGGAGTCGTTTTGCCCGTCCAGTTGGCTTAAAAACGGTTGATAACGAACCATATCGTGTCGTCATTACTCCTGCAATTAGTGAAAAAATTAATCAGTTGGAGCGCAAATTATCAAAAGCGCTGATGCGTTTATCACGGCTTAGTCCCGACGACATCACGGCGATTATTGTGCGTGACAATCAATACAAAGCAACTTTAAAATCAGTAGCCAAGCGGTATAAACTGACGCCAACTGATAGTTTTTTGCATAGTGTTGTGCGCGGTAATGTTTCGGCCCCGGCGGTTGAAACAATGGTGCTTGTCAACTATTTTAATGCACTTAAATATATTGAAACAAAACATGACATTCCACTTGATGAAGATTACATCGGCTTTCTTTATGAAATCATGAATGGTGGCGCTGAATTAACACAATTCTACCGGAATAAAGAAGTGCGTGATCCTTCACAACGCGCGCTTGTCGATCGCGTTTATATTGCTGCCCCAGTGAGCCGTATTGATGACATGATGGCTAGTTTAATCGGTTTTGTAAATAATGATGGTCTCATGGTCATTATCCGCGCTTTATTTGCCTATTTCTATTTTGCTTACATAAAACCATTTGAGTTCTATTCAGAAGAATTAGCAATGCTCACATTAAAATCTGTTTTAATGCGTAATGACTTTGAACAAATTGCTAGTTTATTAAATCTAGAAAAGATACTCATTACCAATCCCGATCGGATGGAAATGCTTACATATGAAGTTAAACGCAGTGCGGACTTTACATATTTATTATTAGATTTACTTGCTCTATTCAATAGTGCGATTGATGAATTGCTCGATCAAGTTCTCACAGTCGAAAAACAAGCTTTGATTGATGAAAATTATCAAGTTGAAGCAGCAAAACCGGCGAATGATATTCCTCCACAACCACTTTTTAGTGCTGTTTCTAAACCGGTAGTAGAAAAAGAAATAGCGGTTGAACAAGAACTAGAAATTAAAGAAAAATCTACACCAACTGCAGAGGTTGAAGTCGAAAATCCGTCTTCGCCTGTTAAAGAAGTTTCAAGTGAAAGTGAAGAAAGAAAAGAACCAGTTCCGGAATTACGTGAACAACGTTTAGCGGGTGCTGCGATTAACTATGAACAAAAACTCGCGGTCGATGCACTTCCAATCGGACTCGATGAAGCCGATGCCGCTAAACTCGAAATTCACCTGCGTGAAATGGATCCAACACTGAAAAAAGGTGAAGCTTATTTCTATGCCCGGCATTGTACACTTGGTAAGTTCTACACAATTGATCAATTTAAGAAAACGCTTAATTGTGCTTATGAAACTGCTCGGACATCAATGGATCATCTTGTCGAATCTGGCTACTATCGTAAAGAACAATATAAAAACAAATTCATCTACACACCGGTTCCGCGCCGGCGTTAATAAGGAGCATTTATGAATTTCCTCGCAGATCCATTACCATCATGGGCAATCTTAATCCTCATAGTCGGTTTTTTTAGTTTGATTGCCTTAGTCGTTTTCCTTGTATCCAAATTTGTCCCTGGCATCAAAAAAGAAGATGAAGTTCAAGAAGTTGATGAACAAACGCGCATCCAAGAGGAATTAGACCGCGTTCTTGTCCCGATTGAAGAAGAAAAATCAACTGAAGATACTGAAGATGCTGAACAGGATGTAGAATCTGAACAAAAACCAACGGATGAATAAACCACAAGCTCTTTACATCCACATTCCATTTTGTCAGCATTTATGCCCATATTGTGACTTCACAAAGATGCTTTATCATCGCCAATTAGTCGATGATTATTTATTGATACTCGCGCAAGAACTTGATTTTTATCACCCAGCGGATTTAAAAACAGTTTTTATTGGTGGTGGGACTCCAACGGCGCTTGATGAAGATCAATTTGCCCATCTACTTGATATAGTTGCTCCCTACGTTCACGGAGTTAAAGAATATAGTATCGAAGCGAATATTGAAAATTGTACACACACGAAATTGTTGCTAGCAAAAAAGCATGGTGTCAATCGCCTTTCATTTGGTGTGCAATCTTTTAATCGTGAAGTGTTAACCCGTGCTGGGCGTAAACATGACCGTGCACTTGTTGAAAAAGTTATTGCCGATGCTCGTGCAGTTGGTTTTCACAATATTAGTATTGACTTAATTTATGGTTTACCTGCTCAAACATTAGATATCTGGGCACTCGATGTGGCGACAGCTCTTAGTCTTCAAATTGAACACTTATCAGCATACAGTTTGATCGTTGAACCCAATACACCATTTATGCAGCGCGGAATAAAACAGATTGATGAAGATGTAAGTCGCCAATATTATGACTACTTATTAAACGAAGCCCGCCGCCATGGCTATGAACGCTATGAAATATCGTCATTTGCTAAGCCCGGTTTTGAGTCTCAACATAATCGGATTTATTGGCGGAATCAATATTATTTTGCTGTTGGTCTTGGTGCAAGTGGTTATCTAAATAGTTATCGTTATATTAATACGCGCAAAATAAAAGATTATCTTAAAGGTTTTTTTATCGCGAGTAAGGAAGAAATTGACCTTATTCAACAAGAACAAGAATACCTTTTGTTAAATTTGCGTTTAAAAGAAGGATTTTCTTTACAAGAATATCAAACACTTTTTGGGATTGATTTTTTAACGCGTTATCAAAAAAGTCTTGATTTGCTTCGTCCTTATCAATTATATGAATGCAAAGATGAACGCTTCTATGCGACTGATGAAGGGTTAATAAAACTTGATTATTTACTCACGCATTTAGTATAAATTTAAAAAAATCCATCTTAAAACACGCTATTCATCAGCGTTTTTTATTTTATTTAACTTTTTTAGCACTTAATTGTTGACAGTGCCAAAAATCTGCTTATAATGTAATTAGCACTTAGGATAATTGAGTGCTAGAAAGGTCGGAGTATGGAACTATCTCGTCGTGATCAAATATTAAAACTCATTGTCGAATACTTTGTCAAAAAAGCTGTTCCAGTTGGCTCGCAGACCTTGATTGACGAATTTGCGATTCCCTATTCATCCGCGACAATTCGCGCGGAGATGAATAGTCTAGAAATTGATGGCTTAATTGAAAAAACTCACACTTCATCTGGACGCGTGCCATCAAGCGCTGGTTATCGTTACTACGTCGAACATTTACGTGAACATGGCGTTGATGATCAAGTTAAAATGCAGTTACAGACAATTTTAGCGGATAAACATAAAAGTATGGCGAATGTCATCAATGAAAGTGTGCAAATTCTGGCACATATGACTAATCTTGCTTCTGTTGTCCTCGGACCAAGTGCCCGTGATGAACACCTTGTTTCCATTCAAGTGATTCCGCTAAATGACACCCTAGCGACGGCAATATTTGTTACTGATCAAGGCTATGTCGAGAACAAAACATTTGTTGTTCCACCGGCGACCTCTATCAAAGAAGTAAAAGATTGTGTTGTTATCTTAAATAAGCGCCTAGTTGGAACACCAATTGATCAAGTTGTGGACAAAATGGAAGCATTAGCACCGATTTTAACTGATTATGTTATCGAGCATCAAGTTATCTTCCAAGCATTCGCCGATGCATTCCTACGCTATGCGCGGGAACGTCTAGAATTATTTGGTAAAAGAGATTTACTTGATCAACCGGAATATCGTGATGATGCGAGTAAAATAAAAAAACTGCTCTCACTACTCGATAATCCTGAAGAACTCGCTCGGCTTGCTCAAGGAGATGAAGAAATCAATATCAAGATTGGTAATCCCGAACAAGATAAAGATTTATCAGTCATCTCCGCGACTGTTAATCTTGGTAACAACAAACGTGGACAAATTGCAGTTGTTGGTCCGACAAGAATGGACTATGGCAAAGTCGTCAGTACACTCGAATATGTTGTCCATGAGCTCGAAGAATATTTCCAAACAAATAGCGATGAATAGAAAGGTCGTGATTGTATGAAAGAAGATAAGAAAAATCCTAAAGTTGAACTTGAGGACGAAAAAGATATTAAAGAAGGTCGCGTGAGTAAACGGCGTTATCAAAGTTTGCTCGAAGAAAAAGAAAAGTTAGAAAAAGAACTTCAAGCATGGAAAGATAAGTATTACCGCGCATTTGCCGACACAGAAAATCTGAAAAAGCAATATGATCAAGATCATCGCTCGGCAATTAAATATCGTGCTTATGGATTTGTTGATCGCTTAATTCCCGTATTGGATTCATTCCATGTCGCGCTCACCAATGAACCAACGGATCCAGTTCTTAAAAATTATTTAACTGGTTTCCAATACATCTATCGTCAATTTGTAGAAGCATTAGAAAACGAAGGAATTAGTGAGTATGCTCCTAAAATTGGTGAGGCCTTTAATGGCGAGTTCATGCATGCCTTAGATACCGAAGTGCATGAAGACTATCCGCCAAATACGGTCGTGCGCGTGTATGCTAAAGGCTATAAACTACACGATCGGATGGTGCGGGCCGCGATGGTTATCGTTTCGAAGCTCCCTGAACCAGTTACGCAAGAAGAAACGAATGTTGATGAACAAAATGATGGCCAATCATCCACGCTTGCTTAGGTGGATTGGTAATAAAATTTATAACGATAAAGGAGAATTATATTTATGGCAAAAGAATTAGTTTTAGGAATTGACCTCGGGACAACGAACTCGGTGGTCGCCGTCTTACAAGCAGACGGAAAAGCAAAAGTCATTCCGAATCCGGAAGGACATAACACTACCCCATCAGTCGTCGCTTTTAAAGCAAGTGGCGAAGAAATTATCGGTGATGCGGCCAAACGCCAAGCATTAACAAATCCCGATACAATTATGAGTATTAAGCGGAAAATGGGGACGAGTGAGAAGTTACAAGTGAACGCAATCAATAAAAGCTTCACCCCGCAAGAAATTTCCGCAAAAGTCTTAGCGTACATGAAAAAGTATGCTGAAGATAATCTTGGACAAAAAATTGAAAAAGCAGTTATTACAGTTCCAGCATATTTCAATGATGCCCAACGGCAAGCGACAAAAGATGCTGGTAAAATCGCTGGTCTTGATGTTGTCCGCATTATTAATGAACCAACCGCCGCGGCTTTAGCCTATGGTATGGACCACAAACGTTCAGAAAAGATTTTAGTGTTTGATCTGGGTGGTGGTACATTCGACGTATCGATTCTTGATATCGGTGAAGGCACATTTGAAGTTGTCTCAACCGCTGGTGATAATCATTTAGGTGGTGATGACTGGGATAATGTTCTTGCCAAATGGATCAAGAGCGAAATTCGTGCCCAACATGGCCTTGATTTAAATGACAAAATGGCGGAACAACGTTTCCGTGATGCCGCGGAGAAAGCTAAAATTGAACTTTCTGGCCAACTAGAAACAACAATCTCGCTGCCATTTATTGGCATGGGAAATCATGGTCCAATTTCTTTTGAAACAAAATTAACACGGGCCAAATTTGAAGACTTAACGAAAGACTTACTTAAACGCTGCGAAGAACCTGTGCGGCGGGCATTAGCGGATGCCAATATTAGTTCTTCGGCAATTGATGAAGTTTTGTTAATTGGTGGCTCAATTCGGATGCCGGCGGTTCAAGCCCTTGTCCAACGTCTTGTTGGTAAATCACCAAACCTTTCAGTTAACCCTGATGAAGCTGTTGCAATCGGTGCTGCTATTCAAGGTGGAATCGTTGCCGGATCAGTTAAAGATGTCGTCTTATTAGACGTTACGCCACTTACGCTCGGAATCGAAACGATGGGTGAAGTGATGACGCCATTAATTAAGCGCAATACAACAATTCCGACGACTAAAAGCCAAATTTTCTCGACTGCCGCTGATAATCAACCATCGGTTGACATCATGGTTTACCAAGGTGAACGGCCAATGGCACGTGATAATAAACTACTTGGCCATTTCCGTTTAGATGGAATTAAGCCCGCTCGGCGTGGTACACCGCGGATTGAAGTAACTTTCGATATCGATGTTAACGGGATTGTTAAAGTCTCGGCCAAAGATCTCGATACGCAAAAAGAACAACAAATTACGATTACCGGCTCAACCGGTTTAAGCAAAGATGAAATCGAGCGCATGGTGCATGAGGCGGAAGCCAATAAAGAAGCCGATGAAAAGCGCAAAGAAGAAGTCGAACTAAAAAATAAAGCCGAAAGCTATATCAACATGATTGATGATTCCTTAAAAGAACAAGAAGGAAAAATCGATCCAAAACAAAAAGAAGAAGTGACAAAACTTAAAGAAGAACTGCAAGCCGCAATTGAGAAAAACGATTTTGAAACATTGAAAAATAAACTCGGCGAACTCGAAAAAGCTGCGGAAATGATGCAAAATATGTCGAATCAGAATCCAAGTGCGGCACCAGAAACACCAAGCGAGGATTCCGGCAAAAGCGCTGATGATGTCGTCGATGCTGATTTTACAGAAGAAAAGAAGTAATGATGCAAAAAACTGAGCAAGGTGGGAATTCCTCCCATCTTGCTTTGTAACTAAGTGAGGAGGCCGACTATGGCAGAAAAACGTGATTATTATGAAGTACTCGGCGTCAGTCGTAATGCCTCGGCCGACGAGATTAAAAATGCCTATCGGAAACTGGCCAAAAAATATCATCCTGATATTAATAAAAGTCCAGATGCCGAAGAAAATTTTAAAGAAGTTCAAGAAGCTTATGAAATATTAAAAGATGATAAAAAACGCCAAACTTACGATCAATTTGGTCATTCAGCCTTCGATGGCACCGGTGAACAAAATCCGTTTAGTGGTGGTTTTAGAGGTAGTGGGTTTGATGATATTGATCTAGGTGATATTTTTGGCTCGTTTTTTGGCGGTTCGCGCTCACGGCGGCCGAGCGGACCGAGTCGCGGAAATGATTCATTAGCAAAGATTACAATTGATTTTATGGATGCGATTAATGGAATTGATTATCCATTAAACGTTACTTATGATCAAGTGTGTCATCACTGTCATGGGTCTGGCGGAGAAACACCAGAAGACGTACAAACTTGTCCAACTTGTAATGGTAGTGGACATGTAACTGGTGCGCGCCAAACTATTTTTGGCACAATGCAATCAACACAAACTTGTCCGACCTGTGGCGGAAGTGGGAAAACAATCAAAAATAAGTGCCACGTCTGTAATGGCAGTGGATATGAACGTGTTAAAACAAAAATTAATGTTAAAATTCCCGCTGGAATTAATTCTGGTCAACAAATTCGCATTCCGGGTAAAGGTTCCCGTGGCCAAAGTGGGGGACCCAATGGCGATTTATATTTAGAAATTAACATTCGCACGCATAAATATTTTGTTCGCGATGGTAATGATATTCATTTAAAAATTCCGCTTGACTTTGCCTCTGCTGCTCTTGGAACTGAAATCGATGTTCCAACGGTTTATGGAAAAGTCAAACTGAAAATTCCTGCTGGTATTCAACCACATACCAAATTGCGGATGCGCGGCAAAGGGATTAAAGGCCTGCGGGGTGTATCTGGTGATCAGTATGTGGAAGTGGATGTTCAGACACCAACAAACCTCAACAAAAAACAGCGTGATTTATTGAAAAAACTTCAAGAAGAAGATCAAAAAGATCCATCATTTATCGAGCGTTTTCTCAACTTCTTTAACAGTTAATTTTGACACCGAAGCAATTCGGTGTTTTTTTATGGCCGGGCAAGAAAAAAAGCTATCCTTTAGGCTTAAATTATTGTTTGCTTTTCGCTATAATAGAAACTAACAGGAGTAAGCAGCTATGGGCAAGTGTCGTAATTGTGGTTCATTGATAGATGACCAAGAGAAATATTGTCCGGTTTGTGGTGTAATTAACCCGATTCGGGTGAAAAAAGAACAAACCGTTAATGATACAAGTTTTTTAGATCCCGTTGAGCCAGATTATGCGCTTTATCAACAGAGATCGCGTTTTCTTACATTTATCTTCTTTTGTTTGCTAGGGTATTCTGGGGCGGGATTTTTTTATCTTGGTTACAAAAAACGGGCGTGGTTATGGCTGAGTGCCCATCTAGTTTTAATTGGTGGACTCACAACTTTAGCTGCTCTAACAACGCAAATACCATGGTATCAAGCACTGATAATTGTTTTTGGACTGCTTTGGCTAGTGAATATTGGTATCGCTCTTTATTATCGAATTGCCCGCGATGTTAAGGATGCGACTGGAGAATTTTTAAAGTAAATGGTTCACATTTATAAATATCTAACAAGTCAACAAAAAGTCCGCCATTACGAAGATACACCGGATGGCACTTTTTTCTTTGCTCATCAAAATATTTTACTCGCCAGTCCGCTATATCAACATTTAGCGACGATTCGTACCCCATTTGATTATTTGCGGGCAAATATAGTTATCCTTGGTCTAGAGAATCAAATTATCATTAACCAAGAATTAGAAAAAATTAATCAACTATTACTAAATAAACAACAAATTAGTGAAGATAGCCGCACTAAACGCTTACATGAGGCGCTTCGTAATCGGCCATATTTCGAAGATGCGGGTATTCGGATTTATGTGCCACTATATTCGCGTAGCCTCAATCTTTTGTGGCAAAAAAAGGCGGTTAATGAGCTCTATACAACATATCAAGTGCTCAATCCCGCAGAAAACAGCGATATTCTTGATCCGTTTGAACAATACAATTTCGCTTTATATTCATCTAACTTTACTTCGTTAGTTGAAATTGGTGGTCAAGGAAGTGCGCGCGCATACTATCATCTAGATTTCATGACACTTTATTTCATCAATGATCAAGGACGACTTGATGTCAGTATTCCCCTATTTGATCGGCGGATGAAAAAATTCTCGACTAATCACATGATTGATCGTTTAGCACCGGTTGTCCGCGCCTTTTTTAATGGTGACCGCAGTGGAATGATTTCCGCTTTATTTAATCAAAAACTCATTTCGAATCATGCATACGCACGTCTGCTTGGAATGAAATCTCCAATAAGTGGTAGTGATGATGAATTATAAACTCGTCACGCTTGGTTGTAAGGTTAATTTTTATGAAAGCGGCGCAATCGGCGCTCTTTTAGAAAATGCTGGCTTTCATCACGGACTTAGTGAAGAAAACATTGATGTTGTCATCATTAATACATGTTCAGTAACAAGCACGAGTGACCAAAAGAGCCGTCAACAAATTCGCAAAGAAATTAAAAATCATCCCGAAGCAATTATTGTCGTGATGGGCTGCTATAGTCAAATTGCCCTCGCGAGTATTGAAGAAATTCCCGGCGTTGCAATCATTATTGGGGCATCAAATCGGCATTTAATTCCTGAATTAATCAAAAAATATCAAGAAGATAAAAAACAAATTACGCT
The DNA here is from genome assembly GCA_028705995.1 of Bacilli bacterium. Classification (GTDB taxonomy): domain Bacteria; phylum Bacillota_I; class Bacilli_A; order RFN20; family CAG-826; genus JAQWCH01. The sequence goes on along the minus strand of JAQWCH010000002.1, from coordinate 54,860 downwards.
TGTTGATAAAGATTCTCGTAATTTTTCCTATGAAGAACTCGGTTTAACCAGTGCAACAGAAAATGTCCGTGTATATCTTAAAATCCAAGATGGCTGCGATAATTTCTGCTCATATTGTATTATTCCTCTAACGCGCGGTAAAATGCGATCGCGGGCCATGAATGATATCATTAACGAGGCGAAAATTATCATTCAAAAAGGGTATCCGGAAATTATTTTAACGGGAATTCACACCGGCGGTTATGGTCAAGACTTTCAAGATGGAACATCGCTATTTACATTAATTAAACAAATGTTGATCGAAGTGCCAGATATAAAGCGTTTACGCATTTCTTCAATTGAGGAAAGCGAAATTTCAAAAGAATTAATCGAATTAATTCGCGATGACAAACGGATTGCGCGCCACTTACATATTCCATTACAAAGTGGTAGTTCAAGTGTCCTAAAACGCATGCATCGAAAGTATGATGTCACATCATTTATTGATAAAATTGCTGAAATTCGTCAAGCGATTCCCGATATTGCAATCACAACAGATGTTATCGTCGGTTTTCCAGGTGAAAGCGAAGAAGAATTTAATGAAACTCGTGATTTTATTAAGACCATTGGATTTGCGCGTCTACATGTGTTCCCTTTCTCAGCGCGCACGCGCACTTTGGCAAGTCGCATGCCTAATCAAATTTTGCCTCAGATCAAAAAAGAACGTGTAAGAAATCTCTTGGCATTGAACGAAGAACTTGTTAACCAATATACAAATAAATTCATTAATCAACCACTTAGTGTGATATTTGAAGATTACGATCCAGCCGAAAATGTTTATCGCGGTCATTCATCAAATTATATCTACGTAAAAACGCAATCGAAGACCTCTTTAATCGGTAAAATGGTCGATATTATATACAAATAACTATACACTGTATAGTAAAAAAACCTAATGTTCATCAACAAAATAAGTTTTTTTTCATAAAATGTATAAAAAATGTTGCAAAGCCGGTAAATGCTCGTTATAATAAGCGAGTAATTTTTATCTAGGAGGATGCAATTATGGCAGTACCTTTCAGGCGAACTTCGAAAACGAAAAAAAGAATGCGGCGCACGCATTTTAAATTACATGTTACTGGTCTTGTAACCTGCAGTAATTGTGGTGCGTTAATTCCCGCCCACACTGTATGTCCAAAATGTGGTTTCTATCAAGGCGAAAATGTCTTAGGCTTAAAAGCTGAAGAAAAAGCCGTTGAGACAAAGAAAAAGAGCGCGAAAACCAAAACTGAAGCTGCTGGTAGCGATGAAGCTGCAAAAGCAAGTGGTAAAAAAGCCCCTGCTGCAAAGGCCGCAAAAGTCAAAAAACCAGTCACCAGTAGAAAACCAACCGCTAAAAAACAAAAAGTCGTTAGCGAATAATCCGAATAAATCGCTCTCATATGAGAGCTTTTTATTTATTCATTAATTGAATGAAAGTGTATAATGCTAATATGAAATGCCCAAATTGTCATCATGAAATCACGAGTAGCTTAGCTAGTAAGTGCCCAAACTGTGGTTATAAATTAACTCCAGAAGTGTATCAACAAATGCATGCTGAAAATGATTCTGAACTTGATCCCAATTTATCCAGTGTGAATCCTAATGACATTCCGAGTATTTGGCGCGCCATTCTAATTGTATTTGTGCCGTTCGTCGGAATCAGTTTGATGCGTCGCGTATCAAAAAAAACGCACCAATTCACGTGGAAAGTATATAATATATGTACAATTGTTGGTTTTATTATGTACATCTTCATCATTTTGATGATTGTGGGAATTTTATTACCATAAAAAAAGGAGTAAAAGAAATATGAACTACAACAAATTAATCGATCATACTATTCTTCGCGCTGATGCAACTGAGCAAGATGTTAAAAAGATTTGCCAGGAAGCCCGTGAACTCGATTTTGCGAGCGTTTGCGTTAATGGCTGTTTTGTCCCACTTGTTGCTCAGGAATTAGCAGGCAGTAGCGTAAAAGTTTGCACAGTGATTGGTTTTCCACTTGGCGCAATGTCAACAACTAGCAAAGTGCAGGAAACACGCAATGCGGTGAAAGATGGTGCTGATGAAATCGATATGGTGATCAACATCGGCGATCTTAAAACTGGGAAAAACCAAAAAGTCGAAGATGAAATTCGCGCGATCAAAGTTGCGACCGATGGCCATTTATTAAAAGTCATAATCGAAACTGCTTTGTTAACAAACGAAGAAAAAGTCCGCGCCTGCAAATTGGCAGTTGCTGCGGGTGCTGATTTTGTTAAAACATCAACTGGATTTTCAAAAGGTGGCGCGACAGTCGAAGATGTGCGCTTAATGCGGGAGACTGTTGGACCGAATATTGGCGTGAAAGCTAGTGGTGGTGTAAAGACACATGAAGACCTTTTAGCGATGGTGAAAGCCGGTGCAAGTCGTATCGGGACATCCAGCGGACCATCAATTATCTAAGCAGATAGAACAAGTAGTAAAACCTCATCAATGAACGACAAGGTTTTTAATTAAGTTTAATAATAGTATTAATATAGTAGTTTTATAGTTTTAATATTTCAAAAAGACAAAGTTTTTGTCCGTGGCTTAGAAAAGAAAAAGTTTGTAATCATCTTGCTTTTCCGCCGTGAAACATTTTTTAATCAACTTATATTTATTTTTTATACATTTTCATTGCATTAATTAATTAGAGCCGTTATAATTAACACGATTTAAGCTACCTGCTTTCGGAAGGAGTTGAGAAAATGCCAAAGACAATCGTTCGTGATAACGAATCGTTAGATGAAGCTCTACGTCGCTTTAAACGCCAAGTCAATAAAGCTGGCACCTTAACGGAAGCACGTAAACGCGAGTTCTATGTTAAGCCGGGACTCAAACGGAAATTAAAGTCCGAACAAGCCCGTCGCAAAAGTCGTCGTCGTTAATTAAAAAGATTGGCTAGCTTAATTGCTAGCCTTTTTTGATACCTTTTTTATGATTACCGACTATTTATGATTTGTGAGGGTATCAAATATGGCTTTATTTATTCATCAAAATGAGGAAAATAATTGTGGATTAGCATCTTTGAAGATGTTTCTTGCTAATTATTATAAGAAAAGTGCCTATTTATTTGAAAATATTAAGCAGCCAACAACAAATTTTTTAGAAATTATTGACGTTGCTAATCAATATGGTGTTCACCTAACTGGATATGATACTGGTATTCAAGAAAAAAATGCGGTTTTCCAAACACAAAAAATGCTGATTGCTCAACTATTAATCGGTGAAAATTCACATTTTGTTTTTGTTTTTAATATTGGCCGTCTGTTCGTACGTGTCTATGATCCAATTCATGGTATCATTTTGCTTACACGCAAAGCATTTTTAAACATATTTACTGGTAAATTTTTAGTTGCCGAAGAAAAAGCGGGAAAATCTCAAATAGAAAAAGTTTTTTATCCGCAACCCCCGCGTCGTTATTATTTTTCTTGGCTTCTTTCATTAATTAGCATTAGTTCTTTAATCATCGCTTTTTATTTTGTTGATGATGGAGTGAGCATTTATCGCCCTTTAATTTTTATATTAATTGCTGGTATCTTTGCTTTATTAGAACGCGCATTTTTACTAAGTGTCATGAAAGATTTTCAAAAACGCTATATTGATGAGCATATTGCAGCGATAAAGATGCCTTATCTAAATAACTTTAATAACGTTTTCTTGTTTAAAAAAGGGCTCTTTTATCGACAGCAGCAATTATTCACAACGATTACTGCTTCGATTGTAGTTGTTTTTCTTTTAGTTTTTAATGGTTTTTGGCATATTATTGCCTTATTAATCATACTAATTATGACATTAGTTTCTGATAGCATTCATCAATTAATTCGCGGCAATGAATATCAAGCACTTGCTCAACAATCAAAGTTTATTGCCCATTTGAATAATCAAGAAATTAATGAGGCAAATACTGTATTTCATGTCTTATCGGCAATTAGTGATCGGATTAGCGAGAAACGTGTTTTTATGCAGTTAATTACAACAATTTTTATATTTTTACTCGCATTTTTAATTATGAGTATTTCTCGTGTGGCGTCACTTAATTATTTGCTATTTCATTTTGTTATCTATCACCAAATATATTCTAGTATCTACAAGTTGATCGCTGCGCCAAATCATCAACTGATGCATAATGATGAAATCAATAATTATCTCGAAGCTTTTAATAACAAAGAACCAAATCAAGTTTTTATTCACGACTAGCATATAACTGCGCGAAATATGTTAAAATATATTCCCGCAAATTATGGAACTTGATTTTATTAACTCTTACCCTGTTGATCTAAAAAACTATCGTGGCATTTATCAACGCCTCGCACAAAAAACTTTTTCATATTTGCATCTTCATGAACACTACTATATCGAGGTCAATTTGGTCGATGATCAAGAAATTCATGAATTGAACAAGCAATTTCGGCAAATTGATCGACCAACTGATGTCTTAAGTTTTGCTTTTTTAGATAAAGTTGCTGGTGAAACCCCGATTAATGATGAAGAAATAACAGTTGCCCTCGGGACAATTATTATTTCGGTTGATCGCGCCAAAAATCAAGCGAAACAATATGGGCATAGTTTCCAACGAGAGATGAAGTTTCTGTTTTTGCACGGTTTATTACATCTTTTGGGTTATGATCATCAAAAGCCGAAAGATGAAGTAATAATGTTTTCATTACAAAATGCCATTTTGGGCAAACGAAAGGTGGACTAATACTTATGATGACTAAAGAAGAATTATTGAAATTAGCAATTGCAGCACGTACACATTCTTACTCAGTTTATTCGCACTTTGCTGTTGGTGCGGCGATTCTAACAAAGGACGGGCAAGTATTTGAAGGAGCAAATGTTGAAAATTCATCCTACCCGTGCTCAATGTGCGCTGAACGTAACGCACTATATAATGCCTATATGCATGGCTACCATCGTGATGATTTTGCGATGATGGCGGTGGCAGCAGATACCGCTGAACCCGTTTCTCCTTGTGGTATGTGCCGTCAGGTAATCAGTGAACTTTATCCAAAGGATAAACCTATCCTTTTAACAAATCTCAAGGGCGATGTTAAGGAAACAAATGCACAAGAACTTTTGCCATTTGCCTTTGATGGATCCGATTTATAAGATGAAAAGTGGATTTGTCGCGGTCTTAGGCCGTACCAATGTCGGTAAATCGACACTTTTAAATGTTCTTGTTCAAAGAAAAGTGGCGATTACTACTCCGAAACAACAAACAACACGGACATTGATTCGCGCAATTTTGACAACGGAAGAAGCACAAATCGTTTTTATTGATACTCCTGGATTGCATAAGCCACATTTTTCTCTTGGCAATGCGATGAACAAAAAGGCTTATCATTCATTACGAGAAGCAGATATTGCATTACTTTTAATTGATGCTGGTCGTCCTTACAATGAGGGAGATCAATATTTGGTTGAAACTTTAAAATTCAACTGCCCAGTCATTATTGTTTTTAACAAAATTGATACAACAAATTTTGCTTTAATGGAACAATTAAAAGCTAAATATCAAGAATTATTCCCCGCCGCTCAACAAATAGAGATTAGTGCAACACGGGAATTTAATATTGATTTGCTCAAAAAAAGCATTGTTGAACTCTTACCTGAAGGACCACAATATTATCCAGCGGATTATATTACAGACCAAAGCGATTATTTCATGATTAGTGAGATTATTCGCGAAAAAACGATGATGTTTACTAAGGAAGAGATTCCCCACGCAATTGCGATTACGATTGATAAAGTCGAACACTTTGAAGATGGCGTGGATATTTACGCCAGTATCAATGTTGATAAACAATCACAAAAAGGAATTATTATTGGTAAAGGTGGTGCGATGATCAAGAAGATTCGTCTCGCTGCACAACATGACATTCATCATAATTTAAAAATTCCCGCGCGACTTGAATTATATGTGAAAGTATATCCTGGCTGGCGTAATAATGCGCAAGCACTTAAAGAATTAGGGCTAACCGAGGAAGAATAATGGAAGTAGCAACGGCAATCATTTTGCGTGTGACTCCGTTTAAAGAAAAAGATGCAATGATCACGGCGATTACGCCTGAAGGATACCTATCATTTTTAGCACGCGGCGCATTTAATCTTCAAGGAAAAAATGCTCCTGCTATGCAAAAGTTTATGGAAGTTGAATTAGAGTTGACCGAAGGTAAAGCCCATGGTCTAACTTTACGCCGAGCAACTATTATTTATAGTTCATCATCCGCCATGCGTAGTTTGCTGAGGATGAGCGCGCTAGAAATCATTGGTGAGGTTATTCTTAAATCATTAATGGATAATCGCGATGTTGCTAATATCTATCCTTATTTACAATCATCGATTCGTTTAATTAGCCAAGAAGCAGAACCGCTTTCACAAGTTTTTATCTTAATGGCAATTACTTTGCGCTTAAGTGGCTATGGGCTTGATGTTGATCAATGTGTGCGCTGCGGAAGTAAAAAGGCGATTGTCGCCGTTAATTTCCTTGATGGCGGATTTGTTTGTCAAAGCTGTTTTGATCAAGAACATGACCAGTCACAAACAGAAATGTTTTTAAAAATGGCACGCTTTGCCTTTAAATGCCAACCTGAAGATTTATCCCGCGCTAATTTTCCCCTTATGGAAACACTAGCGTTTATTAGTGAATTTCAGCAACTATTATTTGATAATCTCGGAATCTCTTTGAAAAGCTATCGTTTATTAATTGAAGCTGTTCATCAGTAACGTATACACTCATAATAGGTTGACAAATAGCTGTTTTTTTGGTATTCTTATAAGCGATTGTTCTTCATTAATGAACAAAGATTGGAGTCTTCAATGGCGGCATATAAATTCGATAAAATTGTGACACATCTTGTCACAAGTGGCTTTGTTTTTGCGGGTTCAGAAATTTATGGTGGTCTTTCAAACACATGGGATTATGGTCCATTAGGTGTTGAAATTAAAAATAATATTCGCAAGATTTATTGGAAGAGATTTGTCCAAGAGAGTCCTCTTAATGTTGGCTTAGATTCAGCAATTTTAATGAATCCCCGCGTTTGGGAAGCGACTGGACACGTTGCCAGTTTTAATGATCCACTCATCGATTGTAAAAAATGTCGAACAAGGCATCGGGCTGACACATTGATTGAAGCACAATTTCCGGATGTAAATGTTCAAGCAATGAACTTTGATCAACTTAATGCGTTTATTAAAGAACATGCCGTTACTTGTCCAAATTGTGGAGCCAGTGATTTTACTGATATTCGCCAATTTAATATGATGTTTAAGACACACATTGGTGTGACTGATGATAGTAAAAGCGAAGTTTATTTACGTCCAGAAACAGCTCAAGGTATTTTTGTTAATTTTAAAAATATTCAACGTTCACAAAGGAAAAAAATTCCGTTTGGCGTAGTTCAATCGGGAAAATCATTCCGTAATGAAATTACACCAGGGAATTTTACATTCCGTACACGTGAATTTGAACAAATAGAAATGGAATTTTTCTGCGCACCAGGAACTGATTTAGAATGGTTTGCTTATTGGAAACAATATTGTTTGGACTTTATCGCTCAACTTGGTGTCCGTAAGGAAAATTTGCGTTATCGTGATCATGATCCGGCAGAATTAGCTTTTTATTCGAAGGCAACAACTGATATTGAATATCAATTTCCATTTGGTTGGGGTGAAATTTGGGGAATTGCTGACCGGACGGACTATGATTTGCGCCGGCATCAAGAATTTTCTAAAGAAAGCATGGAATATCTTGACCCTGATACAAACGAAAAGTATTTACCTTATGTTGTTGAACCATCAGTTGGACTCGATCGCCTAATGCTTATGGTATTAACTGATAGTTATGATGAAGAGATTTTGCCTGGCGATGATTTACGAATCGTTATGCATATTCACCCGGCCATTGCCGCTTATAAAGCAGCAATTCTGCCTTTATCGAAGAAGCTTAATCCAAAAGCGGAAGAAGTTAGAGCTGCTCTAGCGAAAGATTTAATGGTTGTTTATGACGAAACCGGAAGTATTGGAAAGCGTTACCGCCGCCAAGATGCGATTGGAACACCTTTCTGCATCACAATTGATTTTCAAACTTTGGAAGATCAACAAGTGACGATTCGTGAACGCGATACGATGGCGCAAATTCGCTTGCCAATTTCTGAGGTTTCCGCTTATTTAATGTCAAAAGTTGTTTTCTAGTAGATATAAAGTTGTTTTATCTAGTGTTTTATCAATAAGCGAGGGTATAAATGGACAATCACGATACATTATTTGAAGACGTATTGAAGAGTGCAAACATTGTAGATGTCCTTTCTTCGTACATAAATGTTACAAAAAAGGGTCGCAATTATGTGGCTCTATGCCCTTTTCATGATGATCGTAATCCTTCATTAATGATTAGTAGCGAAAAGCAGATTTATAAATGCTTTGTTTGTGGTGCGGGAGGTAATGCGATTACCTTTGTTCGTGATTTCGAGAAAATATCAATCGGCGAGGCTGTGCAAAAAGTTGCATCGATTATCGGCTTTACCGATGAGCGATTGAAATCGTATCGCGAAGAACGGCCGATTGATAGTCGTTTAATCCCGCTATATAAATGTTTGACAGATTTAACTGAATACTACCAATATTGTTTAACCACCGAAGAAGGGCAAATTGCGACTGAGTATTTAAATAAACGCAAAATTTCTTCAGCTATCCAAAAGACATATAAGATAGGCTATGCCTTGCAAAATGGTGAAGCAACTGTGATGTTTCTGCAACAGCGTGGACATAGTATTAAGACAATTGAACGCGTGGGAATTCTTGGCGGTTCAATTGAACATCCAACCGATCGTAACCGCGGTCGCTTAATATTCCCAATCACAAATATAGATGGGCAAGTAATCGGATTTAGTGCCCGCCGCCTTAATGATAAAAGCGCTGAGGCAAAATATGTTAATTCACCGGAAACAGAAATTTTCCATAAAAGTGAAGTGCTTTATAACATTGATAAGGCCAAAGATAGCGCCCGCCACGATGGCTATATTTATGTTCTTGAAGGCTTTATGGATATTTTTGCTCTTGTCGAGGCAGGAATTAAATCAACGGTGGCTTTGATGGGCACATTTTTAACCTCTGAGCATCTAAAAATCTTACGTAACTTGAATGTTGAAATCCGAATTTGTCTCGATGGTGATGAACCAGGCCAAGCAGCAATGCTCAAAATTTCCGAAACATTAAGTCAAAATCAATATAAATATCGCATTGTCAACAACGATGGTGATACGCGCGACCCCGATGATATTTATCAAGCTTCTGGGGTGAATGGACTCAAAACGTATCTTAATAATTTATTATCTGGCGTGGATTTTGCTTTTAATTACTACAGTAATCACAGTCAACTTGATAAAGGCACGGAACGCGAAAAATTAGCGCAAAAAATGCTTCCAATCATCGCTAAAGCCCCGTCGGAGTTATTAGCGGAAGATTATTTGAAAAAATTGTCGCATTTAACTGGCTTCCCGCTCAGATCACTAAGCAAGGAATACCGCCGTTATAAAAATAAAAATGCAAATGACCCACAAGTAGCAGTTAATGATTTCCACCCAGAACGGCCACTCATGCAGCGATTACAGCTGGCAGAACATGAAATACTGATGCAAATGCTACAGAGCCCAGAAGCCGTTAATTTCTATCAAAAAGAAATTGGCTATTTCTATCATGATATCTATCGCAATATCGCTAATTTCTTAATTGATTATTTTCAAAATCACGAAACAATCGATATTGCTAACCTAATTACCGAACTTGAACTAAGTTCGATCAGTGGCAAAGAAAACTTGACAAATCAAATTACGGAATTGTCGTTTGAAAAAAAGCCACCATACTCCTTGGAACATTTGCAAGAATGTCAAAAAATTATCACCGAAGAGAAAAATCAAATATCCGCTGAAGACGAATTACAAAAAAAGTTAATTGGTAAAACAGATATTGAACGAGCGATGATATTAAATGAATACTATAAAACGCATAAGCGACCGCGCAAGAAAGGCTAGGTAACAAAGCATGGGAAGAAGAAAAAAAGTTGAAGAGACGAATACGACCGAGGTTTTAGTTGATGTAAATGAAGCGGAAAATATTCGCTCAGTTAAAAAGGCGAATAAAAAGAATCTAGAACCTGTCGATATCATCGATGAAGAAGAGGATATCGTAGATTTTGACGACGAACAACTCATCGAAACTAAACCCAAGAAAAAAAGAGGAACTAGTAAAATTTCTAAAACTGTCGAGCTTGAATCACTTGATGCAATTAAAAAGCGTTTGGAGAAAAAAGGCAAAACCAACGGTTTCTTAACGCAAGACGAAATTTTTGACGCTTGCACGCACTTAGATTTAGCAGATGAAGATTTAGAAGAACTTGTTAGTTACTTTGAAGAACGCCACATTGATGTTAATGCGGATGAAGATCTCGATGACATTGAAGTTGATGAAAAAGGGATTGATGAAGCAAAAATTGAAAGTGAGTTAGCCGATGATGTCGTCGATGGTATCGATGAAGTTGATTTTGATTCACAAGACGAGGAAGACGAAGTTGATGAAGACGAAGTAATTCGTAAAACATTTGGCAAAGTCGCTCCTGGTGAAGTGAAAATTAATGATTCTGTCAAACTCTATCTTCATGAAATTGGCAGTCATGATCTACTAAAACCGGATGAAGAAGTCGCTTTAGCGAAGTTAATTGAAGAAGGCGATGAAGAAGCGCGTCACGTATTAATTGAAAGCAACTTACGCTTGGTCGTTAATATTGCTAAACATTATCTTGGTCGCGGAATGAGTTTTTTAGACTTAATCTCGGAAGGCAACCTTGGCTTGATGAAAGCTGTCGAAAAATTTGATTATACAAAAGGCTTTAAATTTTCTACTTACGCTACATGGTGGATTCGTCAAGCGATTACACGGGCGATTGCTGACCAAGCCCGGACAATTCGCATTCCTGTTCATATGGTGGAAACTATCAATAAAATCACGCGTGTCCAACGTCAGCTAGTACAAGAATTAGGCCGTGAACCAACTGGTGAAGAAATTTCAGATAAACTCGAGGGGCTTTTAAGTGCTGATCGAATCCGTGAAATTCAACGAATTGCGCTCGAACCGGTTTCATTAGAAACGCCGATTGGCGAAGAAGAAGATTCACATATTGGTGATTTTATCGAAGATAAGGAAACAATATCGCCATCTGATTATACTTCAAATGTTTTGTTGATTGATGAAATGTATGAGGTGATGCACGACTGTTTGACCGATCGCGAAGATCGCGTCATCCGCTTACGTTACGGTCTTGATGATAATCGTCCACGGACTTTAGAAGAAGTTGGCAAAGAATTTGGTGTGACGCGTGAACGTATTCGTCAGATTGAAGCAAAAGCAATTCGGAAAATGCGGGCACCATCTCGTGTTAAACGTCTACAAGACTATCGAAACTTCAATGACTAACTTTTTACCAAAGCGCTTATTAGCGGTTGCGCGCTATGTGAAAAACAATGATAGTGTGGCCGATATTGGAAGCGATCATGGTTATTTACCGATTTATTTAGCAAAAAATTATATGCTTAAAGGGCTTTATGCCAGTGATAACAAAAAAGGTCCTTATCGACGTTTATTAAAAAATGTTGTAGATGCCGGCTTGGAAAATAGCATAATCTGCGACTTAGCTGATGGTCTTGAGCATTTACCAGCCTCAATTGATACGCTTGTGATCGCTGGTATGGGCGGTGAACAAATTATTGACATTTTAAGTAACGATGCTGATAAGCTGAAAAACATAAAAAAAATAATTCTTATACCGCATGTACAAGCAAAAGAAGTAAGACAAGCGCTCAATCAATGGCATTTTATGATTAAGGCTGAAGAGATAGTCGAAGAAGATGGCCATTTTTATTCGCTCATTATCGCGGAGCCGGGTGAAGAAAAACTGCGTATTGATCAAGCTATATTTGGGCCACGTCTATTGGAACATCCTTCCGCGGCAATGTATCAAATGTGGAATGAACAAGCACGTAAATTACAAAATTTACTTAATGATTACACTTTACCAGCACAGCGTAAAATTCAAGTTGAACAAGAATTACAATTGATAAATTTATTACTGAGAATCGAGGCACCGAAAAATGATTAAAATGCGCTCCTTATTATTAAGACTCGCCAAACTATTTCCAAAATCAATTGCCGAGAAAAATCATGACTACGTTGGTCATATGGTCGGTAAGTTACCAAATGAAGTTGAAAAAATCATTCTCGTGCTTGATCTTGATGAGATTAATGTTGATCAAATCATTGATTTATCACCGGATTTAGTTATTACTCATCATCCGTTTATTTATGGTACACCCGGCAAAGTCTTTAAACGTGACCCTAGTCGTAAAGAACTAGCGGAAAAACTTGAACAAGCCGGAATTTGTGTTTATTCCTATCATACTAATTTTGATGAAGGAAGAGGCGGGATGAATGATGCACTTGCCTACGCGCTTGGCTTAAATAATATTCGCCCATTAGGCGGTGATCCGATGGCACGTGGTGGGGAATTAACTTCCCCGATGAATATTGAAGATTTCTCAAAAATGGCAATTGAAAAACTAGGTGTAAAATACGGTTTGCTAATTGCTGAAGGTAATGAGGAAATCAATTCAGTCGCGTTGATTGGTGGCGGCGGTTCACGCACATGGTCAATCGCCAAAGAAGAAGGCTATGATATTTATATTTCTGGTGATGCCCCTCATCATGTGCGGCGCGGAATCGTCGTTAATCAATATAATTATCTAGACTTACCGCATGAAATCGAACGCATCTTCATGCCAACAATGCAAAAAAGATTGTTGGAGATTGATCCAACACTAAAAATCACGCTGATTAATCACGAAGAACCGCCATTACCAATTATTATTGATAATGCTTAAGAAATTCGATTATTTCGTTTGTTATAAATAATGGTGTTGAGGCTCCGCTTGCGACGCCAACAGCAGAAAATTGATTCAATTCACTTTGATCTAATTCACTAAGTTCGGCAATATGCCGGACTTTTGCTTGTGGGTGGGAAATTTTAGCAATTTGAGCGAGTTTTGTTGTATTTGACGACTGGGTTGAGCCGATAATGTAGATTGCATCGACAAAAGATGGTAGTTGTTGGACAGCAGTTTGCCGCAAACGTGTTGCCGAACATACTTCATTACCAATCTCGGCATTCGGTAACATTGCAAGAATGTCTAAATGACAACCTTTAAGTTCGAGAATTGAAAGAGTGGTTTGGCTGATGACCAAAGGGTTATTGGTCTTTAGTTGCTGATAGTTAAAATCTTGATCAACGTCGTATAAATAGACATCTTTTCCCCGTGATAACGCTGCTTCGGCTTCAGGGTGTCCTTTTTTACCAAGATAAATTACTTCCCGACCAGCATTTAAAGCATTTTCGATTAATAAAAAGCTATCATAAACCTTATTGCAAGTAGCATCAATCGTGTGTAACTTGCGTTGAGTGGCAATTTGGTCGAGTTTACGGTCATGACCGTGCGCAGTAAAAATAATGATATGCGAAGCGTCAACATTACTCAAAAAGTCAGCATAATGGCTAATTGGTATTTTAATAGTAGTTATTTGGTTTTCTTTTAGTTGTTGAATCACCTTTTCATTATGAACAAGCATGCCCAATACATCAATTGGTGTGTTAGGATACTCCCTTCGAACTTGCTCTGCGAGTGCAATTGCATGCACAACACCTTCACAATACCCATGTGGGTTGGCGACAAATACTTGCATATTTTCACCTGCTTTCAAGCTAATTTTAACATAAATTAATCGATTTTCTTGTATAATGGACGCAAAGGAGTTTATCATGGCAAAATTTACACAATTTGACTTACAAGCTGACCTTTTAAGCACGATCACTTCGCTTGGCTATATTGATTTAACTCCAATTCAAGAAGTTGTGATTCCACCGGCACTTCGCGGTACGTCTCTTATTGCACGTTCACCAACAGGAAGTGGCAAAACGCACGCTTTTCTTGTGCCAATTTTTAATAAGATTAATCGTAATAATAGCGAAATTCAGGCAATTATTCTTTCGCCAACGCGCGAACTCGCGAAGCAAACCGCTGACTTTGCGCGCCTTATTGCTAAAGACTTTCCAGAAATTCGCATTCTCCTATTAGCTGGGGGCGAAGAAAAGTCACGAAATATTTCCGCGTTGAGCAAAAAACCGCATATTGTGATTGCGACACCCGGTCGTCTTAAGGATTTGGGGCTGGAAAATACTGTCACTTCATTAATGAGCGCGAAAACAATTGTGCTCGATGAGGCGGATATGCTTTTAGATAGTGGATTTTTCCCTGTTATTGATGAAATTCTTAAAACATTAGTTGCTCCACAAATCATGGTTTTTTCTGCTACTATACCCGCGAGTTTGATCAACTTAATGGCCAAATATTTTAAAGATGTGAGCGTGCTTGAAACAGGATCGAGTGCGACAAGTACGCAAGTCGAACATTTTTTAATCGATTCACGTCATCAAGATTCACATCAATTAGTTTATGACTTTATTAAATGGAAACAACCATATTTTCTTTTAGTTTTTGCCTCGACAAAACAAGAAGTAAGTACTCTATATAAATTTCTTTTGGCAAAAGGAATCAAAGTCGGTATTATTCATGGTGATTTACCTACGCGCGAACGTAAAACAATGATGAAACGCATCAATAATGATGATTTTCCGGTTGTTGTCGCAAGTGATATGGCGGCACGCGGACTCGATTTCACCCATGTGAGTGAAGTATTAAATGTTAATTTACCAAATAATCTTGAATATTATTTTCATCGTGCAGGGCGGACCGGTCGCTACCAAGATAAAGGTGAAGTCTATACAATCTATGATAGCGATAACTTAGCAAAACCGCGTAAACTAATTGAACAAAAAGTAAATTTTTCATTTTTATTCTACCAAGATGGTAGTTTTACTGATGATAAACGCCCGCGTCTTGTTGAACGAGAAAAACCGCGTTTTAAAAAAACGTCTGAACTAGATGTTGAAATTCAAAAAACAGTGGCGAAGACCCGTAGCAAGAAAATTAAACCAAATTATAAAAAGAAAGTTCAGCAAGCAGTCGCCAAAACCAAGCAAAAACATCGGCGGGAAGTAATTCGCAAGGATATTCGTCGGCAACAAGAAGAACGTTACCGCTCAAAGGCGAAAAATAGTGATGAGTAATCAATTAATTATCGGTGCCCATGTTTCTTTATCTGCACCAGATTATTTTGTTGGTTCCGTGAAAGATATGCTGAGCTATGGTGCCAATACAATGATGTTTTATACTGGAGCACCACAAAATTCAAAAAGAATGCCTTTAGACATCATGAAAATTGATGAAGGCAAAGCCTTGCTTGATGAACATAATATTAATCCTGAACATTTGATTGTTCATGCACCATATATCATTAATATCGGTAATACAATAAAACCGGATTTGTTTGATGTATCGCTAAAGTTTTTGCGTGATGAAATGACACGGGTGGCGGAGTTTGGGGCTAAAGTGCTTGTCCTTCATCCGGGTGCCCATGTTGGTGCTGGTGTCGAAGAAGCCAGCAAACAAATCATCACGGGGATAAATGAAATTTTGCGCACTGATCAAACTGGAACAATCATCGCTTTAGAAACAATGGCGGGCAAAGGAACTGAAGTTGGCCGAAACTTTGAAGAAATTGCTCAATTAATTGCTGGAATTGAGCGTAAAGAACAAATTGGTGTTTGTCTTGATACTTGTCACATCAACGATGCTGGTTATGACGTCCATCAAGTCGATGCTGTACTAGCGGAATTTGATCGCATAATTGGTCTTAAATACCTAAAAGTTATCCATATCAATGATTCAAAAAACGATGTTGGTGCACACAAAGATCGCCATGATAATCTTGGTTATGGTACGATTGGTTTTGCTACATTAGTAAAATATTTTCATCATCCACTTTTAACAGGAATCCCAAAAATTTTGGAAACGCCATGGTTTAATGATCGTCCACCTTATAAAAAAGAGATTTCGATGGTTAAAAAGCAACGTTTTGAACCGAATTGGCGGGAAAACCTTTAATTTTTTAACTATCATTCATTTTTTTGCTACAATATCAATGGAGGAATTCGTATGAAAAAAAACCTTTTATTTCCACTTTTTGCAATTGTATCCCTCCTAACAAGTTGTAATACTCGCCCGCAAACTGTTAACTATGATGATGGAGTCTCAAAAATCAATGAAGCCCAGGTGCAAGAGTCGAATATTGAGCAAGCTAAAGAAGTAGTTACCCTTGTTTCAACAATTGATGGATTTGTTGGCCAAGGAATTATTGGCGTTAATTTTGATTATGAGCAAAACGCAACACTGAATTACGCATATTATGCAGATGCTAAACATTATCAAGAAACTGACTCTTTGTCGGCAAAATTTGGTGCTGAGCAAGCCATCGATTATGCTGATGAAACACTTGTTTACTATGAACAAAACACAGAGGGCTATATTGATTATCGATTAGCTCCACATGCTAAACTAAATCCATTAATTCCCGATAAAGCAGTTGATACACTTGATGTTGGAGCGCGAATTAATTCTTTTCTTAATGCGGCCTTTCTCACGGATTTTTCTTCGTTTTATACAGAAATATTGCCAGAGTTAGCCAATATTTATGAAGTCGGTGCCTTAAATATGTATCGATTGAATAAAGAGTATTACATTGAGATTACGTTTGATGATGATAGATTAGCGGAATACTTAGAATTAAGTGGTCTCGTTTCATTAGATTTTGAAATGCCGGGATTAAGCTTTGGTGTCACAAGTTACCAGTTTTCGACGCTAAAATTCTCTTTGATTCTTGATAGTCAATTGCGTGGTCGCTCTTTAACTAGTGAAGTGCTTGGGTCAATTGATGTCACGTATCAAAGTGACGAGTTCGGAGAATTTATTTCAAGTGATCTTGCGCTTGAAGGAACAATTGATATTGACGTTATAGGTAGTTATACACGCGGTAATTTCGATAAAGCATTTACAATTGATTTTCCAACCGATTTAAGTACTTATGACCCGTTAATTATTTAAAAATATTAGTTTTTATTCGCTTTATAAATGGTTTTTTACGTAAGACCATTTTTTTATAATTGTAAAATCTAATAAAAAATTAAGTATATATTTACTCATTACTGATTCAAGGTTTATACTAAAAATAGAAGAAAGGGAGGAAAAGATGAAAAAAATTACGTATTTAATACCATTTGTTGCACTACTATTGACCGGTTGTGACGTTAAGATTGATCCAGCGGAAGGCAAAGCTGTGATGGAAGATTCGCTTGCAAAGGAAGAAGAAGTGAATCATTTCAAAATGCATGTTGAGAGTTTCCAAAAAAATGAAATGGAGATGACAAGTGCGATTTCTGAAAGTGAAAGCATTATGGTTTCCTCACAGATGGATGCATCTATTGATTTAACATTGCTTGACCAATGGGCAAATCCGGACGGTGAACAGTCGTTAAGTTACGTTCAAACAACGGCAGGTGAAGCTCTCGAGGTATATGGTGAAGAATCAAGTACAACCGTCGTTGCACCGGAAACGTTTGCCTACTATCTAAAGGATACGATTGGTTATGCTGATTTTACTGAAGCTCCAGTTCAATACGAAGAAGACATTGGTGGTGATGGAAGTGATTTAAAATTAAAAATGTATTATGACTTCCATAGTTTATTTATGTCAACTATTGTAGCTAGCCCATTTGATATGATTGACCAAATTCTTGAAGAATACGATTTATTTGTGGAAAATGGTCTATTTAACGCCACCGAAAATGCCGGTAATACGACAGTCAGTGTTCAATTAAATACACAAATTTTCGGCGAAATGTCGGATATTAAAGATGCTGAGGATAATGAAGAACCACTTCCAACTTCGTTCCCTGATTATTCTGATGGTTATGTTGTTACCGATGGGGAAATCACCGAAACAACGGTTATTCATCGATATAAAATGCTGTTAACTTTTGATGCTAATCACTATTTAACTCATTCACTTTATGATTTTGATGTTGAAATAGGTCAAGAAGGTAGTTCATTTATAAATGGAACTAATCGCATTACTTACAAAATTGAAATTGATCGCACAAACATCAATGATGAAAACTTAACGTGTGACTATCCATCAGATTTAGATTCCTACGTCGATTATGTCGAATAAAATTTAAATTTTAAGACTAAAAAAACCTGTTCCACGTGAACAGGTTTTCATTTTTTATATCTTGCTAATTTCCTCAACAAGTGCAGAAAACGCCTCGTCTTCTTTGATTGTGCGAATAATTTTGCCTTTTTTAAAGATAACCCATTGATTGCGACCACCAGCGATGCCAATGTCCGCGTTTTTTGCCTCACCTGGTCCATTAACAATGCAGCCCATTACGGCAACAGTGATCGGTTTATTTATTGTCTCGAGATAATCGAGAACTTGATGCGCTAAAGGGATTAGATTAACTTGTGTTCGGCCACACGTTGGACAGGAAATCAAGGTTGGATAATTTTCATATAAACCTAAGTCATGTAACAAGCGTTTTGCGGTAATTATTTCCTCTTGTGGATTGGCACTCAATGAAATACGAATAGTATCACCGATTCCTTCAAGAAGCAGTGGGGCTAAACCAGCGACTGAGCGGATAATACCAACTTCCGGTGTGCCAGCTTCAGTAATTCCTAAATGCAGTGGATATGGGAATGTTTCCGCGGCAAGGCGATATGCTTCAATCGTTGTTTTAACATCCGAACCTTTTAAAGAAATCGCAATATCAAAAAAGTCCATTTTCTCGAGAATTTCGACGTGTTTTTTCGCACTTGCTACTAAATCAGCGGCTTGGTACATGTTTTTATAATTATGAATGGCTGGATCAAGCGAGCCAGAGTTAACGCCGATGCGAATTGGAATATGCTTTTCTTTCGCCATAGAAACAACTTTTTGAATATTCTCTTCGCTTCCGATGTTACCGGGATTAATCCGCAATTTATCAACGCCACTTTCCATCGCTAATAAAGCAAGACGATAATCAAAATGGATATCAGCAACAAGCGGAATGTTTATTTGCTTTTTAATCGCTTTAATCGCACGTGCATCTGCTTCATCAAGAACAGAAAGCCGCATAATTTGACACCCAAGGGCGGCACACGCATTAATTTGGGTAACTACAGCGTCAACATTTGCTGTTTTGATATTTGCCATCGATTGAATGATGACTTTATCTTGACCACCAATTTGTTGCGCTCCAACAAAAATCGGCCGTGTTTTTGTTCTTTTCATACTCAGCACCTTCTTTTCATTTATAAGTATCAAGATTAAAAGCGAAAAAAGCAAATAAAAAACAATTGTGATAGTGGAGAATATCAATATTGTGTGCTAAAATACTTCAATGTAGACCTTGGAGGAAATTAAGATGCGTGATTCTGTCATGTTAAAATGTACCGTTTGTGGTGAAGAAAACTATTTAACCAGCCGCAATAAGAAAAATGTTCCAGAACGGCTTGAACTAAAAAAATATTGCTCACGGTGCAAAAAAGTAACCATTCATAAGGAAAAGAAATAAAGCCAGTGGGCTTTATTTTTTTTGCGATTGATTATTATGAGCGGTAAAGTTGAAACTTTTACCTATCCTGAACGCTTGCTACGTTCGAATATGTACTTTATTGATGCCGGACAGCAACAAGTAGTAATCGTTGATCCAAGTGTGGCGGGCAGCCAAATTATTGATTTTCTTAACAAACGCAACCTAAAACCACTTGCTATATTACTTACGCATGGACATTTTGATCATGTGCGTGGAGTGCTAGCTTTAATAAATGAATATCATATTCCTTGCTTAATTGGTGAAAATGAACTTGATTATTTGGATAACCGGTGGTTCATGGGTGAAATTAGTGAAGAAGTACAGGCAACTAATCTCTTACAACCTGTTTATGATCAAGCGAAATTTACATTTGGCGCGCTCACTTTAACTGTGCTAGCAACGCCATTTCATTCATTTGGCAGTGTTTGTTATTATTTCGAACAAGAAAAAATGCTTTTTTCTGGTGATACGCTATTTAAAGGAAGTGTCGGGCGCACCGATTTATATGGCAGTGCCCCACGATTAATGCAAAAGAGTTTGACACAAATTTTACAGTTACCACAAGATACACGGGTCTATCCCGGTCATGGTGAAAAAACAACAATCAATCAAGAAGTGAAATATAATCGTTTTTTATGATTATTTGATGACTATTATTGGTATTTACACGCTCTTTTTGCTATAATTGAGCCGATAAATTGAAGGAGAAGAAATTTATGGTAAATGTTACAGAACTACGCCCAGGCAACTTTTTTTTAGAAGACGGTCAACTATATAATGTGTTAGACATTTTGTTGAATAAAACCGCAATGCGGAAAATGGTGGCGAAACTAAAGGTCAAAAATGTACGGACCGGTTCGACAATTGAATTAAGTTTTAACTCGGGTTATCAAATTGAACGGATTTCGATTGATAAACGCCTGATGACTTATCTTTATGACGATGGTGTGTTTTTAGTGTTTATGGATCAAGAATCCTATGAGCAAATTTCTATCGAAAAAACGAAGCTTGAATGGGAAATGAAATTTTTGGTTCCCAATGCCCAAGTTGAAATAGCTATATATAATGGTGAAATCCTCGGATTATCATTACCAGCAAAGATTGCTTTAAAAATCACCGAATGCGCCCCAGGCGTGCGTGGCAACACAGTCACAAGCGCGACAAAGGATGCGGTTTTAGAAACGGGGATTACAGTGCGTGTTCCGCTTTTTATTGAAGAAGGCGAATTAATTTATGTGCGAACCGATAATGGTCAGTACGATGGTCGGGCAAATTAAATAGGAGGAATGAGAAACATGTTTATTTTCTTAATGGAACTTAATCCAATTGCCTTTGTTGGCTGGATTGTCTTAGCAGTAGTTGGTGGCGCTGTTGGTGGTTTCTTTATTGGTCGCTGGTTTATTCAACGCGAGTTACAGAAAAATCCGCCAATCAATGAACAAATGATTCGTGCGATGTTTATGTCGATGGGAAGAAAACCATCGGAAGCGCAAATTCGTTCTGTCATGAACAGCGTCAAAAAAAGCAAATAGTAGAACACTGATTATGTCAATCAAAAGCAACTTAGAAGGTTGCTTTTTTTGTTTTTATATAAATGATAAATAGCATAAGAAGAACATGTAAAAATGTCATTAGATAATCATGTTGTTATTTAAAGTCAATAAAAAACCGCCAATTGATGAAGTAAAATTGACGGTGAATTGAGTTTTCAACAATACTATTATAATACTAAATAACTACTAAATACTATTTCATCCACTTGATTTTTGTTTCCGTGTTTTTCATTAAACGATCAATGTTTGTGCGATGACGGGCAATAAGTTCAATAGCCGTAATTGTCAATAGTAAAGCGTAAATCCAATACACTAATAATGGATTATCAATCAAGATTGGATAGAAGCCAAATCCATTAAGTGCTGGAAACAAATACGCCCAGCTAGCAAGCGCTAATCCAGATGATACGATAATTGATGACAGTGATACTTTCTTTTCAAGTTTTAAAATGAGAATGTAAACAGGTAGACCAACAATTGTAAATAGCCAATTAGTTGCCAAGATGATACCGGCAAAGATACTGACAGTCTTTCCTCCCTTGAAATTGAAGAAAATCGGCCAGCAATGACCAACAGAAAGTAGAAATAAACTAGAGTATATACTGATTGTGGGGACCCATGAGTAAGTGAATTGCGTGAAATCAATATTTGAAAATAATAAAAATAAGCTCCAAAAGACAATCAACGCTTTTGATATGTCAATAATCATGACGGCGATTCCTGCTTTTTTGCCCAACACACGCCCAGCGTTTGTCCCACCAGCATTTTTTGATCCGTATTCACGAATATCTTTATGGAAAAATACTTTTCCAACAATGATTGATGTGGAAGCAGAGCCGAGAAGATAGGCGAAGATATTACAAATTAAGATTGTTAGTATCGCGTATAAAATACTCATGTTTTAATTCCCTTTTTTCTACTCAATATCACGTTATTTATGGTATTATTAAACAGTGATAATTGCTATAATTATATAGAATATTTTTAAAAATCGAAAGGAGCAAATAGTGCTATGGCAAAAAATGTGAACAACCTTAATTATAACGAAGATAGCATTGAACTCCTAGAGGGTCTTGAAGGTGTAAGAAAACGACCAGCCATGTATATTGGTTCGACGAATGCAATTGGTCTTCACCACCTTGTTTGGGAAGTTGTTGATAACGCTGTTGATGAAGCAATGAGTGGCTATGGTGATTTAATTACAGTCACGATTCATAAAGATGGTTCAATATCTGTTCAGGATGAAGGACGTGGGATTCCAACTGGTTTGCATAAAAAAACTGGAGTTCCTGCTGTTCAACTAATTTTTTCAACATTACATTCGGGTGGCAAATTTACGGAAAGTGCATACAAAACAAGCGCTGGCCTTCATGGTGTTGGGGCATCTGTCACTAATGCATTAAGTGAATGGCTTGATGTCACTGTTTTCCGCGAAGGAAAAATTCATCATCTACGGTTTGAAAATGGGGGTAAATTAATGCAGCCGATGGAGATTTTGGGTAATACAAATCGGCATGGAACGTTAGTCACCTTTAAACCAGATGCAAAAGTGTTTTCAACGGTCGATTTTAAATGGGACACGATATGTAATCATCTTCAAGAAAGTGCTTTTTTACTTAAAAAAGTGCATTTTCTCGTTAAAGACGAGCGATCATCACTGGAAACAGAGTTTTATTATGAAGACGGTCTCAGCGAATATATTGCCATCGTTAATCAAAATAAAACGCCAATGAATGGGATTATTTCTTTTGAAGATACCTATGAAATTAATGGCAATAAGGGAATTGAACCTTTGCAAATGGAAATTGCAATGCAATATTGTAATGACGATTATCAAGAAACGGTTCTTTCCTATGTTAATAATGTACGCACGCATGATGGTGGGACCCATGAAACTGGTTTTCGGATGGGGCTTACGCGGGCGGTTAATGACTTTGCTTTTGAAAACTCTTTACTGCGTGGAAAAGAAAAACTCGATGGTACTGATATTCGTGAGGGTTTAACAGCGATTATCTCGTTACGTATCCCGGAAGAGATTCTCGAGTTTGAAGGTCAAACAAAAGGTAAACTTGGTACATCGGATGCGATGGCGGCGGTCAATACTTTTATTTATAATCGCTTAACCTATTATTTGCGTGAAAATCATGAATTTGCTGTTAATCTTGTTCGCAAATGTATTGATGCGCAAAACGCGCGAAAAGCAGCACGAAAAGCAAAAGAAGAAGCCCGCAAAACAAAAAAACCTAAAAATGACTATATCTTATCTGGAAAATTAACCCCAGCGCAAAGTAAAAATTACGCGCTTAATGAGCTTTTTATTGTCGAAGGTGATTCCGCTGGTGGCACAGCGCGCAGTGGGCGTGATCGCACATATCAAGCAATTTTACCTTTGCGGGGTAAACCGCTTAACACCGATACCGTTACAATGGAAAAAATGTTAAAAAATGAAGAATTTGCAACATTAATTAATACAATCGGTGCGGGTGTTGGAAAAGACTTTGAAATTGAAGATATCCATTATGGAAAAATCATCATCATGACCGATGCTGATACGGATGGTGCTCATATTCAGACCTTGTTATTAACTTTCTTTTATCATTATATGAAACCTTTGATTCAAAAAGGCCATGTTTATATTGCGGTGCCACCACTTTATCGCGTGCACAAAGAGGTCAACAAGAAAATTGCTTATCAATATGCCTGGGATAATCAAAGCTTAGAAGATGCTAAAAAAGCGATTGGGGCAAACTACCGTATCAATCGTTACAAAGGGCTCGGTGAAATGAACGCTGAGCAACTTTGGGAAACAACAATGAATCCAGCATCACGGACGTTAATTCGCGTTGGAGTCGAAGATCCACTGCTTGTAGAAAAACGCGTTTCCATCTTAATGGGTAAGGATGCCGGTATCCGCCGGAAATGGATTGAAGAAAATGTCGATTTTCAAACAGTTGACCGCTTTATTGATGAGGTGAAATAAGATGGCAAAAGTAAAAAAAACAAAAAAAATCACCAAAATCAAAGAACAACCAGTAATTGAACAGAAAATTTTACCGGCGGCCATGGATGACATCATGGGTGATCGCTATGCAATTTATGCGAAAGAAGTAATTCAAAATCGGGCGATTCCCGATGTCCGTGATGGTTTAAAACCCGTGCAACGAAGAATTATTTTTGCCATGGCAGATGAAGGAAATACTTTCAATAAGCCAACAAAAAAATGTGCGCATACTGTTGGATCAGTCATGGGAAAATATCATCCACATGGGGATTCATCGATTTATGAAGCGCTCGCCCGGATGTCTCAAACTTGGGTGATGCGTTATCCTTTAATTGATTTTCAAGGTAACAATGGCTCAATCGATGGCGATAGTCCAGCAGCATACCGTTATACAGAATCACGCTTAGCAGAACTTTCTGCCGAATTAGTCCGCGATATTGATAAAGAGACGGTGGATATGCAGTTAACGTTCGATGACACTTCCTTTGAACCAACTGTTTTACCTAGCCGCTTCCCCAATCTATTGCTCAATGGCGCATCCGGCATTGCTGTCGGTGTGGCAACGGAAATTCCGCCCCATAATTTTTTAGAAGTAGCAGAAGCAATTATTTACCGCATTGGTCATAAACGGGCGACAGTCGAAGAACTTCGCCAATTTGTACTGGGACCAGATTTCCCAACCGGCGGGACTATTTATCGTTCTCAAGGCCTCGATGACATCTATTTGCTTGGCCGTGGGCGCGTCGATGTTGCGGCAAAAACGTCGTTTGTTGTAACCAAAGATGAAAAACAGATTATTGTTCATGAAATTCCATATGGCGTAAATAAAACGCAGATTATCCGTGATATTGATTCACTCTGCCGCAATAAACGGATTGATGGTCTATTAGAGGTTCGCGATGAATCAGACCGTGAGGGTTTGCGCATTGTTGTTGATCTTAAAGCCGATGCTGATGAAAATATTTTACTCGAATACTTATTTAATAAAACGCAGTTACGGACTGGCTATTCCGCTAATATGGTCGCCATTGTTGATGGACGTCCACGGACCCTGAATTTACTTGCATTTGCCGATGCCTATATTGTCCATCAAAAAGAAATTATTACCCGGCGTTCGCAATATGACTTAAAAAAGAATCGCGCGCGACTCCATATTGTCGATGGGCTCATCGCTGCAATTTCGCAGGTTGACGCCGTCGTTAAAACAATTCGTGCAAGTGTCGACAAAAATGATGCGAAAAATAATTTACAAAAACAATTTGCCTTCACACCTGAACAGGCCGAAGCAATTGTTATGCTCCAACTTTATAAGTTAACAAATACCGATATCACAACACTCGAGAACGAAAAGAGTCGCTTGGAAAAAGATATTCTTGAGCTTGAAGCAATTTTAGCGAATGAAGATAAACTCAACCGCGTGATCATTAAAGACTTGCGTGATTTAGCCGCGAAATATGGCGATGCGCGTAGAACAAAAATTGAAGATAATCTTGAAGTTGTACAAATTGATAAACGCGATTTAGTTGCTAAAGAAACAGTGATGGTCGCGATTACTCGCGATGGATATATTAAGCGTTCCTCTTTGAAATCATATAAATCCAGTGGCGATAATGCTTTACCAGGCGTGAAACAAGGCGATTTGCTCGTCGCGACCGGTGAAGCACAAACAACTGACTATATCCTAGCTTTCACAAATATGGGTAATTATCTCTATATCCCGGTGTTTGAAATTGTCGATGGTAAGTGGAAGGATGAAGGCAAACATATCAACTACTTAATTCCATTACGTGGTGAAGAAAAAGTCATCCGCGCGCTTGATATTTCGACATTCCGTGAAGATCTCTATATTGTGTTTTTAACCGCTGATGGCAAGATTAAACGCACTTCGTTAAATGAATTTAATGTATCGCGTTTTAACCGCCCAATTAATTGCATGCGACTTGCAAAGGGTGATCAAGTAGTCGATGTCACATTGACGACTGGTAATAGCAACATTCTTGTTGTCGCTGAAGATGGTCGCGCTAGTTACTTTAATGAAAATGATTTATCACCAATTTCCTTAAAAGCCGGTGGCGTGCTTGCGATGAAAAACGTCAAGAAAAACAAACTCGTTGAAGTACTTGCCTATCACCCCGAAGAAAAAGGTAAATTAGTTTTAGTGACGATTGAAGGTCATGCGCGCATTATCGATATCAATTACTTACAATTAACGGAGCGTATGGGCCGCGTCCAATTAGTGTATAAATCGTTTAAGAGTGACCCACAAAAGATTGTTTTTCTCGATAAAATCGTTCATCGTGCAAGCGAAGTTCGGCTGAATCTCTTGCTCAATAGCAGCAATATTCTCCCAGTTATGATTGACGATTTACGTGTGACCCCAGTAGAAAAATATGCCAAACGCAACATTGAACAACTAACTGAAGATGAAACGATTGCCGGCGTCTACTATGAAAAACTCCTCACTGTTGATGAAACGCTGAAGAGTTATGAACCACCAGTTGTTACCGATGAAACAAAAGTTGTCGATCAACCAGTTGACGAAGATAATTCGCCAGAATTCGAACAAATTTCCATCTTTGATGTGATGGGAGATTAATAAAAAGTGTTATCTTGACGATAACACTTTTAGTTTATGGCCGCACCGAGCGTTTCTTTCATTGTGACAAGAATCAATAAGATATAGTAAATACTAATTAAGATTGTAACAACCAAAGCATAAATATAAGCTTTTTTCCTTGCTTGATAGGCTGGCATATTTTCATCATCAGCATTAATTGTGTGGGGAACTAGTTGAAAATCCTGATAATACTTTGCAAAAGCATAAATTACAAACGCAATTCCCATAATGCCGATAAAGCTCCCAATTGCGGCGAGTAGCGCGCCGAGATTTAAATAAAACTTAAGGCGTAAATCTTCTTTATATGGAGGTTTATTTATCACTATTTTATTTGTTTCGTTCATATATCTTATTATAAGCACAAAAGTCGCAAAAAATAATCAAAATACTTTATTAAATCGGCTTTTTCTCTTATAGTATAAATAGGTAATTTATGTGTAAAAAACTCATCCCTCATTATTATGCGGCTAGCATCTATGAAGTTCCTCTAGATTTTTATAAGAAAAATGGACTAAAAAATTTGCTGCTCGATTTAGATAATACCTTAGACTCTTACCGCGCGAGTTTTCCAAACCAACGAGTTCAGAATTTGATTAGCGGTTTAAAGACTCAAGGATATCAAATTGTGATTGTCTCGAATAATAAAGGGCCACGAGTAAAAAAGTATGCTGAGGCACTTGATGTAGCTTATCTACACAGTGCACGAAAACCATTTGCTTTTAAGTTTAAGAAGTTGATGGCAAAAGAGAATTTTATTCCGGTAGAAACTATTTTGATTGGTGATCAATTGCTGACGGATGTGCTCGCGAGTAAGCGTGCGCACATCAAAGTCTTATTGACGGAAAAACTCGTTGACGAAGATCAATGGACAACACGCATTAATCGCGTGATTGATCGTCCATTACGGCGAAAATTGAAACGGCAAAACCGTTTACCTAGTTGGAGGAATTTTTATGAGTGAAGTTAAAAAAGTTCGACGTTGTTATGGTTGCGGGGAAATTCTACAAACAGAAAATCCGCAGGCACCGGGTTTTACTACCGCTTTTCAAATGGCGCGGCATGAAATTGTCCTCTGTCAAAGTTGTTTTGAAAAAAACCACGCCGGACATGACGCTTTAAATGAGCCGATTTTTAATGCGGACTTCAATACGATTTTAGCGCAGATTAAAGCAACCCAAGCATTAATTGTGTATGTTGTTGATTTATTTACGTTTGAAACAAGCTTTATTTCCGAAGTTACTGATGCAATTCGTGATAGTCGAATTATTTTAGTCGCAAATAAAATTGATTTACTGCCCGCTAACATAAAGCGTGACAAAATCCAAGATTATGTTGCTAAACGCTGTGAGCAAGCTTCACTAAAACCGGCTAAAATTATTCTTACTTCCTCAACAAAAAACTATAACATTGAAGAAGTGATGGCGAGTATAGAAGAATTACGTGATGGGCATTCTGTTTACTTTATCGGTTCCGTGAGTAGTGGGAAATCGTCTTTGATTAATACACTTTTGAAAAATTTTAAAAACGAAAGTAATTTTTACATCACGACTTCGTTTTATCCGAATACCACTATAAAAGTGATTGAAATCCCACTTGATGATCGCTCAGCGATTTACGATACCCCAGGGCTTTCAATTTCTAACTCAGTAATCGGGCAAATGGCCAATGAAAAAGATGTTATTCGCACTATTGTTCCCCGCTCAACCATCCATCCACAAATTTTTGCTTTACGCCCCGGGCAATCACTGCTAATCGGTGCGATTGCGCGTTTCGATTATATGTCTGGCCCACGCTCTAATTTCACCGTTTATGTCGCTAACGATGTGAGCATTCACCGCGTTGAGACTAGACGAGCAGATGCAACGCTTGATCGACTAATTAAACGCAAAGAAGCACGGCCAATCTCGAAAACAATCGCTAGCCATCTTGATCTTGATGTCTATGAGATTCGCGTCGATTACGATGACTACTGTGATATTTCTTTTGCCGGTCTTGGTTGGGTGGCTTTTAAAGGAAAGAAACAAGTAATTCGAACTTATGTTCCGAAAGGTGTAAGTATTTATCATAATACAAGTAAAATCTAATGTTATCTGCAAAAAAACGTGCTTTTTTGAAAAAAGCTAGTAATCCCATTGACGTTAAATATCAAATTGGTAAAAACATCATCAGTGAAAATCAACTCCAATTATTGCAAAATGCTTTAAAAGCGCGTGAACTAATTAAAGTTCATATTTTGAAGACGGTTGAAACTCCGCTTAAAGATCTTGCATATGAAATTTCAATCTCGCTAGAAGCAGAAGTTGTTGATATTATTGGCCGCGTGATTATTCTTTTTAAACCCCGCTTAAAAGGAAGTAGGTTCGTTTTACCGAATGGCTAAAATAATTTTATTTGGTGGCTCATTTGATCCAATTCATCATGGCCATTTTTTAATGGCAGACCAAGCCCGCTTACAAATTGAGGCCAAGCAGGTGATTTTTATTCCCGCCAAAAATCCACGCTGGAAACTCCCAAAACTAAATGGTGAACATCGTTTTCAGATGTTAAAACGTTATCTAAACGCTTATGACTGGGCGGATGTTTCGCGTTATGAACTCGATGGTGATGAAGAAGTAAATTATTCGATTGATACGATTAAATATTTCAAAAAAACTCATCCAAATGACGAACTTTTTTGGCTGCTCGGCGCCGATCAAGTAACAAAATTTCATGAGTGGAAAAATCCAGAATTAATCGCTTCATTAGTGCAATTATTAGTTTATGCGCGCCCCAAAAGCAGCATTAATCAGGCAACAATTAGTCGTTATCATATGCACGTTATTACGGGTCCGGAATCAAATGCCAGTTCAAGTGCGATTCGCGAATGCCAAAGTCTGGATACAAGCCTTTCCGTGCTTGATTATATTCAAGATAATTACCTATATTATGTTGATCGTCTTGGGCGTTATTTAGATGAGTTAAGGCGTAATCATAGCTTTGAAGTGGCAAAACTTGCCTACCAAATCGCAGTTAGCAACCAAATGAATGGTGCACAAGCTTATTTAGCTGGTCTATTACATGATATTGGTAAAAATGTGCTACCACCTTTAAGAGAAAAGATTATGGAAGAGCATTATCCACATTATCTTTCGCTCAGCAAAGTGAATTACCACCAATTCATCGGAGAATTTCTCGCGCAAGAGGACTTTAAAATTGTTGATGAAGAAGTCTTAAAAGCAATTCGCACTCATAACACAGGCGCAGCGAATATGCGGCCACTGCAAATGATTATTTATGCGGCAGATAAGATTGAACCAAGCCGTGGATTTGATTCAAGAAGTTTAATTGAGGCCTGTTTACATGATTACCATGATGGCTTTCTTGTAACATTAAGTGCGAACCGCCAATTTTTAATCAATAAAAAGAAAAAATTCGATAATCCATTAACAAACGCCTGTTTCAAACAATATTTAAAGGAGTAAATATGCGATTGAATAAGAAAATAAAAACAATTATCACCGCCCTCGAAGATAAAAAGGGGGATAACGTTTTAGTCTATGATGTTAAAAATCGCACCCCACTTGCCGATTATTATGTAATTGTTACAGCAAAGAACCCGCGATTACTAAATGCCCTAGCTGATCAAATTGATGAAGTCTGTGCAGTCAATAAATTTCCAATTCATCATATTGAAGGTAAAGGAAAATCCGAAGAGTGGATTCTCATTGATGCCTATGATGTGATTGTCCATATTTTTTCCGAACAAGCGCGTCACTCATATCAACTAGAAGATTTATTACAAGAAAGCAAAATACTTTATCAAACTCCAACACCGGAAGATGATTTAAATTAATATAAGTAACACATCGGCCGCGGTGTGTTTTCTTTTTTATGCTTATCTATATGATTAATAGAAGATAGGACGTTTTATCAACAATTAAGCGTTTTTGGTGGTTTGTATTTACTTCCGATAATGTATATTATGTTAACTAAATACTATATAAACAAGTATTAGAGAGATTTTTTTGTGTTATCAATTATGTGAACATACAAAAATGATAACAGACACATTGGGTATTTATCCACATAATTAGGGTACGTATAGTACTAACAAACTACTATATTATTACTTTTATGCTTCTTCTATATTTATGCGTATAGTGCAGATTCATTGAATTACAGTTCGACCTTCAATTAACAATTGATTAATCCCAGCGACAATTTTGTCCATTTGTTTTTCATTAAGAATTGTAATCGGTCCGCGATCTTTGTTTAGACTTCCATCTTTAATTAGCCCTTTTTGATAGATGCGCAATTTATCTAACCCGCGGATTTGATTAATTACCGCAAGTGTTTCTTTATCCTCAGTTACATTGTGGAGCTTTCCAATATTCACATCACTCATTGGATTTGGTTCATGATGACGAGTTTTTAGTGGAACGACGACAACAATATCGTTATTTGCGTAACTATCTAGTAATACAACCCCATAATGACGTTGGCTCAGCTCAGCATGAACATTAAGCCCCCAGTCGAACTCATAAACTTCACCGCGCCGCAATTCATATTCGACACGATATTCTAAGTTAAAAGCAATATAGTTTAACTGGCGCCTTGTCCATGAAACTTGATCATGAAGATTTTGCATTAATTTTTGATAAGCAATTAATTCGCTTTCGCTCTTATCTTCAAGGTGTGAGTGCTCATTACTGTTTTGGCGTAGACGACGAAACTTGTTTTGGCTTTCCAGTGGATACATAATTAGACTCCTTTTACTTTATCTAATTTGATAAATAGTAATCACAAGCCGAAAAAGTATCAAAAAAATCGTCACGGGGACGATTGTTTATCGTTTAAGTATCTTTAACGCACCTGGAGACGCTTTTTAAGATAATTTAGTAGTATTTCGGCACCCGCAATGATACTAATCGCAAGAATTGAATACGCGTATATATCAACATATTGGACTTCAAATGCATAAGCTTGATAAATTGCAAATCCAAGTCCAAAATTTCCAGTTGTGCCAGCAAGCACTTCGCTCATTATTTCCACTTTCATCCCTAAGCCGACCATTTGGACAATACCGAGAGCTAAGTAAGGCCATGTCGATGGTAATAAAACTTTACGGAAGGCATAAAAGTTCTTATCACCTTCAATTTTAAGGGCTGAGCGGATTTGATCATCAACGTTGTGTAAACCCGCAACCATTGCTTCATAAGCAATTGGGAGTGCGATTAACGCGACAACAATAATCGGCGCAAATTTGATTTTCGTTAATGAAACAACAATTAAAATAATACTTGCCGTTGGTAACGTGCGCATTGAAATCATCACGGGTTTTAAGAATGTATGAAAACTTTCAAAACTACCACCAAGCGCACCGAGCAAAAACCCGATGATTACAGCGAAAAATAATGCGCTTATTAAACGCAGAAGGCTATTAAAAACATGTTGATAGGTGGTTAATTCGCCCAAAAGCGTAAACAAACGGATAAAGGCTTCATGCGGATAACTAACAACAGGACTTTTAACAATCGCCGCAATTAAAGTCCAAATCAATAAAAGAAAAATAATGCCAGCGCCAATTAGGAGTGCATTTTGAACTTTTTTGTGTGGTTTAATGCTTACCATCTTCGATCCTTATTTATAAAGTGGAGAAAAGACTACATCTGGGATTAGTGGGATATCAATTAACGCGTTGAATTCATTTACATCAATGCCACCAACAGTCATCCCCAAGCGGTTTTCTACCTCTTGCAATGTGACCATCGTCGTTGTTTCAATGCCAAACTTGTTTGTTTGCCATGTCGTATCGCCATTTTCATCAATATCGATCTTCACCTCAGCTGGATTAGAAATAAGATTGGTAATATTTTGATCAATTTCAAGGAGAAATTCTTCAATAAGTTCAGGTTTTGCCTCATAAGTTGCGTTGCGGACAAATAAACCTGCTTGCGGATAGCCATCAAGGGCGGTTGCATCATGCCAAGCAGTTTGTAAATTAATTTGTGGTTGATAAATAATATCACCGTTACTATTACTGACGACCTTACTTAATAGTGGCTCAGCGACAAGAACAAAGTCGACAGCTGTTTGATTATATTGGCCAAGTGTCATAATTGGTGCAATGTCACTCAATGATGCGACAAAAGTGACAATTGGGGCAATATCGGGATAAAGATGAAACAATACTTCATTAACAACAGCACTCGCCGCTCCAAAACTAATAATGTGATCAGCACTAGTTGGAATGGTATCGGCGGCCTTATTAAGACCGACGAGATGTAAATTTCCTTTGGTAATAATACGCGCAAGCGAAAAATCAGCATTTTGTTCCGTAATTTGTTTAAGTCCTTGCTGATGGTCGACAATAATAATATCGGTTGTTTCATCAAAAAAAGCCGCTTTTATCACTGGAACAGAAGCATTTGTCACAAAGTGTGAATCCGTTGCATAGGAGTATAAAGCTAAGGAAGGTGCGCCAACTGGCGCTAAAATATCTAAAATGTCAGTTGCCGGGTTTTGGCAGCCACTTAAGACAATTGTTGATGCAAGTAGCGCAAAAATCCGCGGTTTAAGCAAATTAATCATTTAATAATTCAACGATTGGCTCACCAATCATATGTGGTTCTTTTTCTAGTTCAAAATTAGCAAGAACTGTTGCCCCAATATCGGCAAATGCATTGCGTTCAGGTAATAATTTGCCTTTTAAGAACGATGGAGAATAGGCAACCAAGAAAACTTTTTCCCGCGTATGATCAGTACCAGCAAAAACTGGATCATTACCATGATCAGCCGTGATTAAAAGTAAATCATCATCTTTTAGCTCTTTTAATAATGCGCCAAGACGGATATCAAAACGTTCAATCGCTTCACCATAACCAACAGGATTACGCCGATGACCATATTCACTGTCAAACTCAACAAGATTAATGAATACTAATCCTTGATAATCACCGTTAATGGCTTCCGAAATTGTTTTATCCATACCATCTTCATTTGATTTTGTTGGTTGTGTTTTAACGACCCCTACTTGATTAAAAATGTCACCAATTTTACCAATACAACTCGTCATTAACTGCTGGTCTTTTAAAACATCCATCACTGTTCGGCCTGTTGGTGAAAGTGCATAGTCATGTCGATTACTTGTCCGTTTAAAATTACCAGCATTTGTGCCAATAAACGGCCGTGCGATTACACGCCCAACGCGCCATTCAGGCCGCATACATAATTCACGGGCAATTGCTGAACAACGATAGAGTTCTTGCAGGCCAGTAACTTCTTCATGCGCGGCAATTTGTAAAACAGAATCGGCGGAAGTATAGACAATCAATGAATTTTCTTTCATTTGCTTTTCACCGAGTTCTTTAAGAATTTCGGTGCCACTGGCGGCGTAGTTACCAATTATTTTATGGCCAGTTTGTTTTTCCAATTCTTGGATTAAAGCATCCGGAAAACCGGTATCAGTAAAACTTACTTGCGCAACCGTGGTATGTAAACCCATCATTTCCCAGTGACCAGTCATTGTATCTTTAGCCAGACTTGCTTCTTTTAATTTCATGACATAACTTTGTGGATGTGAAGGAATTGGTTTGATACCTTTAAAATTGCCTAACTGGCCAAGACCAAGTTTTTCTAAATTTGGCGCGTAAATACCGTTTGGCATATTTTCACTAATGTGTAAGAGCGTATTTGCGCCGACATCACCAAAATCACTAGCATCAGGCATTTCCCCAACTCCTAATGAATCCATGACGAGCACAAATACACGTTTAAAGTTTTCTTTTGGCATAAATATTTTCTCCCTATTTATTACATAAAATCTCGTTATTGCCTATATATTTTATATCAAGTACGCCGGGTATACAAATCATAAGCGCTAATTATGCGCTTTGTTGAAACATGAGTATAAATCTGCGTTGTTGCAATGTTACTATGACCAAGCATTTCTTGGACGACGCGTAAGTCAGCGCCATTTTCAAGTAAATGTGTTGCAAAGGAGTGGCGTAAAGTATGAGGTGACACTGTTTCGTGAATCTCAGCGCGCTCAGCATAAACTTTTACCATACGGAAAAAGTACTGACGAGATAAAGGTTTTCCAAATTTATTTAAGAATACAAATTTAGTTTTTCTTCCAGGATTTTTACTCCGCGGTCCACTGATATAGTTGTTTAAATATTCCAATGCGAAATCACCGATTGGGACAATTCGTTCTTTGCTCCCTTTACCGATTAGGCGGAGGATCCCTTTTTGGGCATTAATATTGCTCATCGATAAATTAAGCACTTCACTAACACGAAGACCACTCGCATACATTACTTCAAGCATGGCTTTATCTCTTACTTCATCAGCTTTATCAAGATTTGGTGCGTCTAATAATGCTTCCACATCCTCTGGTGATAAAACATTAGGTAATCGCTGCGGCACCTTCGGTTTATCAATTAAAGGTAGTTCTTTAGTATAAATTCCCTCACGTTGGAGAAAAGTAAAATAATTACGTAACGCCGAGATGCGGCGAATAATGGTAGTTGGTTTTTTCCCTTCTTGTGCCATTAAAATAGCAAAATCACTAATTTCATACGGCGAATATTGTTCCGTCAATTGATGATCAAAGATTCGGTGAAAAAGTTTTAAATCTTCAAGATAATTATCTAAAGTAGTTTTAGATAAACCTTTTTCCGCTAAAAGAAATTGTTTATAACGATCAATCGCATCAATGATTTCCATGACTTTATTCCTTTTTAATAACTATTTATTAACTAAATAATTACTTTTTATCCTTTTTTAGTTGATCTGCTGTCATTAGTATCGGTTTTTCCAGTTTGCGATTAAGTTCATCAATCAATAAACGTGTTCGACTTTGTTCTTCATGTTGCGCATGATCAAAGATTGACATTTGAATGATAATATTCTCGCGACTTTCGAGATTATGAAGGCTGACACCAACTAAACGGATTGGTTGGTTATGATAATTCTTCTCCAGCAGGGACATGGCGGCATTATAGATTGTGTTTGGGTCGTTAATTGGGTTTTCCAATGTCATAGAACGCGTAATCGAAGAAAAATCTGCATTTTTAATGGTTAATTGAATGGTTGTACCGAATTGTTCTTCTTTTTGAGCGCGTTCGCTCACCTCTAAACATAAAGTTTTTAGCATGCCAGCTATTTCTTCAAAATCATCGACATCATCGAGGAAAGTCGTCGAATGCCCGATGCTTTTGGGTTCATAATCATCAATACTAACTTCATCTGATCCTCGACCATTTGCCCAGTCTTGAAGCACAAAAAAGAATTTACCGAGCGTTTTCTTCACACGGATATCATCAGTTTTCGCTAAATCACCAATTGTTTTAATTCCGAGCTTCTCGAGCCGCGGATATGTCTTCTTACCAACACCATACATCGCTTTAATCGGTAATGGCCATAAGAGTTTTTCAATATCCCGCCGGCGCAAAATTGTTATACCCATTGGCTTTTTAAAGTCACTCGCCATTTTTGCCAAAAACTTTGTTGGAGCAAGACCAATCGAGCACTGCAAACCAGTCTCTGCTAATAAATGGTCTTGTAATTGTTTTAAATATGCGACCGGATCAGCAATGTTTCGCATCGGTTTGCTCATATCCATGTAGCATTCATCAATCGATGCGACTTCTTGGATTAGTGAATAACCCCTTAGAAAGGCGAAAAATTGATTAGAAAGTTGGTGATAATAATGCCCATCCACATTTTTAATAATTAACTGTGGACATAGTCTTTTTGCCATGTACATTGGCATCGCCGAATGTATCCCATATTTACGTGCTTCATATGAGGCTGTTGAGACAATTCCACGTCGACTCGCTGAGCCAACAACTAAAGGTTTGCCAGCAAGACTGGGGTCTTTTAAGACTTCAGCGCGGGCAAAGAAGGCATTTAAGTCGATGTGCATAATAATCTTACTCATAGTTTTACACTCTTATTATAAGCGTAATTCGACTTTTAGTTAACATAAAAAAATGGGTTGGCCCATCTTAATACTTTGTTGTTAATTTGCTGATTTGAGCAGTTCTGCGGCCGCTTGTAATGATGCTGGTGTCACTTTATTACCGGCAATTAAGCGGGCAATGGCTTCAATAATTTCGTGACTATGTAATAAACGTATATCAGCGACAGTTTTGTTATCACGAACGTGTTTTTCAACATAATAATGTGTATCAGCATAACTTGCGACTTGCGGTAAGTGCGTAATCGCAATTACTTGTGTTGTTTGCGCAAGTTTTTTGATCTTTTTACCAACTTGATCAGCAACTCGACCACTAACGCCACTATCAACCTCATCAAAAATCAATGTTTCCAGCCCGCTACCGCTTGTAAAGACGAGTTTGAGGGCAAGCATCAAGCGTGATGCTTCACCACCGCTAATCGCTGTTTTAAGCGGTAAATATGGACTCCCGAGGTTGGCGGATAAATAAAATTCAATTTCATCATATCCT
The DNA here is from genome assembly GCA_028705995.1 of Bacilli bacterium. Taxonomy (GTDB): domain Bacteria; phylum Bacillota_I; class Bacilli_A; order RFN20; family CAG-826; genus JAQWCH01. Next base: position 17,557 of record JAQWCH010000002.1, on the reverse strand, counting down.
TCACTTGTTAAACCACTACGTTCAAAGTGTACTTGGAAATGGGCGTTTTTCAGGGCAAGATCACGTAAGTGCTGATCAACTTCGAACGCTAATTTTTTGGCAACTTCCTGACGATATTGGCTTAGCAGTTTAGCTTTTTCAAGTGCGAATGTTTTGCGGGTTTCTTCTTGTTCAACTAATTTTGTTAATCGCGGTTGAAAATCGCGATAATCATCAAATTGTTTTTGCATGAAGATTAGCGCTTCTAAAGCACTAGCTTCATCACCACCGTGTTTATGAACGATTTTCTTAATTTGGTAGATGCGATTGCTTATCTCTTCGAGTGAAAAATCGCTTTCGGTTAGCGCTTTGAGTTTTTGATCAATCTCATCGGCAATCGCGCGAGTTTCAAAATACAAATTTTTAATTTTTTCTTGCCAGTTATCTTGATCAACACTAATTATTTCTTTTGAGGCGAGATAAAGTTGGTTAACGGCGCCATGATCTGCTTGAAGTAGTTGTTCGATAGTGGCGCGTTTTTCAATTAACTTGGCGCGATTTTGTAAATCTTTTTGTTTTTGTAATAAAACAGCAAGTTCACCGACTTCAAGTCGCGCATTGATAATCTCTTCAATTTGAAACGCAATAAAATCAGCTTGTTCGGCACTAATTTGCGTTTTTTCATATGCTAAGCGTTGTTCTTTATGTCTTAGATATTCTTGATAAGCCATATTGAAGTTTTTCTTTACTTGATTATTATCAAGCCAGGCATCAAGTAGTTGTTGATGGCGTTTTTTATCTAGTAAAGCAATAAATTCATTTTGCGAATGAATGTCCACTAATGTAGAAAGAAGCTTTTTACCTTCATTCAAGGTAAAATTCATACCATTGATTTTGTACGTTGTCCGGCCATTTTTATCGAGCATGCGGCGCACAATAACCGTCTTGTCATCGCTAGCAATTTCTGGATAACTAGCGCTGATTATTTGTTGTGTAAAGGGATTTTCAATTAAAAAACAGCCTTCAATGAACGCGCGATCAGCACCAAAGCGAATTTGTTCAAATTGTGCGCGCTCACCAAGAAGTAAAGCAAGAGCATCAACAATGATTGATTTGCCCGCGCCAGTTTCACCGGTTAAAACAGATAAACCATGGGAAAACTCGACTTCAAGATCATCAATAATGGCAAAATTTTTGATATTGAGACTTTTAAGCATCAAGCAGCTCCTTGATTAATGCTAATAACTGATGCGGGGCTAAACCGGCTTCTTCCATTTGTTCAGCGATTGTTGCTTGTTCAATAAAGGAAGTTGGAACTGCGCGTGTGATTACTTTGCCTTGATAGTCATGCTGGTACAAATAACTCATAACTTGTTGATTAAAACCTTCGTTGGTGGCATAGCCATCAATTAAAATTACTTTTTGATACTTTAACAATGTATCCAATAGATTATAATCAAGCGGTTTTTGATAAATCGCGTTAATTAAGCTGACATCTAAAGATGCTACCAAGGGCTGTAGCGCTTCGATTAGTGGTCCATAAGTCACAACTGCGAGTTTAGCTTGCCGACTCGTTTGCACGGTTTCCCATTTTCCATAAGGAAGTTCACATGGGGGTATTTGTTCGATTTTCTTCATAAAATCGCGGGGATAACGAACAAAAAATGGACCTTTATGCCCTAAAGCCGTATTCATTAAAGCTTGCGCTTGGCGCGCATTAGCGGCCATTGCTACTGTGATATTAGGAATTCCCAGTAAAAAATCGCTATCAAAAATGCCTTGATGGGTTTCGCCGTCAGCGCCAACAAGACCCGCACGATCAACAAGCACTAAGAGTGATAAATTCATCCGCGCGAGATCATGAATAATTTGATCAAAGCCGCGTTGCATGAAAGTTGAATATATTGATACAATCGGATACTTTCCGCTCAACGCCAATCCTTGTGCGACCAAAAATGCGTTTTCTTCAGCAATACCAACGTCAATTGTACGTCTACGATATTGGGCAAAAGGTTTTTCTAAGCCTGATCCTTTTAATGTTGCGGGTGTGATTACGATGGTATGATCATCGGCTTTTAATTTAGCTAAGGTTAAGTCGGCATAAAGGTTTGACCAGGAGATGATATCTACATTTTTACCATTACTGATGCCAGTTTTTATATCAAAACTACTAACGCCGTGCCAATCACCTTGATCATCTTTTTCGCTATAAGGGTATCCTTTACCTTTTGTTGTTCGTAAATGAACAATGACCGAATCTTTGAGGCTATGAGCTTTTTTAAATGCTTTATCGAGTGCTTTAAAATCATGACCATCAACCGTGCCAATATAATCAAAGCCAAGTTGTTCAAAGAAATTACGTGGTAAAACAAGCCGGGCAAAAAAGTTTTTAAACCACCAAGTAAAGCGATAAATGTGATATCCGAGCCGTGTTTTAAACATAATCCGTCGATAAGCATCTTTGGTTCGGATGTAACTACTCGAGAGTTTTAAACGCCGGAAAAGCCGTGAAAAAGCGCCGACTGGTTGTGTAATTGACATATCGTTATCATTGAGGACGATAATGACTTTATGCATTGAATGGCCAAGATAATTTAGCCCTTCGAATGCCACACCATTAGCAATTGCGGCATCACCAATAAAAGCAACTACTTCATATTTTTCTTCATTAAGATCACGGGCAATCGCCATCCCGGTCGCAGCACCGATACTAGTCGAAGAATGTCCAGCCTCATATTGGTCATATGGCGATTCTAAGCACTTTTGATAACCTGATACACCATTCTTTTTACGCAGTGTAGCGAGTGAACGACCGGTTAATATTTTTTGTGTGTACGCTTGGTGACCAACATCAAAAAGCAACTTATCATGCGGGAAATCAAAATTACGGAACAAAGCGATTGTCGCTTCAACTGTTCCGAGATTACTCGAAAGATGACCGCCATTTTTAGCGATTTGTAAGAGTATTTCTTGCCGAATGTCACTCGCTAAAGCAGTTAATTCGGGATATGTTAGCTGTTTAACAAAATCCGGATTGCTAATTGCTTTAAGATCAAATTTTTTAACTTGTTCGGTCTTTTTTGTTTTCTTTTTCATGAGGTTTAACTAAATTAAAACTAAATTAATACTAAAATAATACTTTTAGGCTTATTCGCTTTTATTTTCTCCACTTACACGAATTACTTCAGCTTCCGCTTTTTGCAATTCTTCTTGTAAAGACTTGAGCAGTGTGTTGCCTTCTTCGAAAAGTTTAAGCGCATCTTCTAAAGCTAACTCACCGCTTTCCATCTTTTGTACGATGACTTCTAAACGTTTAAGGCGTTCTTCAAAACTCACTTTTTTATCATTCATGCTCATTTCCTCGTTTTTCTATTACCTTACTAGTAATTTTACCATCTTGGAATGTTGTTTTCACTATTTGACCACTTGTAACGTCATTTATACTACTAATTAATTTGCCATCTTCATTTGTCACATAAGCATAGCCACGCTTTAAGACATTATCTGGTCCAAGCGCGAGCATCTTCTGTTCGTATAGATGTATTTGATGTTGTATATTGGTTACACGACGGGTCAACGCACTATGTAAACGTTCATAATAACGATCGATTAAATCAAGATGTAGTCTGATTTTATTGCCTAGCTGATAACTAATTTGCTTACGGTAAAGTTTGAGTTTTTCATGAAGTGAACTGAAACTTGCTAGCGGGTTCGTAATGACGGGTCTTTTCGCTAAATTGTTAAGATTCTTTTTTAAATTGACAATCTTATTTGTTAACGCACCTTCCATTCGTTCTTCATAGATTTTAAGATTTTGAACAAGTTCATTTTGATCGGGAACAACAATTTCAGCCGCCGCCGTCGGTGTTGATACGCGTTGATCAGCAATATAGTCAACAAGTGTTGTGTCTATTTCATGACCAACTGCCGAAATGACTGGAATTGGATAGGTGGCAAGTGCCCGTACTAATTGTTCATCATTAAATGCCCATAAATCTTCACTACTACCGCCTCCCCGGGCAATTATTAGTGTATCTATTGGATATGAACGCGTTAATTGTAAGACGCGACGTAAATCCTCTGGGGCTTTTTCGCCTTGCACAAGCGCTGGAAATAAATAAATTGTCACTAAGGGATAACGACGGGCAATATTCCGCAATAAATCACTTTCAGCGGCACTTCCTTGTCCAGTAATAATTCCGACAGCATGCGGAAAACGTTTGATTAGACGTTTTCTTGTACTATCGAAGAGGCCTTCACTGGCAAGTTGCTTTTTCAGTTTTTCAAGTTCAAGTAATTTTTGCCCTTGGCCAAATAATTCAATTTTATTAATGATAATTTGATAGCTTCCACGACCAGTAAATAAAGTGACCAGCCCTTGAACAAGCACTTCATCACCGTTTTTAAGTGGAAAGTCGAGATTTTTAAGGCTATTGGTAAACATAACAGCACTAATGACGGCATCAGCATCTTTTAAAGAGAAATATAGCCCACTGGAATGCGGTTTAAGGTTTGAAACTTCACCACGAAGCGTGATATTGCGTAAGGTGGTTTGTGATTCCAGCACTAACTTTACGTAGTTATTGAGTTGCGAAACGGTAAAATAGGCGGCTTTACTCATGTTTCAATACCTGATCAAGCAAACCATTAATAAATTTATATTCGCCATCATCAAGATAGGTTTTTGCTAAACGAACAGCATTATTAATTACAATGCCTTTATCAACTTCTTCAACTTCATAAAAATGCGCACAGGCCAGAAGAATAATCGCACGTGTCAGTCGCGAGAGCCGTTCATAACGCCACTTACGTAGATGGGGGGTGATAAGTGGGATAAAGCGTGCTTGATAGATTAACGCCTTTGTTGTGACAAGGCGGACATAAAGGTCAATATCAGCGTATGGTGTCGATAAAATATCCTCCGATATTTCCTTTAAATCATATTCGAGATTCATGTTTTCATATGTCAAAGCACAATAAAGAATTTTTAAGGCGTCTTCGTGCAGTTGGTTACGTGATTTCGTGTTCATAATCGGTGATATTCTAGCACATTTATGCTCTATTGCTCGTGAGAAACATTATTTTCTGCGGTCTTATTTTCGCGTTCCACTTTTTCAAGATGCAAAATGTGAAAATAAAAGATGACACTCACAATCATCATCGCCAGTAATAAGGCGTGAAAGATAAAAGCAATTTGTATGTAATTTGGTCCTTCGAGATATGGGGGAATAAAAAAAAGTAAAACCATATCCAAAAGATAAACACTTGTGCCAATGATCAGTGGAGTACTATACCCACGGCGCGCTAACTGTCCTAATAAAATATAAATAGCACCAGTTGCTGCGGCAATTAGTAAGATAAGTACGGAAAATAGCACAAAATTATTTAAGGCAAGACCACTTGCTTCAAAACTGCGGAAAATCCAGTTGTTAAAAGCAAAATTAAGATAATAAAAAGTCGATCCTTGCGCATTAAACAACGCAAAGACCGCGCCAAGAAAGTTCATAATACCGGCCCAAGATAAAAACGAAGCCGTGTTTTGATAAATTTTCAAAGAACGGTTATGTTGCTCAGCATAGGTTAAGGCGCGCCGCTTTTTCGGCGCACGCGGGGACTTTTTTTTCATAAAGATAAAAATAAGCTCAGCTGAGCTTATTTAATTCCATCAACTTCAACAATAATTTTAAACGGAATGAGCTCGGTCATCATTGTAAGGGCGCTTGCGACTTCTTCTTGGATTTTTAAGCAAACTTCTTGCACATTCGCGCTTTTTTCGATGATAACAGAAATTTTTACATCAACAAGACCATTGCGAATCTGGCAAGCAATCGGTTTATGTAACAAGAATAGCCCTTTCTTACTCCGGGCAACAGTCGCGCCTAAAACACTATTGGTGGCAATTGCCGCAATTTGATCAAAAACAACGTGAGAAATTCCCATTTGACCGTTGCGGGTATAATTTTGAATGTAAACATATTCAGCCATATTGTCACCTCTTAAAAACTATTTTTATTATAATGAATAATCGCTTGATAAGCAATTATTGATACTTGATTAAACGTGGTTATTTTTGTTATTTGGCAATAATTCCCGCGAGTTCTTTAAAACGTTCATTAAACTCGAGCCGCAGATACTTCCGAATTGCTTTCTCACTCTTATCAACTTTCAAATTATCATCAAGCTTGAAATAGGCGATGAGCATTGTCCGCAACTGTTCATCGAATAGTTTCCAAAATAAATAAAGAGCATAATCATTTAAAGGGAGCACCTTCACATCTTCATCGCTGATTAAGCGTTCGTGAACAAAAACCGAAGTAAATTTATAATGAACAGAATATTCATCCAACTTAGCGAGTTTGCGTAGATCATTAGAAGTATAATCGTTTTCTTTTAATAAATTACCAATCCAACTAAAGCGAAGAATTTCCCAATAATTCGCCCGCCGATCAGCAATATGGGCGCGACTTTGATCACTGACGCTTTCGGCATACGGCGTATTCTCATTAATAAAACCAAGATCAACAAGTGTCCGTTCTTTATTTGTTAGAAATTTACTTTCAAGTTTTTTATCTTGATTGTCACGTAAAATCTTGACAATTGTTACATCTTCAAGAAATGACCGCCAGATAATCAAGGCTTCATCGATAAAATTACGTGTAATTAAATGAATGCCAGAGGAAAATTTATTAAGCGCTTTAATCATTAACTGACCGCTTACAGTGTTAAATTCACCTTCTTTTAAGCGGTCACGAATCGCTAACACATATTTATTAATCAAGATATCAATATCGGCAACATTTTCATTTTGCACTTTAAAAATATATGTTGCGGTTGCTTTTTCATTCAGTTTTTGCACCGAATCTTTCACGAGTGCGTTCAGATAATTTTTATCACGATGATATGTGCGCTTAAAATCTAAGGTATGTCCGCCGATATTGCGCTTATGGCGGGCAAACACATCAAGAGAAAATTCACTAAAGGCGACAATTTCTTGATCGCTCGCCGCTTGCTTTTTATAGTCGCTATAGCCTTTTACTAGTAAGTCTTGAAAACATTGACACTTTTCTTTGCGTTCGGCCTCATTTTCAAAACCTTCATCAAGCAGGCAGGCGATTTCGTTATAGGTTAACTTTTCACTCATCGAAGTTGTCCTCCTTTTTATATAAATTCAATTCAGTTGATATTTTTAAAAATTTACACTTGTTTATACGTAATTATAGCAAAAAAAGCAATGCTTGATGAAATAAAAAGCATGTTGGCTACCAACATGCTTTATTCATTAAATTATGATTACTTCCCGATTGCTTGCAGTACGACTTCGACTAAATGTTCAGCTGTATAATTGAATTTATTCAGCACATCTTTTGCCGGTGCCGAAGCGCCAAAGTGATCAACGCCAAACACCGTTTTGGCGACACGATACCACGGCATTGTCGCCGCCATTTCCACCGCGATGACTTTGTCATAACTTGTGCCAATAATTCTTGCTTGGTCTTCACTCGGCAAATTGACAAAGCGATTGAGTGAGGGCATTGAAACGAGGCGAACATCAACCTTATGTTTTTCCGCAAGAATTTTTCGTGCTTCAAGTGCGAGAGCAACTTCGGACCCACTCGCCACAAGCGTTGCATCCATCACACCTTCATTGCCTTCCCATTCGAGCACATAGCCACCTTTTTCCACTTGGAAGGGATCACTATTAGCAAGTAATGGAAGATTTTGCCGGCTGAGAATTAGGGCGGTTGGACCATCAGTCCGGCTCAAAGCCAATTTCCAGCTAGCAACGGTTTCGTTCGCATCAGCAGGACGAAGGACATCCATATCTGGAATCGCTCGAAGCATTGTTAATTGTTCAATTGGTTGATGGGTTGGACCATCTTCACCAAGCGCCAGTGAGTCGTGGGAGAATAAATAAATAGCGGGTAAGTGACTTAATGATGCTAAACGAAGCGCATTTTTCATATAATCACTAAAAACAAGGAAAGTTCCAACATAAGTTCTTAAACCACCATGAAGCAGCATCCCATTTTGGATGGCGGCCATGGCAAATTCACGGATACCAAAGTTGATATTACGACCTGCGCGATTTTCCGACGTGAAATCTTTGTGATTTGATAACATTGTCATCACACTATGGGCAACATCTGCGGAACCACCGATTAAATGTGGCACTTCATCAACTAAAGAGTTGAGATACTCGCCACTTGTCACACGCGTACTTGCACTAGAATTAGGTTCAAATGTTGGTAGAGGATTTTTTAGACAGTCAGTGACATCAACGCCGAGGTGATTGAATAAAAATTCGCCTTCATCGGGATGTTGCCGGCGGTAACTTGTTGTTTGTTTAAGCCAATCTTTATAAGCACTTGTTCCGCGACTCACAAAATTATCTTTGAATACTTGATATACTTCTGCGGGGATTTCCCATTCTGCTTGATGATAAAGATATGTGCCTTTGGCATGTGCTCCATCAATCACACCGAGTGGGTTACCATGGACTTTGTATGTTCCTTGATTAACTGATCCTTGACCAATCACGGATTTATACATAATGAGCGAAGGTTGTGTTTTCGAGCGTTTCGCCTTCCGGATTGCTTTATCAATCGCTTTAACATCATTACCATCATTAATAACTTGGACAAACCAGTTTGCCGCTCGGAAGCGGGCAGGAATGTCTTCGCTAAAGGAATTACTTAAAGGTCCATCAAGTGTGACGCTATTGGCGTCATATAAAACAATTAATTTATGCAGTTTTTGATGGCCAGCAAAAGAAATTGCCTCTTGGCTAATTCCTTCTTGTAAGCATCCATCACCGATAAGCGCGTAGGTGTAGTGATCAATTATTTTATTTCCTTCTGGATATTGCGCCCGTAAGGCTTCTTCAGCGACCGCTAAGCCAACGGCTTGGGCGAGACCTTGACCGAGTGGACCAGTTGTTGCATCAACCCCAGGCGTGAGACCAACCTCAGGATGGCCTGGTGTAATTGAATCAATCTGGCGGAACTTTTTAAGATCATCAAGACTAACTTGATAGCCACCAAAATGCAATAACGTATATAAAAGCATACTTGCGTGACCGGCTGATAACACAAAACGGTCACGATTAATCCATGTCGGATTAGCGGGGTCACTGACTAAGTGACGATTAAAAAGTGTATAAAGCGCAGGTGCTGAACCAATTGCCATTCCAGGGTGTCCGCTTTTTGCTAAGTTCGTCCCATCAATAACGGTCGCACGAATGGCTGATATCGCAAGTAATTCCGTCTCCGTAAACTTCTTTGAACCAAACATACTAATTCCTCCTATTTTTCTTTTTTTATTCAACAATCTTTAAATGCAAATCAATTAACTGTTGCTGATCAACGGTGGTCGGTTCTTCGCTCATTGGCGAAACTCCGGCCAGGTTTTTCGGAAAAGCAATCACATCACGGATATTGTCAGTGCCGGTCAAAATCATTGTCATCCGGTCAAGACCAAGGGCAATCCCGCCATGTGGTGGCGTTCCATAGTTAAATGCATCGACAAAGAAACCGAATTTAAACCGTATGGCTTCTTCACTCATCCCTAACAAAGTAAAAATCTGATTTTGTAAGTCGCGATCATAAATCCGTAATGAACCACCACCCGCTTCATAGCCGTTGATTACGATATCGTAGGCTTGGGCGCGAACTTGCGCGGGATTTGTCTTCAATAAAGCTAAATCTTCATCATGCGGACGCGTAAAGGGATGATGAGCAGCGACAAGACGACCTTCATCACTTGTTTCAAATAACGGAAAATCCGTTACCCAGAGTAATGAATAAATCTGATCATCAATAAGGTTTAAATCTTTTGCAACTTGCGTCCGTAATGCACCAAGACCAAAGTAAGCAGCGTCTTCTAATGGGCTAGCGGCGATAAAAACAACATCGTGTTCAGTTAAATCTAACTTTGTCTTCAAGGCCAAAATCTCTTGCGCGGAAAATAGCTTTACAAGTGAACCAACAAGTTCACCACTACTATATTTTAACATGGCGTAACTTGCTAATTTGAACTTTTTCGCAGTCAAATTGTAGTTATCAAGCACTTTGCGTGTTGCCTGTTCGGCAAAATTAGCGACTTTAATCGCAATAATGTGCGTATTATCAACAAAAAAGGTATTTTGATTATTTTCAAAAATGTCCTTAATATTGACGATTTTCAGTCCGTAACGTAAATCAGGCTTATCACTACCATAGGTGTGCAAGGCTTGTTCGTATGTCAGGCGCGGTAATGGTAAAGGTAGATCATAATTGACTGTCTCAAGAAAAATTTTATGTAATAAACCTTCCGTCAAGGTCAAAATCTCATCTTGATTTAAAAACGAGGTTTCTAAGTCGATTTGTGTAAAATCTGGTTGCCGATCAGCACGTAAATCTTCATCACGAAAACATTTTGCAATTTGATAGTAACGTTCAAGGCCACTGATCATGAGTAATTGCTTATAAATTTGTGGTGACTGTGGTAGAGCATAAAAACTGCCGGGATGTAAGCGACTGGCCACCAAAAAATCGCGCGCACCACCCGGTGTCGATTTTGTTAATATTGGCGTTTCAATCTCAATAAAACCATTTTGGTCAAGATATTGATGCGTACTGCGCACGATTTGCGCGCGTTTAATCAATTTATCTTGCATTGTTGGACGGCGTAAATCGAGATAACGATACTTGAGTCGCACTTCTTCTAAAGCATCAGTTTCATTCGCGATAATGAGTGGGGTGGTTTCCGCTTTATTAATTACTTCGAGTTTACTAACTTCAACTTCAACTTCGCCCGTTGCAAGAAGATTATTGGCAACGGCTTTTTGTTTAACAACACCAAACACATGCAAAAGATATTCATTACGAACATCGGGTACAACTATTTGTTCACTATTAATTAATAATTGAATAATCCCGGTCCGGTCACGTAAATCAATAAATAATAGCGAGCCTAAATTGCGCTTTTTCGCAACCCAGCCGACTAATTCGACATTTTGACCAACATTGCTTAAACGTAATTGGCCGTTATAAATTGTTCGAAGCATATATCTTACTCCTCTTCGTGATGATGATGTTCGTGTTCATCAGCGGATAAATATTCATCGAGTTTAGCAACTATATCTTCATAAGCGACAGTCACTTGTTCTTCTTTATGTAAATCTTTGATTTGCACAACCGATTTAGCAACTTCATCATCGCCGATGATGACAGCAAGTTTGGCTTGCACGCGTTCAGCCCGCTTGAAAAGCGCCTTAAACGAGCGTTTATCCATATTCATGTCGGCGCGGAAACCGGAGTTGCGAATTAGTGTAAGAATTGAAAATGCATCATCGACAGTATTTTCACCAACATTCATCACAAAAACATCAAGACCGAGCGCTTCTTTTTCTAATAATTGATTGTCTTCCATGATTAGATAAAGGCGTTCAATGCCAAAAGCGAGACCGACACCAGCTAAGGATGGTCCACCAACATCAGCTAATAGCTTATCGTAGTGACCGCCAGCACCGATTGCGCCATAATTTTCCCCTTTTTCGGAGATGTAATGAAATTCGAACACAAAATCAGAGTAGTAATCAAGACCGCGAACGAGATTATGATCAATTTCATAGCGAATCCCAAAACTATCAAGTGTTTCCGTAATCTTTTTAAAATATGTTTGCTCATCTGGTGTCAAAAAGTCTTGAATTTTCGGTGCACCAGCAATAATTTTTTGATCTTCTTCCACTTTGCAATCGAGCATTCTTAATGGATTAATCTCATAACGAACATGGCAATCTTCACACATATGTTCTATATCATGGGCAAAGTAATCAATAAGAGCCGTCCGATATTTTTCACGGGTTGTGGCTCCACCAATTGAGTTTATTTTTAACTGAACGTGCTCGAAACCGAGATAAGACAGCGCCGTTAAAGCGAAAATCACGACTTCAACATCGTTAAAAGGTGAATTAACACCTACACTTTCAACACCAAATTGGCGGAATTCACGGTAACGCCCTTTTTGTGGTCGTTCGTAACGGAAAACCGGTCCGTAATAATAATATTTCAAGGGCAAATCATCCGTTGCGTACAGCTTTTGTGAAACAATCGCCCGCATCACACCTGCTGTGCCTTCAGGCCGAAGTGTGATTGAGCGTCCGCCTTTATCATCAAACGTAAACATTTCTTTACGGACAATATCAGTTGCATCACCAACACCGCGGGTAAAAAGTTCCGTTGCTTCAAAAATTGGTGTACGCATCTCGTTAAAACCATAAAGTTCAGCTAATCCAGCGAAAACATCTTCAATTTTCTTAAATGTTTTAGCCTCGATACCATAGATATCGTGGGTGCCCTTGGGTTGATTAAATGCCATTAATTATTCCTCCAATAAAAATAAAAAGTGATACAAAGGACGACAGTTGCCGCGGTACCACCTTAATTCGTATGCATATCATTACGCTCTCAAACTGTTAACGCCAGTATACGGATCACGTGATCAGCCTCAATAGTGTCGGCTTTTTAGGGGAATAAATCGTTCCATCAACCCGATTCTTTCTCTAATTCAAATCTAAAAAGGTTGCTACTTCAACGGCTTTTATATTATAGCCATTTAATGGCTATGGTGTCAAACAAGCAGTATGAATAATCAGTTGTTTATTTTTGTTAAAAGCGCTGCAAAATATACTAAAACAACTATAAAACTACTAAATAAAAACTATTAAAACACTTTTAAGCGATTTTAATGGAATACGCGTACTACATCACGGACATCACTAATTTGTTTAATAACAACAAAAATATCATGTAGACGATGTGCATCACTAACTTGAATTGTCGCGGAAATCGTTGCCGTCATAGTTGGAATATGCAACTTCGCATTAATTTGCGAAATCGGTATTTTTTGAGCAGATAAAACACCCATAATTTCGACAAGTAATCCCGGTCGATCATCGCAAATCACCGCAATATCAACAGGATAATTTTGGATACCAAGGTCTTCATTCCAATATACATCAATTAAACGTTGACCAGCTTTTGCAATATTCGGACAGGAGACGCGGTGAACAGTGATTCCTTTGCCTTTCGTAATATAGCCGACTATATCATCCCCGGGAATTGGCGTACAACAATTACCTAAATTAATTGCAACTTTCCCCGCTCCCTGGACATGAACAGGCGTATGGTCTGTTGCTTTTGCCGAGAGTCCGCGTACCGGGAGCACTTTCGGTTTCGCCTTAATATTTAAAAAATCAATAATCGCTCCAGGCACTGGGTTTCGATTGCTAATTGCCACAAAAAGATCATCAAGATTATTCACGTGGAATTCATTAAAAACCTTATTGGAGTTAATTAAACTCAGCATTTCTTCTTCTTCAATCCCGCGATCATGAAAAGCATCAATACATGATTGTTTTCCACGGGTAATGTGATCACTACGCATTAATTCACTATTCTTTTTTTGTAAAGCTTTGCGAATATGCGCCCGGGCGCTTTGCGTAACGGCAATATTTAACCAACCTTCATTGGGACCATTAGAAGTTTTGGAAGTTTTAATTTCAACAATATCACCAGTCTTTAAAACAGTATTTAGTGGCACTAATGCATTATTAACAAGTGCTCCAACTGCGGAATCGCCAACACCGGTATGAATTTTATAAGCAAAATCAAGTGGTGTCGCTCCAGTCGGTAGTTCAACAACTTTGCCTTTTGGTGTAAATACATATACATTAGCGTCAAAAATATCGCGGGTTAACGTATCCATGTACTCTTTCGCATCATCGGAAAGATTTTCACTGACGCCAACAAAATCGCGGAACCAATGAAGTTTTTCTTCAATTTCCCGTTGTTCGATCCGTGGATCGTAATTTGTGCCTTCTTTATACCGCCAGTGGGCAGCAACCCCACCTTCGGCAATTTCATCCATCGCTTCCGTCCGAATCTGTACTTCATAAGCTTGCCCGTCGCCGGACATAATCGTCGTATGCAATGATTGATACATATTGGGCTTCGGCATCGCAATATAGTCTTTAAAGCGTCCGGGTAGCGGTTTATAGGTAGCGTGAATAATTCCTAAAATCTCATAGCAATTAAGTTCTGTTTTTGTAATAATCCGAATCGCCATAATATCAAAAATCTCATCAAAGGCATGATCTTTTAGATACATTTTTTTATAAATGCTGTAAATCGATTTAATACGACTTTCGAGACGGAAAGGAATTTTGTTTTCAAAAATGATATCGGCAATGCGCTTTTTTAAATCATCAAGGGATTTTTGCCGGTTTTTGGTTCGTTGCTCAATCATTTGCATGATTTCTTGATATTTAGGATATTCTAAATATTTTAAACAAAGATCTTCCATCTCACTTTTGACGTTATAGATACCTAGACGGTGTGCAATAGGCACAAAAACTTCTAACGTTTCCTTCGAAATCGCAATTTGCCGTTCCCGAGATAACCAAGATAATGTGCGGAGATTATGGAGACGATCAGCAAGTTTAATAATAATGACACGAATATCCTTCGCCATTCCTAAAAAAATCTTGCGGTGATCTTCATAAACAAAATCAGTTTCTGAACGTTTTGAGAGTTTTAAGCGCTGAATTTTGGTCACAGCATCGACAAGACGAGCGACATCACTCCCAAACATATGGCGGATATCACTAACTTCAACTTCAGTATCTTCCACCACGTCGTGTAAGAGCCCGCCAATAATCGTGGCTGGTCCTGCTTGTAGCTTAGCCAGGATGTAAGCTACTTCGATTAAATGATGAATGTAAGGTTCGCCCGACTTACGTTTTTGTCCCTGATGATGTTGTAGAACAAATTCATAAGCTTGTTTGATTTTATCGCGATCATGTTGATCTTTAATATAGACATAGTAAAGATCACGCACTTCTTCCCACTTATGCAGAGCCGGTGCTTCACGCGGTATATAAATTATTTCTTCACTTTTGTTATCGTCTGTGATCAGTGGAGAATTATCTTTTACATCATCCATAATAGCCTCAATAATTTCTTTTTAAATTATAACATTATTTTCGCTTGAGAAAATGAAAAAAGGCTAACCGGTAAGGGTTAGCCTTCGTAATATCAGATAGAATACAAATTAGGCGATAGCGTAGACTTGAACGGTATCGATTGTACATTTGCTTTTAGCGCCAACTAACGTATGATTAATCCGGAAATAAACAGCGGCTTGATTTCCAGATAATTCCGTTGGCATTGAGGCAGTAATGGTGGATTGTGTTGTACCATACGTGCCATCTAATGTCATCGCGACCCAGGTTGTACCATCAAGTGAGTATTCAACGCTCATCGTGCTACTAGTATTGTCGGCTTTAGCCTCAAATGAAACTTTAGTCAAATTAGCAAATGAAGCCTTTGGATAAACACGGCCAACAGTTTCCCAACCTGCTGATGGTTGTGCATATGAACGCATTTGCATTGACTGAGCGCCAACTAACGCGCCAGATGTTGTGGCAGTGCCCATAATGATACCCCATTGACCATCAACTGGACCTTGAAGTTTTTCTTCCGTGTTGTTGTATGATGTGGAGGGATCAAATCCGTCTGTAACCTCAAAACCTGTTGAATAAACAACTTGTTCAAATGGAACAGAAGCATCAAGAACAGTAAGAGCAATTGTGCCAAAGACGGCAGTATTAAGACTGGATGTCGCGGTAATTACAACACTACCATCAGCAACGCCACTTACTAAACCATTTTGATCAACTGTTGCAACTGATTCGTTACTGGAAGACCAAGTAACTTCATTATGCGTTGCGCCATCAGCAGTTACGGTAGCAGTTAATTGTAAAGTACCATTAGCGGCTAATGAAGTAGCATCACCTTCAGAGGTAACGGTAACAGCGGTTACTGTTCCAGGAACGTATGGAGCAACGGTAAGATCAGCAGCACTATTAAAGGCTAATTGAGCACTATTGTACCAACCAATAACACCATCAAAGTCGACAAAGTCACCAGCGGTTAATCCATCGATTAAATCTTTCATGGCTTGTTCTTCGGTATCATCAGTATACTTACTTGTCCGAAGTGTAATTTCGGTGCCATTAAGTGAAAGCGTAATATTGCTGTGGCTATTGATTGTCACGGAACCAGAGACATATTCTAAGCCTTCAATCGAAACTAAACGTGAATCCCAACCAGCCACGAGAGTTGCTAAATCAGTAACTTCTGCTGGAACAATTGGGGTTAAAGTTGGTCCAAGATCAGTAACTGCCGAAATATCAGCAATTTGTTCAAGACCATTATAATTGTCAGTTTTACCAACGACAACGATATCATCGCCAACTTCAATACCTGTACGCATGGCGGTTGGGACATTGTATAAGTATAAAGCGGCATCGCCAGTTTGAATGGTATAGTTTCCAGAACTTGGAGCAGAAGTAACGGTTCCACGAACTGGAACAACAACGCCATTATCTAGAGCACGTACATCGGCAATGCTCATTGGTTCGCCAGCAACAACAACCACTTCAAATGTAGCGGTCACAGTTGGAACGGCAACGGAGGTCGCCGTGATGGTGACTGTACCAGGAGCAACACCAGTCACTTCACCATAAGCATCAATAGTTGCTAAGGTTTCATCACTTGAGGTCCAGGTTAATTCACGATCAGCAACAGCGGCTGGAGTAAATAGACCAGCTAAACGAACTTTTTCAAATTGAGCAACTTCAACCGTGGTGGCAGCCGCATCACCCGCTACTTTAATTTCTAAAGCAGTTGGGACATCTACTGGGTTATCTGCAACAACAGCATTCGCTACATCATAGAATAATACTTGTGGGGCACCTTTATAGAAACCGACAATACCGGTTAATTCAAGGTTTTCCGTGTAAGGATCAGCAACGTCTAAGACTGGCTTCATCGCTTCAATAGCTGCGACGCCAACATTACGATTGATGTAGGCTAAGGCTTCGACCATGCCTTGTTCTTGCCACACATAATAGTAGTTGTTAGAATCAGTTTTAAGTTCTGCGTTGGATGGTTTCTTCGTTCCAACGATAGTCACTAAGCGACTATCCATTTCCGACCAATCAGTAATTGCACTCATATTGGGGATTTCAAGGGCAGTTGCTGTATAGGTAGTTTCGGCTGCTACAATGCTTGTTACAGGATTGAGTTCCATCGTTTCGTAATATGGGGCTGATTCGCCAACAACTTCGATTGAATCACCAACCGCAGTTTCACCGAGTACTTCAGCACTCACGTGATAAAGTAACATCGCAATATCGCCATCTTGGATAGCGACGGAGAAGGTTCCATCTTTGACACTATCTTGATAGATAGCAGTGACGACACCAGCAGTATTGACTACTTCGCCGGATTCGACATCACGGGCGTCAGAAATCGGCAATAAACCAACTTCTTCAGAGCTTTCTGAAGGGACTTCGATGCTCGACTCATTAATACTTGGGTCATCTTCACTTGGAGGTACGGAATCAGTCGCAGGTCCGCACCCAGCAAGGAGAAGCATCATCATAGGTAATAGAACAATTTTGTTTTTCATATTTTCCTCCTTATCTATTACAAAATGATTATAACAAAATAAAACGCAAAATACACAAAAAGCT
>JAQWCH010000034.1 GCA_028705995.1 Bacilli bacterium | reverse complement strand
CGTCATGATTTACCAATTAATCAACTGCGCTTACAAGGTTTTAATAAAGCACTTACTAATAATGGAGCGATAGTCAAACATACCGTAAATAACGACAAAAACGAAACTGTCGCTGCACTTCTTGACCGTCTATTTAAAGCCGATCGCACAATTGACTCAATCTTCTGTTTCAATGATTTAATGGCGTTTGAAGTTGTTAACTATCTTTTATTGCACAACAAAAAGGTTCCAGAAGACATTAACGTGATTGGTTATGATAATTTGCAACGTGAAATTCATTACCCTTTTCGCTTGACCACAATTGATAACGATAAAGAAATAACAGCAAAAATTGCAATTGATCTTATTTTCGAAAAACTAAACAATCCGAATAATAAAGAAATCACCTGTAAAATCATTGATGTTGCACTAGTCGCTGGTCAAACTACAACCAAGCATTAATGCTCTTTAATTTTTTCACTAAAAAAGTAACCAATTATCGATTTTGAATAATCGGCATAAGCGGTGTCGCGGGGGCGGGGGCTTTAATAACAATTAGTTCAAGCGTTTCTTCGTGCCTATTTTGAATATGCATTTTTGTCTTCAATGGAATTTTAATTAAAGTTCCTACTGGGTACACTTGATTATCTTGTTCTGCAAGACGCAAAGTGAGTGTGCCTTTAAGAACTGTCATATAAAGTGGCGCATCAGAAAAATGCACTGGGCGATCTTGGTCCTTATTTAGAATAAAGTGTAAATAATGGATGTTTTCATCTACTAAAACCCGTTCAACTGTGGTCTTTTTACCTTGGGTTAATTTAAAAATGTTTTCAATCATAATATTTATTCCTCAATTATATGATAGCAAATTTTGTTGTTTTGCACTATGCATAAGCATTAAGCACCCAATCAAATTTATATGGATAGTTGTATATCAATTAGCAAATGATTAAAATAATATTACGAGCTTAATTCTATTTCTATATGATGAAAGAATGGGGGCTAATATGAATGACCTTTTTACCGATGATGGCGAATTTATTTATGAGCCATTAGATCAATATCAAAAAGTCTATAAAGATACCCAACATCAAAATGCAACTGACTATATTGATGATTTAATCAATAAGTCTGGTGTCAACATTGAAGACAACCGCGAAACAAACCGCCAAATTAAGAAAAAACAAATAGAAAGTGATAATTTTGCCAAATTAATTAGCAAGCAAAATGGCCTCCGTGGTTTTTATATTTTTCTAATTGTCCTAAGCATTGCCGCGATGGCGTACGGACTATTTAGCATGATAACAAACGGGGTAGCCGATGTTCTTAACGTTGTGATTATGGTAATCGGCTTAGCCTTGATGATTACTTTTATCGTTCTAATCGTAAAAATTGTTAATCCCAAGATTCGCAATCTGAAACTTGAAAAAGGGAAGATCGATGAAAAAATAAGCTCTTTAAAACGCGATGCTTATGCCCAATTAAAACCATTGAATGAACTCTTTTCATTTGGTATGAATACGGAAATATTTCAAAAAACAATTCCCTTAATTAATCTTGATACCCTTTTTGATAGCCGTAGGCTTGATTACTTAGTGGGTAAGTTTGGCTTGTCTGATCAAGATAGCAATTATCGTTCCGCACTTTTTGTTCAATCTGGTGAAATTAGCGGTAATCCTTTCTATATATGCCGTGATTTAGTCCATTATATGGGAACGAAAACTTATACTGGCTCAATAACGATTTCTTGGACGACAACTTCTTATGTTAATGGACGAATGGTAACCAATCACCACACACAAACATTAACAGCGCAAGTCACTAAACCATTCCCATATTATTATGAGTCTCCTTATCTTGT
Organism: Bacilli bacterium; assembly: GCA_028705995.1. GTDB lineage: Bacteria > Bacillota_I > Bacilli_A > RFN20 > CAG-826 > JAQWCH01. Next base: position 963 of record JAQWCH010000034.1, on the reverse strand, counting down.
TTATGGAAATGAGGCAGCACCAGATTTAAGTTTTGACCGTAACGATTCAAATGCTGAAAATATGTCGGAAAAACAAATTGAAAAAGAAGTTAAACGTGAAATTAAAAAACTCGAAAAAAAATCCGAACGCAGCACAATGAAAGGCCAAGATTACACCACTATGGCGAATTCCGAATTTGAGGTTCTTTTTGGCGCGCATAACCGTGATAACGAAGTCCAATTCCGCTTACTATTCACACCGCTTGCCCAAAAACAACTTCTAGCACTGATAAAAGATAAAACAATCGGTTTTGGCGATGATTTTGACTTTAAAAAACGCAAAATGATTAATTTAGTTTATCCCGAACATTTAAAAAATATTGTTTTAAAGCCGCATCCAAGCTTCTTTCAAGGTTATGACATTGACGCCATCAAAGAAAACTTTGTTGCTTATAATGACAGCTATTTTAAACACATATATTTTGCGTTTGCACCAGTTTTATCAATTCCGTTATATCAACATCACAAGCCCCATGAGTATATCTACAAAGATTACTATCCATCATATGCTAGCTTTTATGAACATGAGCAAGTTGCTAATCAAATGAATCGCGCGGAATTTATTCACCCGTTATCGAAGACCCGCAACATTTTAAAAACATCAATTGTAAGTAGTGGCGATTATTGCGACCACTTAAAAGTCACTGCCTATGGCTTCCGGACAGAAGAACGCGTCGAATACATTAATGTTTATGGCAGAGATGGCCGCTACCATGCAGTACCTGTTTATTGGACGGAATATCTTCCCGTCGAACAAGACACATATGTCGACATCAATGTACCAAAAACCGATGAAGCCACATCGCCAGCCGAAGCTTTTAAAGCAATGTTTGAGAAGTTACAAAACGGCGAATATGATCCAAAAGAGATGTATCGCGTTGGTGTTCTACTTGCCGTTATTAACAAAAAATTGCAGTAATAAGA
>JAQWCH010000008.1 GCA_028705995.1 Bacilli bacterium | reverse complement strand
ACACTTATAGAAACGAACTTTTGGCATAATATATTCTCCTTTCAAAATCTATCTTTAGTATATCAAATAGTGATATTGTTTGCACAAAAAAAGCCCATCAATAGATGGACTAAATTTTTTTGTACTTCCCCCAATAGGTTGGACCAAACCCTATTGAACTGGCTACCATTATATCATGTCTTCATCAATACGAGCTTGGCCTTGTATCGAAGTGGGCTATCTTTTAAGTAACTGACGATTCTTTCGTTGTTATAATAGTCTATCCAGGTAACGATATCTCGTTTGAGTTCAGAAAGTGATTCGTATTTCCATTCGTGACCATAAAACATCTCTTCTTTGAGTCTTCCGAAGAAATTCTCAGTTGGGGAATTATCAAGGCAATTACCCTTTCTCGACATTGATTGTAGCATGCCTAATTCATCAAGTTTATCTTGATACCACTTCTGTTGATACTGCCAGCCTTGATCCGAATGAAGGATGGCTCCAGACAGTTCTTCGCTATAGTCATATTCAAGTTTATTCATCATCCGCTTGATTTGATTGAGGTTCGGATGTTCCGATATGTCATAGGCGACGATTTCCCGGGTATGAAAGTCAATAATTGGGGATAAATATAACTTCCCACACGGAATCGAAAACTGAGTCACATCGGTCCCGAAGATGCGATACGGCCTTCCGTTATCGAAATGACGCTTGATCAAGTTCGGGGCTTTGACTCCGACTTCGCCTCGATAGGAATGGTATTTCTTCGGTCTAGATGAAGCGCTTAAATGATGCTCTTTCATGACTCTTTCGACACGCTTGTGATTGATGACTAAACCGCGGTTTTTGAGCTCCTGAGTAATGCGCGGAGATCCATATTTACGATAATTACTATCAAAGATAGTTTTAATGTAATTATATGTTTCATCGTCTTTATGTTTCCGTCTATCGATATTATTAAGATTATGAAAGAAAGTCGACTTCGATAACCTCGCAATTTTGAGAAGATTGACCAATTTATATCTTCCCCTTAATTCGCAAACCAACTTTACTTTTTCTTCGTTCGTCTGCTCTTCTCTTGAATTAGGGAATACGCTTTTTTTAGGTAGGCATTCTCCGCTTCAAGATAGGCGAGGCGCTCTCTTAATTCTTTGTTCGCCAAATACTTCTGTCGATCCGCATGCAGGCGATATCTTTTTCTTCCCCGGGAAATCTGAATGGAATCCGCTCCGTCTTTTTTAAACTTCTCGACCCAGTCCTGAATGACATGCGGACTCGGCATGCCTTTTTCAAGGGCGAGCTGCCGCGCCGATTTCTGATTAGTCATAACAATCTTAATGGCTTCAAGCTTTTCCTCGCGAGTATAGATTCTTTTGTCCTGATAGACGAAAGGCGTTTCGCCGTGAAGCTGATATAGTTTGACTAGATATTTGAGCTTCGCTAAATCGTAATTGTATTTCTTAACAAGCTTGGTCATTGGAACCTGCTCATCAAGATACTCTTTTATCATCTTCAGCTTTGTGTCCATGGTTAGTTTCATAAGAAAAACCCCCTTTTATTGTAACCGGATTTTGTACTGAACCCCTTTCTTTGGACCAAAAATAACCAAAGGAGGGTTTTATATGAAGTTCACAAAAGAGTTCAAGTTAGAAATGGTTAAAAAATACTTGAACGGAGAAGTAATTCCTAAGTTTGGAGATGGAACAAAACATACATGCTCTAAAACTGTAAGGACATGGGTTAAGCTTTATGAATATCATGGAGAAGAAGGCCTTAGTCACCGCTATCACAAAAGAACCATTAAAGAGAAAGTACATGCTGTTGCAAGATTCCTTACTGGAGAAAGCAAAGCTGATGTTGCTGCTTCTTTAGGGATAAGCAAATCCTTATTATCTAAATGGGTTTCTCTTTATTCAAAAGGAGGTATTTCTGGTATAGAATTAAATCACTTATCAGGAAGGCCACCGAAAATGTCGAAGAACACACCAGGAAGAAAGACTCGCGCTGAATTAGAAAAAGAAAACAAATATTTAAAAGCAAAGGTCGAATACTTAAAAAAACTAGATGCCTTAGTTCAAAAAAGAAAGGTGCAACAATCGAAGAAAAAGTAAGTATTGTTAATGAATTAAGGCATAAATATAAATTAAGCACCTTATTAGAAATTTCAGAATTGTCTAAATCGACTTATTTCTACAATCTTAACAAAGTTAATTTAGATAATAAAAATGAAGAAATTATTAATGAGATCGTCGATATTTATATCACCAATAAATCTAGATATGGCTATAGAAGAATAACTCTAGAACTTAAGAATAGAGGTTTTGTAGTTAATCACAAAAAAGTTAAACGTATCATGTCGAGTTTGAATCTTTTTGGTATTAAGGCAAAGGCTAAATATAAATCATATAAAGGAGACATGAACGGAACTTGTAAAAATATTCTTATCGATAAAAAGGTTGATAAAGAAAAACATAAAACTATCTATGATAGAAATTTTGATACAACCGCTCCAAACCAAAAATGGGGTACTGATGTAACCGAATTTCATATTGCTGCTGGTAAGCTATACTTGTCGCCAATCATTGATTTTCACACTAGAGAAATAATAAGTTTCGATGTTTCGATATCACCAAACTTTAGACAAATAACGAATATGTTGAACAAAGCATTTGAAAGATATCCAAAAGCCGATGGAATCATAATGCACTCCGATCAAGGATGGCAGTACCAGATGTATGAATATAAAGAAACATTAAAAGCTCACGGAATTATTCAATCAATGTCTAGAAAAGGAAATTGTTTAGATAATTCGCCAACAGAAAATTTCTTCGGCATTTTGAAAAGAGAAATGTTTTATGGACATGAATTCGAATTCAAAACACTAAATCAATTAAAAGAAGCGATTATTGATTATATCAATTATTACAATAACGACAGGATTTCTTGCAAATTAAAAGGACTGAGTCCTATAAAGTTTAGACATCAGTCCATTCAATCCCCTATAATTTAATTGAACTTGTCCAATAAAGTGGGTTCACTTCATTTTGGTCCAATAAATGGGGGGAATTTCAATTGAATGGTGACCCGTACGGGATTCGAACCCATGAATGCATGCGTGAAAGGCATGTGAGTTAAGCCACTTCTCCAACGGGCCAAATGGCGCCTAGTGCAGGACTCGAACCTGCAACCGATCGGTTAACAGCCGATTGCTCTACCATTGAGCTAACTAGGCAGTTCCTACGCTATGTGCAAGACAAAATATAGCATAGGGAAAAGATAAGTTCAACAAAAAAATTACTTATTTAATTTCTTTTCAATTGCGGTGTAAACGTCTTGAACTGTTTTAAAGTTTGGCATTTCTTCATTTGAGAATTCGACACCAAATTTTTCCTCAAGTTTAATTAGTAATTCGACTAAATCTAGTGAGTCCAGTCCGAGATCGCGAAGTTCAGCATTTGGATCAACATGATCGACTTTTAGTGTTTCGGCAAAAGTTGCTTCAATTTCTTTGATTCTGTCATTCATACAATTAGATGGTTCCCTTCTATTTACTACTAGGTATTATATCTTTTAATATAATAATTCTCAACAAAAAAAGGACCCGGAGGTCCTTATATCTATTTAAGAAATCAACTCGACGACGATCGCCGCTGGTGTTACGGGTGGTGTATAGTTGACTTGACTCGTTACTTGTGAAGCTACGTTATTAGCAGCATCCTTAAATACTTGAGCAAATATTCCAGCGATTAAACCAAAAATAGTTAAGACCAATACAACGCCAAGAATTTGACCTTTTATTTCTCCCATGTTTTCCTCCTTTCTTTTTAGTTGTAGTATCCGATAACCGCGGCGCGTTCAACGCGAATTGTCAGAATATCCTTTTGTAAAACAAAAGGCTGATAATCACGCATTATTTCAAACACTAAGGTATCACCAAAGCGTGGGGCGCATCCGGATAAACAGCGAATAGTCGTATTCGGATATGATTCGACATAAGTAATCGTATTCACACTAAGATAACCATCGTAGCCAATCTTTTGGGCGACATGCGTCGCTAATGCATCTAATTCACTATGAACAATTTGCACGTTACTAATATCACCACCAAATAAGAGCACCTGTAAAACAAATAAAAATGATAACAAGACACCAACTTTAGATCCCATACATCACGCCACCAATCATTTGAATGATGCCAACTGCTAAAGCCACAACAAGAATTCCAGCACCAAGCATTGCACTCATATTTATGCGCTCCAATGTTTTGCTTTTTTGTTGATACTTTTGTTCCGCGATTTGTTCATCATACTTACTAAATAGGTAGTTAAAATGCCATAAGTATCTTGAATCGCGACCGGCATCAATCATTTGATACATTGCAATCACAACTTCTTCAATCAAAGGATGAACAAAATGCGTAGAAAACTCCATAAATGGTCGCACACTTTGGTCATGATCAATCATGAAAATAAGGTTTTCAAGTAATGGTCGAAGATTATTTGAAGCATGTTCTTGACATAGTTGTAAAGCTTGATAAACATTACGTCCATGGCCAAGATAAATACGAAAGTTGGTGAATATTGCCGCAAATTCCTCTTCTTTTTTACGTATTAACTGTTCTTGAACTTGCCGCACATAATAATAAAAAGAAAAGCCGATGATAAAATTACTCGCAAAAATTAAAGATGCTAATCCCCACTGTCGATTAATAATAAGTAATATCCCACCGATTAAAGTGAGAATTATAAGAATTAAAAAACTAAATTCAATTTTTTTTACGCTGAAACCAAGATTTTTTAATTTTTGTTCCCACCGACTCATAACGATTACCCCAATCTTTGCTTTTGAACATTAAGCGAAATAATATTGATGTTGCAATGATAAATACTAGAAAAAAACCACCAAGAATAATCTGAAATAAAGCATTTGTTAACATTGTGAAATACATTGTCCCAAGGCTAAACCGCGTTGTCACGAGAATGGCAAAAGTCATTAACCAAAGTAAAATAAACTCAATCATTTTTCTTCCATAGAGCAAATCATATTTTGTAAGTTCGGCCGCTTCACGCCGAATATTAGTTAATAGGAGTTCTGCCATTTGCAAAACTTCGCCACCTTCTTGTTCATAAATTGTAAGAAAATCAATAAATAATATATATATTTTTATCTGGAAATATGCACTCAATTGACCAAGTTTTTCATTGACAAGCATTCCTTCAAGGTCATTTGTCCAATGCATTAAATCACTGGAAAATTGTTTTTGAGTTATCTCATATGTATGCACTATATTGCGATGAACACTCAGGGTGATAAGGAAATTATTCATGAATTGATATCCTTCTTTTTTTCGCTGAAGCGCGACATTATATGTATTGATACGCGGAACAATATCAATGATTGTGATTACTAGATAGATAAAGCCTACAAGCCCACCTTTAATGTATGAAGAAAAGCCAATTGTGCCAATTATTAGACCAAATATACTCATAAAAACAGCAATTATCCAACTCTTTTTCATCAGCACAGTACTTCCCAAAGATCAATCATACTTTTTTGTTTGGCGAGTCTTTCTTTTAGTTTATCTGGTAAATGAAAATATTTTATTTGGCCTTGCTTGTTTTCATATATTGGTAATAATTTCCCATTATTATCTTCATCAAGATAGCCAATCCCGCTGATGAAACGCTCAATTTGTCCGACTGTATTAACTTGAATTCCAAGGTGAATCAAGATTGGGAAATGATGAACAATATCCTGAAAGACTAGGTGATAATCAAGGTTTTTATCCCCCATTAACACCATTCTTGTTAAGCGTGCAGGTATGGAATGCAAATCTTGCGCATGCATAGTTGTAATCAGCGGATGACCACTTAATGCCGCATTAAGCACATCGAGCATCTCCGCCCCACGACTTTCTGCGACAATCAACCAATCCGGATGTGCCCGTAAGCCATTGCGAATAAGATGTGAGAAACTTGCTTGCGGATGCCAATCATTGCTTTCCCAAATTGTTAAATCAATGTTTTCGTTTCGAACATCTTCTAACTCAAGGATATTATCGATCACTATTACGCGACTAGCGCGTTTTAATTTACCCAGGAGATATTTTTGCAGTTCAGTTTTCCCACTACCAGTCACACCACTAATTACTAGTGAATAATGGGCCGTCAAAAAAGCAATTAAAAGTTCTTCTACAACTTTCGGCATAAATTTTCCGTCCTGATAATTCACTAACTGACTAGTGCGTTTTCGAATTGCAAATGTGACGCTACCTTGATAATTTAGCCGACCAATTGAGGGGTGGACGGCGTTAATACGTATATACTCGACACTCAAATCAAGTAGTGGATCTTGCACGGAAAATTGTTGTCCACTAAGATTAGCAATTTGCCGTATAAAACTCATTGCCTGTTCTTGTGATAAGACAATCGCACTTTTATTTCTTCCCGTTAAACTATCTTGAAAATATATGTCTTGCCCATTAAATGTAATATCAGTAACTGTTTTTTCATCTAATAATGGGGCCAGCGGACTGGACAAAATATGCTCCATAATTTTATGTGTCATAACGGCTATTAATTACTACATTTTGATAATGATCATATGCAGGTAATGGACTTAAATTAACAATAAGATGAATTTGAACACCTTGGCAATTATTGAAGCAATAGGTTTGCGCTTCTGGTTCATAATAGTAAAAGCTAATCAGATAAGAACCTGTATATTGCGCTAGATATGTAAATAAATATTCATTAACTGCTGCTTCTAGTTCTTGAGCGACAAAAATTGGTGCTTTTTCGTTAGCTACATCAAATTCAATTCCTTGGTCGATCACGCCGTTATTTAAAAGTAAAAACGTTCGATGAATTCCATTAAATCGATATTGATAGGTAAAAAGCATTAATGAAGACATCATCATTAAAATGCTCAAAAAGATATTAACCATCAGTTGGCATCTCACTCATTATGACGCCCCATTCTGGGACGCTTTCAATGTTTGTTTCCAGGTAATACATACTGAGACTATTACGGCTATAAAACGGATGAATGGAGCGTAAAGCTGCTTGGTAAAGAACATGAATTTGATTAATACCAAGCGGGTTTACTTCTAAGCGAATTGTGATTTGTTGCCCTTTTAAAAAAGTATTTAAGGGAAACAATAAACGATTTATCGGTTCAAAGCCTGTTTCTTGATACGGGGCCATAATTAAAGTTGTTGGTTCGACATATAACGCTTCAGCAAAAGCATAATAAAAACGATGGCCAATTGGTTCATATTGCATTTTTAAATTGATATAAAAATATTTATCAATTCCATGGCTAAATTTTGGAAATAAATTATTCGGATCATATATTCCAAGGCGGACTGGTGAATCGATAATAATTGCAGCTTCGCGGTTATATGTAAAGTTAAAAAGGGCAAGGTCCACTTGATAATAAATATTTTGAGTGTGAAAGGAATTATAACCATCGAAAAAGATCCGTTCATATAAATATTGGGGGCCACTGTTATGAACTAATGCGGTAAGAAAGCCTGTTGCTTGATACATTTTATCCGTGAGATTTGCTGGGTTAATCGTCTTACCATCAACAAAGCCAATATTGAAATAATAAAACGGATGAACTCGACCATTTTCGTTTACGACAATGCGGATTATGCGTGAGTCTTTAAAAAAATATTGATTGAGTTGAAACTTGATTGGATAATCACGTCCAGCGGTCATTGTCATTGATAAGGAATAGAGTGAATAATAACTTCCGCTTAACATTGTTTGTATATATATTTGATATTTAGCACTCGTTACTGGTCGAAAAAAAATTAGATCATCATTTCGTGTCTCAACTTGTAGCGGACGCAAAGGATTTTCAGTATAAAATGGAAATGTAATTGCTAAGGCCCCTTGCTGATTGTGCGCTGTTGTAAGAAGAGTAAAACCGATACTCAATAAAAATAATAATTTTTTCATATTGATAAAAAGGCGATAAATTTGTTCAATGCCTGCTTTTTAAACCGGTAATATGCCGATCGTGAATAATACGTGCACCACCAATTCAGTGTTTGATCAAGAAAATAATCGTTGCGAATAATCCGGCGTTCATCTTCTAATAGCCGTTTAATCGCCAGTTCTACAATCGACATATAGCGTTGTTCTTCAACTACGGAAGCTTGAAAAGTATGGTCGTGTAAAACAAGTGTAATTGGTGAATTATCATTAATACTGCGTAGTTCTTTCCGCGCTTGATATATACGGTAGACATTAGCAATTTTCTTAACTTCATTATCCAGTTGCCGAAATGTTTTTGTTTGTTCAATCATGTCTAAGCCTCACGTTAGATAAATAGTATTTAAAATTGCAAAATGTATCTGATAAAGCATAGAGTTTCACCAATTAATCTTTTATAATAAATAGCGAGGTCAAAAAATGATTATTTTAGTTGGTGCATCGGCATCGGGAAAAACTGAAGTTGCAAAAAAATTAAAAGAGCGTTTTGGTATTCAAAAATTTGTCACGCATACAACCCGACCAATGCGTCCGAGTGAAAAGGCCGATATTGATTATCATTTTGTGAGTAAAGATGATTTTTTCACATTGTTACAAGAAAATTTCTTTGTCGAAACAACAAACTATAACGGAAATTATTACGGTACTTCCAAAAAGGAAGTCAGCGATAATAAAGTATTAATTGTTGATCCGCGTGGACTCTTTGTTTTTAAACAACTTAATGACACGCATATTGTCGCCTTTTATTTAGAAACCGCCGCCGATATTCGTCAAAAGCGAATGATAACACGTGGGGATGAGCAAGAAAAAATACATAGCCGCTTGTTAAATGACCAAGTGGACTTTGCACCTGAACATTTACAAATCGTTGACTATCGTATTGTTACCGATCATTATTCAATTGATCAAGTAGCAACAATTGTTTATGAAACTTATCAAAAACATCTCGCAGCCTTAAATGCTTAGAGATGTTTATTACGCTTCAGAATATATGCTGTTTCCCGTAACAATCGTTCGGGATTTTTTTTAACTGCGCGCGGGTACGGTATGAGTTTTGGATAGCCACTTATATGAAATAAGCCACGCGGAACAGCGATCAAAGAATAATCCGGCTTAGGATTGCCTAAAAGCAGCGGAATTCCTAAACTTGCGATGTCGCAGCGGTGCGTAAATAATGTTAAAGCTTTATGAGCGAGCGTCGTGAACCAGCGCGGGAAACCTTTTGCATCGCTATTGACAATATTAGTATCGGTCACACCGGGATGCATTAGTTGGACTCGCACATTATTTGGTAGGCGTAAGTGACCCGCAATTTGGTAACCGTTATGTAAAGCAAAAGCAAGTGTGCCAATTGCTGTTTTAGCCGCGTTATATTGGTATTGCTTTCCATAGTCACCATTAATTAGGATATCTTCTGGGTCTTTTAAAAAGCGCGCGCGCCAAATGAGTGAGCCGACAAAAAGCAAGCGAATCTCATGGTCTTGATCAAGCAGTTGATGTTCAAGTAGTTTGCGTAATAAATAATATGCACCAATATAATTTGTCCCAACGGTTAAGGGATAACCTTGTTTTGTTTTTAGCCCCTTTGCTGGGTGGTAAATACCGGCATTAAAAACAACGCCATCAAAGTGCGGCCATGCATTTTTTAGACTCAAAACAAAATTTTCAATTGATACAAAATCGGCTTGATCATATGGAAAAAATGTTAATAAAGCGTTTGGATATTCTTTTTTAATTTCTTCAATTGCCAGTAGCGCTTTTTTTTCATTACGACAGGCCATAATGACATGAGCACCGGATTTTACAAGAAGTTTAGTTGTCGAAAAACCAATGCCCGAATTTGCGCCAGTAACAATATACGTGCGATTAGCAAGGGTTGGTATAATCGACTTGGAATCCCATTTACTTAACATGAAGTTTAACCTAATAAATTAATAACAATAATTACTGCGGCTAATACAATTAGCAAAATAGCAACAACGATGAAAACAATACTCGTAATCTTACGATCAATCGCGTTATGAGAATCATATGACGGCTCATTATCTGGCCGCTTTTTATCTTCTGGATGATTGAAAATTGACATGTTTATATACTAGCACAAAGCGTGCTTAATCAATATTTTTTTCTTTTTGCTCACTAATTAGCGCTTCTTTTTCTTCCGCTAAAAGTTTTCGCACTTCAATTTTTTCAACCGTAAAATCCGTCGCTTCTAAAATTGAAATTGCACGATCAGCAAATACGAATTGATCACCCTTGTGGGCAAAACGGTCTAACTGCTCCAGACACCAACCACCAACGGTTGCATACTCGGTATCAACTTCTTCATCAATATCAAGTAAATCAAAGAAATCATCGATATTCATCATACCATCGATTACATAAACGCCCGGACCACGTTCTTCAAATGGCTCTTCAACTTCATCGGTTTCATCCCAGATATCGCCAACAATTTCTTCAACAATATCTTCTAAAGTTAAAATGCCATCAGTACCACCATATTCATCTTTCACAATAGCTAAATGTTGAGATGTTTTTTTGAATTCTTCAAGGATTGAATATAATGACCGTGAACGATGAACATAAATTGGGGTGATTAATAAAGCACGTAAATCAATTAATTCATGTTTTAAAACTGCACGGACGAGTTTTTTCGTCGGTAAAATTCCGATAATATTATCAATGGTGTCATCATAAACTGGAATTCTTGAATAGTTAAATATTTCCTTGCTGCCTAATAATTCCTCGAGTGAATCATTAATATCAAAAGCAAAAATATCAACGCGCGGGGTCATAATTTCATAAGCGACTGTTTCACTAAAATCAATTGCCGAATGAAGCAGTTCACCTTTGGCTTCATCGATTTCGCCACTTTTTTCAATTTCTTCAACAAGAACTTGTAATTCTTCATCAGTTGTATCTTCTTGATTTAATTTTTTTGTTCTTTTTGTGAAAATCGAAGCAAAAGCACCAACAAGTTTGCTATCTAGATAAACAATTGGGAAAAATAAATAATAGAAAACAATCATTGGAAATGCATAGACAAGTGCTAATCCATTCGCATAACGCAGTGAAATTGTCTTGGGAATAATTTCAAAAAACACGAGTAGGACTAAAAACACCAATAAGCCACTGACTGCCGCCATATTTGGATCAATTCGCGCAGTAATTGAAGCAACTAAAGCTGAAATAGCAACATTGCTTAAGGCATTACCAAAAAGCACCGTTGCTACCGTTGTTGGATAATTATTTGTTAGTTTATAAGCATTTTTTATTGTAAATGTCGGACTTTGTTCGACTTTTTTCTTTAATCGCAGCTTATTCAATGAACCGTAAACAACTTCTGCTGATGAGAAGAAAAAGCTTAAAGAAAGCATGACTGCGATAATTAACCATTCAAACCACATAGCTTATTCCCGCACCTTTCCAAGCGCTTTTGATGTCTTGATATCGGTTTGTCCAACCAATTCTTCAAGCACATCTTCCATCGTGACCATGCCGAGCAATGTGTGATTTTTATCGACAACAAAAGCGATATGTGTCGAGTTTTTCTTAAACCCTTCTAGTAGATCGTCGAGCAAGATATTCGGCGTAACAAAATATGGTTTCGTCAGCGTTTTTTTAATGCTCACTTGCGGATCAAGTAAATATTTTTTTAAGTAAGCACGGACAACAATTACGCCAACAATGTGGTCGAGGTCATTACGATAAACTGGAATGCGGTTGTAGGTTGATTCGATAATTGTCGCTTGTAATTTTTCATGGGTTAAATTTGTTATATCAACGGCAAAAATCTTCTTTCGCGGTGTCAAAATATCTTTAACAAAAAGTGTATCCAAATCTATTGCTGATTGGATTAATTCGATTTCTTGGTTTTCAAGTTTACCGCTTTCTTCACTTGCTTCAATAATGTTAGCCAAATCTTCTTCGGTCATCGTTTCTTGTTCCTCTTTTAAACGAAAAACCTTGCTTAATAAACGATTAAGACCAAAGAAAATAATCGATATTGGAAATATAATAATCATCAAAAAGACGATTAGATAAGAATTTAACATCGCGATGAGTTCCGGATTAGCTTGCGCGACGCTTTTTGGAATCGAGTCGGCGAGCACAAAAATTGCAAACGTAATAACGAGCGTCGATAAAAAAGATGCTTGATCAACATAGCCAAGTTTTATGAATATCAAAGTTGCAAGTGAAGACATCGCCACTTGCAATAAATTATTAAGAATTAATACGGTAATTAAAGCGTGATCAACACGCTCAACTATTTTTAAAGCTAATGCAGCAGTTTTGCTACCATTTTCCGCTTTTACTTTTAATTTAATTCGGCTTGCAGTTGTATATGCTGTTTCGGAGGCCCCAAAAAAAGCTCCAAATATTAAAAGAATTCCTATTATGATCCAGCCCCATATCGGACTATCAGGCATGCGCCAACCACACTCCCACCGAACCTATTTGGTTCTTGCAGTGTATTATAACAAAAAAGAATACTTATTTACAAATAAATACGTAGTTAACAAGCAACACTGATTGTCGAGAAGCATAAAAAAAGACCCTCCTGTTAGTTTGGTCTAACATTTGGGTCTCATATCAAATGAGTTCTTAATTGTATGAGAGATTAATCGTCGTCTTCACTTGATTGTGCGAAGTCTTGTGACCAATCATAATCATCGATATCGCCTTGCACTAAGCCATCAGCTTGGCAAACATCATCAATTAATTGTTTGGCCCGTTTGAACGATAAAACGGATTTAACTTTGAACATCGCCGGGATTTCCGCATAGATGTTTTTATTGCTGACATCCTTGACTGGAATTGTTGAATCTTCATAATCTTTTGGATTCAAAGCGAAGTAGAGTTTTAATCCTTTACCGGCAACCGTAATTTTTACATAGGTTTTGCGGTGCAACCGGAATGTATCACCCGAATTGGAAATGCGTGATTTAATGCCATAAGCTAAACAGTAATTTTTTAGTTCTGAATACTTTGCTTTAACATCATCTTCGAGTTCTGGGATTCTTTCTGCGAATGGAATGCGGCGAATGACTGGCTTTACTTCACCATCTTTTTCATCTTCTTCGTCTACAGCAACTTCACTCACAGGAACAATAACTGGTTCGATTGGTTTTTCTTCTTGAACAACTTCCACCGGCTTTTTCTCTTCGACAACTACAACGGGTTTAACTTCTTCAACAATTGGTTGAACTTTTTCAGCGGACTCAACAATTGGTTTCGGTGCTGGAACTTCTTCAACTGGCTTTTCCTCAACAACTGCTTGCACCGGTTTTTCTTCTTCAACTACTTCGGCTGGTTTTTGTTCTTCAACTACTTCCACCGGCTTTTCTTCTTCGATAACTTCCACTGGTTGTTCTTCTTCAACTTGTTCGACGATTGGTTCGACAACTTCATCTTTAATTGGTTCTTCTTTTTTCTCTTCGATAGTTGTTACCGGTGTTGCGTAAGCGCCGGCAAGTGGTGGGAAGTTATTGTTAATGTTAATCGTAATTGGTGATCCAGAAATATTCTGGGTGCCCATCGAATTTGTATTAGTTGTTGACTTTTCATCTTTATAGATATTAGCTTTCGCTTCTTTTTCGGCTTCCGCCTCTTCTTCGGATTGAACTTGGTTAGCTTCTTCAGCAGCAGCTAAACGCGCGGCTTCGGCTTCTTTTTCTTTCTTTAAAAGCTCTTGCTCACGTTGTTTAATCTTACTTGGTGCGGCGACCGTGCCAATAAATCCAACGAGTCCGGCCGTTAATCCAAAGATAATTGTTAAAGCTAAAAACACAAGTGTAAAGATTGTAATTGCTTGAGCAGTTAGGTTTGTTGCGGGATCAGCCGCACTACTTAACGGATCGGGCCAATTGCCGAGAACACGGGCAATAAGTGGATCTTTATACATGAATGTTAATAAACCCATAACAACAACAAGCGCAAATGGGAGTGGGAGAATATAAGAAATGAATTTAGCGTTCTTTCCGATATTAACCGCGTACCAAACAATTGTCCAAATAAGTAAGGCAATTAGGACAATTAACACAAGCGGATTGGTCAAAAAGTTAATTAAATTGGCATAAATATCTGGCCAGATTTGATTAACTATCGTATCAATAAAACCAGAAAAGAAATTTGGACTCGTAATTGATGGATCAGCGCCACGATAAGCTGTTAACGCCACCGCAAAAGAGAATAAAATTACAAAAGATAGCAAAAACAAAAACAAAAATTTGCGAATAACCTTTCTCAGTGGTTTTTTCATATTTTCTACCTCACTATAACTTTATTATAAGTGGGTTATGCATTGATTTTCAATGAAAAATACGATTTTTTAAAATAATTATAAAATTCTAGTTACTAATCTATTAGACAAGGATAATAATCGTTCGTTATTCAGTGTATTAAAAACGTAATATTAACCTTATAAAAGTCATAATTTCTATTTTAAGTTGTTTTTTCAAAAAAATAACAAAAGAAGAGCGCTATATTCATTACTAAAAACTTTGCAAAACCGCTATAAATTAATAAAAAACTATGCTCGCGTTAGGAGCATAGTACTTTATCAATGGTGATCCGTATGGGGTTCGAACCCATGAATGTATCCTTGAGAGGGATATGAGTTAACCGCTTCTCCAACGGACCATTTCCGCTAAATTAAACCACAATCAAAGATATTTTTCAACTACCAAAGCAATCCGTTCTTGCACGCGTTTGCGTCCGATAATTTGTAAAACATAAAATAAGTTTGGCGAATTTTTACTTGTTGTTAATGTAATTCTAAGCATTTCTGCAACATCACCAGTGTGACCAATATATATATCTGGTTCTTTTTTGTACGTCTTTAAATTAGCCGCAAATTTATGACGAAAGGCAATTTCTTTTAATGATGAAAACCACGATTCTTCTGGTAAGGAAAAATCTAAATTTTCACTGATATCAAGTAGTATAGTTTTTATTGTAGTTGGATCATATTGCGGATTGAATGGTAACGGATTGTCTGCGAGCATTTTGTAGTAGCATTCATCATAAAAAAATTGCATGGCCTGGTAGATATCGCGATAAGTTGTGTAATCTTTACGTGGATTAGGCTTATCACGTTCGATATTGATAATTTTCACGAAGTAGTCAAAATCTTTTTCAATTAATTTTGCATAAGCTGGTAAATAGCGTTTAGCAAATTCATTGGCGTCACGCGCCACTTGTTGCGCTTTTTGTTGGGCAATTATTTCTTTTGCAAAAAAACGAACTTTATCAATATCAAATAACGCTCCTTCTAGCGACATCTTTGTAAATGTAAATTCAAAATCATTGAGAGGGGCAAGTGGTTGCAGTGCCCACCACTCTTCAAAATTCGAGTTGGCTATGCTCATTAAATAGGTTAATAAAGCAATCGGTGGATAACCATCTTCGAGGAAAAAACTAACAGCAGCTTCTGGATCTTTACGTTTTGATAATTTGCGTTTATTACCATTATCAAGTTTGTTAATTACCGGAAGATGGGCATAATCGGGATGTTTCCACTTTAAAGCCGCAAATAAATCAAGATGGAGGGGCAAACTCGAAAGCCATTCTTCACCACGCGTCACTGTTGTTGTGCGCATAAAATGATCATCAACTACATGAGCAAAATGATAGGTTGGAAGTCCATCGCCTTTTAATATAACAACATCTTGATCATTTTCTGTCAGCATTAAATCACCGCGAATTAGATCATAAGCCGGAATTTTATTTTCATGATTGCCATAGCTCTTAAAGCGAATAACATAGGGCACTCCTTGCTTAATCAATTTAAGTGCTTCTTCAACTGGATAATCGCGATATTTAGCAAAACGGCCATAGTAGCCCGGAATTAGATGTTCAGCTTCTTGCTCAGAGCGCATCATTTCGAGTTCTTCTGTTGTCGCAAAACACGGATATGCGCGACCGATTTTCAATAAATATTTAATCACCGCACAATAGATATCAGCACGTTGACTTTGAAGATACGGTCCATAATGACCTTTTTCTGCCTGACCAAGAAAGCCTTCATCAGGAATGACACTGAATTCTGCCATTTCACCCAATAACTTTTCACCAGCACCAGAAATTTCGCGTTTGGTATCAGTATCTTCGAGTCGTAACATAAAAATACCACCAGTTTGTTTGGCCACTTTTTGGGCAATTAAAGCCGTGAACAGCGATCCCGTATGAAGAAATCCCGTCGGTGATGGGGCAAACCGCGTCACTAAAGCTCCATTGGGTAAATCTCGCGCAGGAAATCTTGCTTCGAGTTCGGCAATGGTCGGAAGTTTTTGTGGGAATATTTTTCCAATTAAATCATCGATATTACTCATAAATTGACCTCAATCTTATTTAATTCGTAATCATATTAGCATAATTTTAATTTGCCATTCGATTTATTCATCAATTTGGTTGCAAACTTCTCTACGACTGATTATAATAATACTCGCTAAACGCATCTGCAGGTGTAGTTCAGTGGTAGAACACTACCTTGCCAAGGTAGTTATGCGGGTTCGATTCCCGTCACCTGCTCCATTTCGCGAAAAATGCTCTCTAAGATGTCTAGTGCATCGAAGAGAGCTTTTATTTAACGACATTATTCACCACGAAGAATCTTAATTTTTATTGTTTATTTACTTAAGAAAACCTTGATAGTTTATGATAAAATAACTATGGAATAGCTTATGAAGAGTAAATTGAAAAAAAGTTTGGTTTTATTTGCCTGTATTATCATGATTTCTGCTTGTACAGAAATACCGACAATTTCCGTGGGACCAACATCTGATATGCAAATTAGTGATGCTTTAAATAGCAACAATTTTTTAAATTACCGATTAAAAATTAATCACGCGGCCTCTGGGTCAAATTCAGCACGGGTTTCATCCGCTTCGATTACACCCGATGATTTGCTTTTTGTTGTTTATCAAGATGAATTCATCCTAAACGAATATGCCCGCTATTACTTTGACAAAATGGGTAATGATCAATATGATGTTTACTTTTACGATAAAGAAGGTAATAATCCAAGTAATTTAGGCTATAACTACTTTCAGTCTTTCCGCCCATCAAATCCAAATCCGCTTGTATTACCAAGTGAAGAGATTACCCATTACTTTGGTGTATTTCCTTACTCCATTTTATCAGCGGACATGTTTACATATCGCGATTCGAAAGCAGAATTTGGCTATTACGATTTAAACGAAGAAAACAAAGCACTGATTCTTCATGACTTCTTTGATTTAGATAGTAATGATTATCAGTTAGTTAAATTTTCTTTGCTGATTCGCAATAAGCGGATTTATACATTCGAATACCAAGTGGATTTAATCGATTTAGCGAATACGACAAGTGGGCAAATCAGCTATAGTAATCGCGTTGATTTTATATATGACAATTTACCGCTTGAACCACCAAGCGCGCCTTTTGTTAATAATAT
Organism: Bacilli bacterium; assembly: GCA_028705995.1. Taxonomy (GTDB): domain Bacteria; phylum Bacillota_I; class Bacilli_A; order RFN20; family CAG-826; genus JAQWCH01. The sequence continues at coordinate 29,252 of JAQWCH010000008.1, read as the reverse complement.
TCAAGTAGAACCAATCTGGGTCGATGAAACAGTTGATCCAGTTGAACCAGATACATCAAGCTCGACGGAGAGTACCTCATCAACTGATTCAATTACAAGCGAAGAAATATCACCGCCAGTGAGTGAAGAAACTTCCCTTTCTGAAGAAACTAGTGTTGAGACATCAAGTGAGGAAACTACCATTTCCGAAGAAATTAGTGTTGAGACATCAAGTGAGGAAATATCGAGTGAGGAAACTTCTTCTAGTGATGATTCTTCAAGCGAACCGTTACAAGTTTTAGATTATTATCGTTTAAGTTTCTTATTATTAAAAGATAGCGAGCGTTTTCTTGGAACACGGCCAGCATATTCGTTGAACGAAGTGAGTATTTATGAGGGAAGATTTACCGACTTTGATAGCCAAACACCCTTGTTAAGTAATGAAGACCTCAGCCAACGATATTTTCGTCTAAATAAACTGCCAACCGTTGCAATTCGTTATACAATTCGCATTGTCTTAGCTGATACGGCAAATGGCCTCAGTGAATATTACTTCTATAGTTTCATTGCCTAAATAATTAAGTAAAAATGGTTTCTTCGCTTACGCTGAGAAACCATTTTTATTTTTCAGGTTCATCGATATTCTCACTCGCTGATGATTCACTAGGCTTTTTTGCATTAATTTCAATTAGATGCTCAAGATCAACAATATAACGTTCAATTTTGTTTTTCTTATTATTATCAAGGCCGGGAAGTGTGAGCATTAGCTGTGCGTTAGCATGTAAAGAGCGGGCAATGACGACAAGGTAACGCTGCGAGAATATTTCATACATAAAGGCATTACTAAGCAGCAACTGCGGGAAAAAAGGCATAACTACAATAAAGCCCGCCATTGAGCTAAGTGTCAAGATGAGACGAATATCTTGAGCGACAAAAGTTGCTAGCAAGTAACTAGTCCCACTAAAAGCCAATATAAATAACATCAGTGGAATAATTAACATCATAAAGATGTAGCGATAGTGTTCACGCCGAAAAGATGCATATGGTGTGCGCAAGGATGGTTCAACTTGTTTAGCATCAATCACAGTCATATGCGCTGCGTAAAAACAAAAGAAAGCTTGACGATATAATCTTAATGTCGCAAATATTCCGGCGATTATTGTGGGCAGTGTTGTGCTCACTAATAAATAGGGGAAAAGCACCATTTCATTTGCGAGAATGTATTCAGTAAATGCTGTCAGATCGCCATTATTTTGACTAGCAGCTAGTAGTAAATTATAAGCTTCATCAAGCACTGATAATGTCGATGGATCGATCCGCTCCATGATGGAATAAATGATAATGCTCGCAAAAATTTCGGCAACAATAAAAACAAGCACACTCCATAAAAACGTTTTACCACTTTGAAATGTTTTCCGCACTTTCGCATCGAGTCCCTGCAAGAAAAACGCGCGGAACTGTTTAGGTGCTACATCTTTATTAATGCGGGTTAACATCAACATATGTTGAACAGCATAAAACATTGGAAGAATAAATAAAGGTATATAAAACAAGGCAAAAATATCAACAAGATAATAAAGAAGAGGAAAAACCAATAAAACAACTAAAAAAGCAAAACTTAGAATAAAATCCAAGCTGTTAAGCGGTCCACGAAATTTTTTAAATTTTCGAACAAATTCGCGATTTTTCATTTTTTCTTCACTAAATCGCGTTGATTTAAGCGAGCAATACTTTGCACTGCTTCTTGCAGTTGGTGTGGATTAATTGGTGATAATGGCCGCTTTTCAATGTAATCAATTAATTTATAAAAATACTTGCGTTGGACGAGATAATCCATTTTTTTATCATCGCGAATATCTAAAAAGTCTCCATCATCATTGACAAGTACAACTGATATAAAAAGATCAAGATCGAGACCGGTTAATAACGATAACTTTGCAATTCGCGTGCGATTTTGCTTGAGTGGGTTATCGACAACAACAGGTAAACGTTGCTTACGCCCATGACCAAAGGCAAAAAGCAGTGATTCATCTTCGGGTTTACCGCTTAGTTTACCTGGATAAAATTTATCGAGAATTACATAAATATACTTATCGGCAAATAGTAAGTGATCAATATGAATTTGTTGATTGTCATCAACGTTTAAAATTAACTGGTTGATTAAATAAAAATCTTTATAATATGCGACTTTTTTAACATTTTTATAATAGATTTTGACAAGGTTCTTTTCGTAATAAATTCGCCGCAGTGGAGCATAAAGAAATACTATCAGCACAAGTGTTGTGATAGAGGCAAAAACAATTACTAACCATTGCCAAAATTCCATAAATGAATTACTACCTTCTTTTACTGTGCAATTGCAAGCGCGACTTCAATCATTTTTGATAAGCCTTCTTGCCGTTCTTCGGTTGTGAGACGTTCGTTATGATGAACAAATGAATCAGTCGCCGTCAATAAGCAAAGTGCTTTTTTCTTTAAGCGTAAAGCCGTTGTATATAGGGCGTACGATTCCATTTCAACACCCATGACACCAAGTGCGGCCCAACGTTTCCACATGTCACGGTCAACATCATAAAAAATATCGGCACTTAAAATATTGCCCACATGAAGTGGCAATTTCCGCGTGCGAAGTTCTTGCATCGCTTTTTCCACTAAACCATAATCAGCAATCGCTGAGAATGTGCCACCTTTTAGATCGAATTGGGCACTCCAATTACTATCAGTACAGGAACCAGAACAAACAAGTACATCACGTAAGTGAATATCTTCTTGATAAGTACCACATGTCCCTACACGAATAATACTTTCCACACCATATTCAGTAAATAGTTCATGTGCGTAAATGCCAATTGATGGCATTCCCATTCCCGAGGCCATTACTGATACACGCTTATTTTCTTTGGTATAGCCGGTGTAACCTAAAATATTACGAACATTAGTCACTTGTTCAACGTCATGTAGGAAAGTTTCGGCAATCCATTTCGCGCGAAGTGGATCACCGGGCATTAAGACAGTTTTTGCAAAAGCATCACTTTTTGCATTAATATGGGGAGTTGGCATAAATATTCCTCTTTTCTTTAATATATTACCATTATAAATAAAAAGCGGTGGAAGGACTACTCCCCCCACAGCACTTTTTAATTTAAAAAATAAATTTAAGCATCCGGTACTTCTTCAATGAGGAGCGCAGCTAAGCGATTAGGATTTAAAGAAACATTAACGTTAACATATTGCCCTTCTTGAATATATGTTTTGTGATAGGGGTCATAAAAGTCTGATGTTCCAGATGAGATTAAGACATCATCGTAGTAAATTTCATCAACCCGTTCTGCTTCACTTGTTAAGCGAATTTCGTAATATTCATAAGCTGGTCGCACATCTGGTGTTTCCGCATCACCCCAGTTATGTTCGTCATTTAAATAACGGTAAGTTAAAACGTGTTCGGGTTCGGTGACTTCGGAATCACTGCTTTCAATTTCCAAATAGAAAAAGTTTTCTGTTGAACCAAGGACAGTTCCGCCCCCAATTTTATCACCCGTCACGACAAAGTGAACTTCATCCATTGTCACGCCTTCTTCTTTTGCGACATTAAGACGTTCTTCTTCGTCCATGTACTCGGGGACTTTTACACTGTCGATGAAATATACGACATTTTCTTCCACATCGTAAATAAGCACACCATCAATCGGTGTTGTTAAATACGAACGACCAGAAATGACGGGGACAGAATCCATTTCATTACAACCACTGAATAAAAAAAGACTTGTTAAGAGTAAAAAGCCGGTTTTTGCTATTCTCATGTTCATCGTGCTCCTATCAATATGAATAGTCATCTTATGCTATGATAATTTTACCACATTATTTTTAAAAATAAACGTATAGTCATTGATATTTATCAATCATTTTTTAACTTTCGCCGGTAATGATAATCCACCACCCGGCATAATTGCGGTCTCTTCGTTAAAAGCCTTTTTTACTTTCCATTCATTGGCCGCTTCTTCACTCGTAAAAATACGCGAGTTTTGCCAATCAACCACCCATGTGCGAGCGATTAAATCGTGGAGACTTTGGTTGCGTTTTGTCAAGGCTAAAAATGCACTCGAAATTAATAACGGTAGGACAAAGAAAACAAAACTTAATAATACTTCGATCCCGCCAAGTACAATAAACCGCACGAGCAACTGCCACCATTTAATGCGGTAACCATGTTGATCAACAAGGGCAAGACCAAGTAAAAACTTACCCAGACTGCGTCCTTCACCAAGTAGTAGGGGCACGATAAAATCAAAAATAAACAAGCCAAATACTAAAGAACCAGCATATCCCCAAATGTTGATATTAACGAGCGGCTGCCTAAGCTGCGCAAAGATATTCGTTTTTTCAAAATCGACCAAAGCGCGGTTATATGAAGCTTGAACGGCTTCAATCACCTCTAAATCGCTGACATCACTACGAATATCAAGAACAAGATTATCAACACTTGCTAATTGAAATATTCCGTTTTCATCATTAATAAGATAAACATCCTCATAAAGACTAAAAGAGGTATTTTCCGCAGTATAGTAACTTGAGCGTCGAAATTCAAAATATTCATTACTCATCTGATAATAAGTATTTATTCCTTGCAAATAACGCACCTCAATTAAGTCGGCTGGTTCATTCCAGTTGTTAGCAACAATGCGAAAAGATGCACCGCCATCGCTACTTGGGTTAGCACGGTCAATACTAATTGTCGATAAATCAAAAAACACTTCTTCGTCAAGGCGATACGCGCGATCAAAAACAGTGATTTCTTCATCTTCAGAGTTCACATAAGTGACATAGGGTGAAGAAAATAGTCCACTGGCTTCTTTCCCCTCTTCGAGGCGGACTTCAACTTCATAGCCACCAAAATGGTTGTACCATGTTGGGTAAACAACCGAGGTAAAAAGTATTAACATCACAAGTGCGGAAGCAATTAAGTCAATGAAAAAAGCTGCTGTCCGTTTTACTATACCTGTCGGATTAATATCTGGATTAATTTTGCGCGTATTATAGGGCATCTTAAACGATTCTTTCAAGCACAACGATTTGGTAGGAACTTAAATTAATATTATTAAGATATTCACTACCAACCGGATAAACGTTCGCCGAATCAAATAGAACACGTGTATAAACGGATTTTGTTGGATTTAATTCCCATGCAATGTTTTGTTTTGTTGCGGAGCTTGTTCCCGGCGTATCATCCCCATAAAGACGTCCCGCCACAAACACATAGATTGGCGCTTCATCCCCAAGGTAAGCCGCTGCAATTGCACTCGCTGAAAGATCCTCGACATCTTGCCAGAAATTAAAGTCATAGCCAACGCTGGAGACTTCACCACCAACAATCGCCGATTGTGGACTACTAAGACGGAAGGTCGCATGATCTTTCCGTAAAGCAATTAAATCTTGATACAGCTCAAAATAGGCAAGATTACTAATCTTATCGTCCCACTTATAGCTGTTGACACTCGCCTCTAGATTATAGGAATTGCCTGAATAATAAATTTCGTCACCGCTATTTGCGCTGGTTGGTGTTGGATCATAAACATAGGCTTCGTTCCGGTGTGATGTCAAGAAATTAGCGCCGATTTCGGTTGTTGGATCAAAAACCTTCGTCCGCATGATTTCATCGCCACCTTGGAAAAATGGAATTCCTAGGGAAGTTAAAACTAGGGCGTTGGCAATTAAACTCATATCTTTTGCTAAATCGTAATCGTGAGCATTTGTCGCAAGCATTTGATCAAACACGCTGAAGTTATCATGACAACCAACATAATTGACGTTTTTACGCGGATTATTGTAGCGTGTTAAAGGATTTTTATCGTAATAATTACCATTTTGACCGCTCATCATCGCTTTAACTTTATTTAAGTATTCGTATGTTCCAGCATTATGGGCTGGCTCTTTTTGTAACCAACCATATTGTTCGCCGTAAGTGCTGTTTAAATTGTTATTTCCTTTTGTAGCATTACGACCAACATCGTTAAATGCCGCAAAATTTGTGTTCTTTAAACTTGTATCATAAACTTTCGGTGCGCCAACATAACCGCCACCACTCCAAGGTTCACCCCAAAGAACAATCTCAGGATCAATTAACGCCATTTCGTCAGCGATTTTATAAAGTGTATTATCATCGATTAAACTCATTAAATCAAACCGGAAACCTTTAATTTGATATTCTTCCGCCCAAAATTTCACTGATTCAACAATGAATTTGGACGCCATTGTCCGTTCGGTTGCAAAATCATTACCAACACCGGATTCGTTTTTCAAGATTCCTTGGGCATCGCGCCGGAAAAAATAATCCGGTACTAAACGGTTAAAGCTTGATGAAGACATCGAGGCCATGTGATTATAGACAACATCCATGACAACACGAATGCCTTTGCTCGCAAACTTTTGTACAACTTGCTTAAATTCATTAACGCGTATCGCGCCATTACTTGGTTGCGAAGAATAACCGCCTTCCACAACATTATAGTTTTGTGGGTTATAACCCCAGTTATATGAATCTGGATTAGTTTCATCATTTGCTTGATCATAGAATGGCATAATTTGCACGGTATTAACACCGAGTTCAACAATATGATCGAAGCCGGTTTTCACCGTTAATTCACCAGCAGTATAGGTGGTGCCTTCTTCAATTAAACCTAAGAATTTTCCACGATTTTCTTCAGTTCCCGTCCATGTATCATCAGTTGTTAAATCTTGCACATGAATCTCATAAACGGTTAAATCAGTGGGTGCAGCAATGGCAGGCAAACTCATATCACGGAAGCCTTCTGGATCAGTTTGAGTTAAATCTAAAATTTGACCGCGGATGCCATTGGTCCCCGCACTAACGGCGTAAGGATCACAAACTTCAGCTGTTCCACCAGAATTAGTCACGACATAGGTGTAATAACGACCATGCCAATCACCTTCAACGTAAAGTGAATAAACACCTTTATCGCCGCGTGTCATTGGTAAATTTTTCAAGAAATAATCATCCATCGCACTACCGGTAATTCGCGTTGGTGCATTCGCCCGGTAAATTCGTAAAGACATTGCATAACTTGTGGGCGCCCAAACTTTAAATGTCGTGCCGGCACTTGTATAAGTTGCACCCAAATCATTTCCAGTGTAATTATAAAGATTATTAAACGCCTGTGTATCAAATAGCTCAACAGGATTAACCGCCATCGATTTTTGGCGCGATGGATCACTAACAAAAGCCGCCTTGACTTCATAACGGTCACTAAGATCAGCGTCTGCGCTGAGTGTAAAAGTCGCTGTTGTTCCGCCTTCAATCTGATCGATTTTTTCATCGTTTCGATACAGTTCCCAATAAGTGGCAACCGGAAGTACGTTCTTATCAAGACCGCGAGATTTTGCGTTTATTGTTTGAAAAGAAGTGAATTTTGCATAATCAATTGTATCGCCTAGGGCATCTTCTGCCGATAAAAATGATTCAACTTCCAGTTTAGCATTAGGAACACACCAAACGGACATTTCCATATTTTCATCTTTTGGATAAGCAGAAAAATCAATAAAAAAGTCTGGTTTTGTTTGACCATCCCACTGTAATTTCTTTTTAAAGATTATCGACATTCCGCTTGAAGTTTGATGTTCGGAATTATCAACCGCAACATGGGCGAATTTCTTTCCCGACTCATGGGTAAAAACATCATCCCAATCGTACTCTTTACCATCCATCCCTTCCCACCAATAGTAAGGAACATAGGTTGTATAATCTTCGGCATCATTCCGATAATAAATATGAACAACTGTTGGAATACCTTCATAGTTTTCCCCAACTTCACTACTTATTTCACTGCTAGTTTCTTCACTAGAAAGTGATTCGGATAACGAGGTGTCATCAGATTCATTACTCAAACTCGAACCAGAATCAACTGGAGTACAACTGGCAAGCAAAAGACTTCCAAAAAGCAGTGCTGTAAAAATATTGTTAATTTTTTTCATAGCCGTTACCACCATTTCTCTTAAATATCATACCATAGGTATGAACCTAACAAAACATGAAATAACTAGCTGAGTAGTCTCCCCTTGTAACCAACAAAAAAACCACACCCCCGAAGGAGTGTGGTCTTGCAAAATTTGTCAGAAATTAAGCAATAGTAAGCGTGAAGACTAAACCACGCGCAGCAACTGTAAGATTAACTTCAAGTACTAAAGTAATCGTATGTGTACCGGCTGTGATGGCTTTGTTTTCGCCATTATCACCAAAGGAAACTTCCCAAGTGTCTAATGGTTTAACTTTGAAGTTACCATCGGCTTCAACTACAAGATCCGTATAAGTATAAGTATAAGTCTTAACATCTGGATCAGTTTCATCGGACACCATGGTCATGACATGACCATCAGCAGCCCAACCATTGAAAGAGCCAGCAAGACCTAAAGTATCACCTAAGGTAATCGCATCAACTTGAAGAACAGCAACTTCTTCTACCCAAGTTAGTTTGAACGAATAAATACCAGTTGTGACAACTTTAATGTTGCTATCTGGATTTGGTAATGTCGATTCATCAACTTCGGTTGTTGCTGGGTCATCCTCTAAGAAACCAGCGTTAACTAACATGCCTTCGGCGGAAGTGGTTAAGGATACTCCACCCCAAGCAACTTTAAATGTCCAAGCGGCATCAGCGCGGAACGCGAATTCTTCGTCCGCAACAAGAACAACGTTAAGTAATTTGTATTCTGTACCATCAACATTATGAGTCATATTGAAGGCCGGAACTTCTGTCCATCCAGTTGGAACACCAACAAGGGCCCATTCTTTGATTGCGCCTGGATCAACGTCTTGAACAACGCCTTCACCAACGGCATCGCCTAAACGATTAATGGCGATTACTTCAAAATCGGAATCCCAGTAAATTTCGTAGTTACCGGCTGTGGTTACTTGTAAGTTACCGCCGCCACCATCAACAACGATTTCTGCGGTGTTGTATTGAAGTGGATCATAGTTAGAGAAGTTGGCTTCAACTCCCCATCCATCTTCCATGATTTTGACTTTAAATTGAGCATATTGACCAAGTTCGAGCGTGATTTTGAAAATATTTAAATCATCATCTGGAATATCAGCCATTTGCATTGTTGGATCATTAGGTACCCATTCATTTGGATAAGCCGTATTTTTGAAAGAACCAACTAATTGCCATTCACGCGTATCCGGTACAAATAATTTATCCCAGTGGGCATAAATATCTGTATCTTCAGTAATCGCAACGTCAAAATCGAATAAAGCATCTTCTTCTTCTACACCAACGTACCAGTCAACGAATTCCCAACCTTCGCGCGTCGGATCAGTCGCCGGACGATCTACGGTTGTTCCTACTTCAACTTCAACTTCTTCAAAAATTCCACCAACTTCATTCACGAAGAATGTAACCCAGACTTTTTCAACTGGTTCTTCGGATGTCGGTACTGAAGATGTTGCTGGTCCGCAACTACCAAGGGCAGCTACTAAACCCAAGGCAAATAGACCTTTCACAAATTTCTTCATCTTGATATTTTTCCTCCTTATCAATTCAGAAATTAACTGGTTTTTACACCATAGTAATTTTACTATTGTAACCGCTTACTGTCAACTAAGATAACCGTAATATTGTCAATAACAGTCAATATAATACAACTATTGCAAAAAGATGGCGGTTTTACCGATAATAACGAAAAAGGTGAGTTGAACTCACCTTTATAAAATCAGTCAAAAATTTAAATAAAACTATCTTATGGACGCTTCTTAATTAGGAAGAATGCGAGGACGGCTAGACCAATCACAACTAGTGAGCCACCAAGCGCAATGCCAGTAACCGCTAGTGGTGATAAACCACTGGGTTCGAGTGATGTCGGTTCCGATGTCGCACCGCCATTGGTGGCATTAGTCAGAATCAATACGGTATTTGCATTAAGCCGTGCCGTACCATCAATAACACTACCAACTTCGATTGCACCTGAAGAATCCAACACGACTTCGTAGCCATCAAGATCGATTGTAATCCGCGGAGCCGCACCATGGAAAATCACTTTATAATATTGATCACCATCGCTAATTTCATAAACAAGCGTGGCATTTGTTAAATCGAGTTCTTCGCCCTTTGTTACGGTTACGTGCGCATCGACTTCTTCTCTAGTAAGATATTGGAAAAGCGGATTATTAACTTTCATATCAATCATCGTCTTATACATTTCGAATTCTGCTAAATAGGTAACTTTCCGATTCCATTCAATATCGTTAACTTCGTAAGAAGCATTATAAGAATTCTCAATAAAAGGATGAGTTCCCGCGGTGAGTGGATCGTCATTAGGTTTGGAACGCATGATTTCCGAACCGGCATGAATAAAGGAAATCCCTTGTCCAAGCATAACAAACGAATCGGCTTGGACACTCCTCCGGACAATCAATGGATCATCAATTGTAATGCCATCATCGAGACTACTAAGAATCATTTTATCAAACAAAGCATTATTATCATGACACGCCACATAGTTGACAACTTGGCTTGGGTCAGTTGTGCTTCCTGGGTTACTTCCCTTTAAGCCGCTTGTGACACCGGTTAAATGTGCCACGGATGGTGTTGAAGATTGAACCCATCCCTTACCTTTAGCAGAAAAAACACTACCTTTAACTCCATCACGCATTTGATCGTTAAAACCACCAACATTCGGCATATCTTCTTGATAACGGAAGTCCGCAGGAACAAAATTATCACCATATGTATTATCAAGATTAACCATGTTCCAAGGTTCGCCATAGACAATGAAATCATCATCATATGATTTTAATTCCGTAGCTAAATCATTCATGACATCAATATCGTGAAGTCCCATAAGGTCAAAGCGATAGCCACCTAATTTATATTCTTCTGCAAGATAGCGAGTGGAATCGACCATAAATTTGTTAAACATTTTCCGCTCACTCGCAGTATCATTACCAACACCGGAATTATTCGATAATCCTCCTTCGGGAGTATAACGGAAATAATATTCCGGAACGGTTATGTTAAGTGGATTTTTCCCAACCGAACTGACGTGATTATAAACCACGTCCATGATAATGCGAATACCCGCTGCGGCATAGGCTTGAACGACTTGTTTCATCTCGGTGATGCGGGTTGCGCCATCATAAGGATCAGCCGAGTATACACCTTCTAAAACATTGTAGTTTTGTGGGTTGTATCCCCAGTTAAATGAAGGATTAACTTCGTTATTATCTTGATCGAAAAAAGGTAAAATTTGCACGGCGTTAACTCCGAGTTCTTTGATATGATCAAAGCCAGTCGTTACGGTCGTACCTTGATAAGAATAGGTAGTCCCTTCTTCAATTAATCCAAGATATTTTTTGCGATTAGCTTCTTGTCCATTCCATGTATCATCGCTAGTTAAATCGGCAATATGCAGTTCATACACACTTAGTTCGGTCGGGGTAATTGTCGGTAGTTCTACTTCATTCCAGCCTACCGGATCAGTTGTATCTAAATCAAGAATCATTCCGCGTAAACCATTGATGCCAGCGGCACGCGCGTAAGGGTCCATTGTTTCGATTTCGTTATAACGCGAATTGGTAACGAGGTACGTATAATATTTACCGGCTAAATCCCCATTAAGTGTTAATGACCAAACGCCTTGTTCACCTTTTACCATGGCATATTCTACTTTGGTATCATCACCATTAACCGCATCAATAGCGACAGGAGTACCCGAATCATAAATCCGTAATTTAATTGCGGAACTTGTTGGTGCCCAAAGTTTGAACGTCGATGACGTTGCCGTATAGGTAAGACCCAAATCATCGCCATCATAGGTCATCGAAGCAATAAAGGTTGGATCATCATATAGCGCATTGAGGGCAATTGCTCGGCGCGCCGTAATTGTTTCACCGACAAAGTGAAGACGAACGTAATATGTAAAATTGAAATCGATTGTATATTCTGATGGCAAGGAAATCACTGCTTCCCACATTGCTGTATCTTCATTTTTGCTCGACAACAATTCACCACTCAGCGAAGCAACAGCATCATCATTTTCAAAAATTTCATAAGAAGAAATTTGATAATTAGATTCAACTTCAATTGTTGTGGCACTAGCAAAAGAAGCTGATGTAATTCGTGGGCGCGTCGCTGTTTCTGGATCTTCATAGGCCCTTGTATCCATATCAACTAAATAGACACTATACTTTTTATTCACCTCGTCATAAGTGAAATTTTCATAGTTAAGACGTAAATCTGTAGATTGTTTCACCCATTCACCAAGACGAATGATGTAATTAAACCCTGTTTCATCAAATTCAGAAACTGGATGGTCTTGCCAAATCCATAGTTTCTCACTAATGGAAACATAGTTTTCAAAATCTCCATCATGAGTGGCACCATCACCACCAGTTTCCCATAACCATAAATTCCAATTCGTATAGTTACCATCGGTCCGATAGTAATAAATTACAACGTGTGCTTCTTCGTAACTCACGGGGGGTGGAACAGGCACAACTTCTTCACCTTCCGGAAGTGCGGCCGTAACCGCTACACTCGGTGAAACTGCATTCAAACCAAGGACAAGTCCAACAACAAATAGTCCTAATTTCCATTTTTTCATCAATTTTTCCTCCTATTTTCGATGGGAATTAATAATTAACTGCGCAAAAAATTTCATCCGTTCACGTAAAGCTTTAAAATCAGCAAGTTTCCACTCCCAGTTTGGACTCCCAACAGTGCCCGGTGTATTCATCCGTGCGTGGGTACCTAAGCCAAGAATATCTTGCGTTGGCACAACTGCCCATTCGGCAATGTTTTCAAGTGTAAAGCGTAAAAACTTATCGACTAATGATTCATCAGCATCATAATTGAGCGTCAAAACAAGATAACGCGCCGCTGTCGCTTGTGCTTCGGGGCTCATATTGTGAATCCAGCCAGCAAGTGTTTCGTTATCATGTGTTCCTGTATAGATAATCATATTGGGGCGGTCATCGCTTGGTTTCATATTTTCTGGATTAAACGAAAACTGTACGATATTCATGCCACGGAAATAATAATGATCTCGCAACTTTAAAACTTCCGGTCGTAAATCACCCAAGTCTTCCACAACGATATTAATATTTGGTAAGACAGTAAAAATCCGGTCAAAGAAATCATATGAAGGACCTAAAACCCACTCGCCATCACGGGCGGTTAAACAACTGGCGGGAACTTTCCAATAAGTATCAAATCCACGGAAATGATCAATGCGGATGATATCAAAAAGTTCAGCGTTATACGCTAAGCGTTTAATCCAAAATTGATAACCATTTTGCTGCATTAATTCCCAATTAAATAACGGATTGCCCCAGCGTTGTCCATCGACAGAAAAATAATCCGGTGGCACACCAGCAATAAAACTTGGATTACCATCCTTATCAAGTAAAAATTCTTTTTGATTACCCCAAACATCATCGGAATCAATTCCGACATAGAGTGGAATATCACCCATAATTTGAATCCCTTTTTTGTTCGCATAGCGATGTATTCTTTGCCACTGTTTAAGTGCGATATATTGTAAGAAAATATGAAACGAAATTTGCTCAGCAAAGGGGGTTAAATCTAATTGCTGATTTTTTATCCAGTTTTTATGATCTTCCGGCCATTCGGTCCATAAGCGCATTTGATTTTCGGCTTTTAAAGCGCGAAAAACGGCGTAGTTATACACCCATTTATGCGTTTTTAAAAAGTTTTTTAATCCCTTGCGTTTTTCACGGATAAATTTTTGATAGGCTTTCATTAATAACGGCATTTTATATTGCCGCGCGCCATCAAAATCAACATGAGTTGCATCGCGATGATAGGTGTTTATTCTTAATGGAAGTAAGCGTTCTTTTTGCAAAAGTTCGATTGAAATGTAGATTTCATCAATTGCTTTTGAAGAATATGGTTGATAAGGTGAATTACCATAACCAACTGGATTAATTGGTAAAAGTTGCCAAATATGGACGTGACCATCGGCAAGTAAATCGATGAATTGATAGGCTGAGCGTCCAAAATCACCAACGCCATAACGACTTGGTAATGAAGATATTGCTTGTAAAACTCCCGCACTGCGCATAGTTTTTGTCCTCTACTTATGATTGAAGTATCAAGGTTGAATACGGGGCGATTGTAACTTCGCCAGTCACACCAATCGTGACTGGTGTTGTATCGTTCGCACGAATTTCATCAACAACTTGATAATCGGTTGTGAATTTAATTGCTAAATCATAAAAGTTATGAATTACATGAACCGTATTTGGAAATAGTTCACTATCTTGATGGGTAAATGTGAGTCCCATAAGATGCGTGTTTTCTAAAGGGAGCACATTCGGCACACCATCTGAAAATATTTGATATTTATTCCGCATGCGAAGCACATTACGGTAATGGCTCGTTAATGACCATGGGTCTTCGAGCGCATCAAAGGCGCCAACCCGTACCTGAGCATCTAATGGATAATTTGATCCTTCAACTGGAGCGGTTTCATAAACTCGATTATCACCACGTCCCCAAAGCATTGGGAGCCGTTTATTCTGATCACTACCCGAACCGCGTAATGATATTTCTTCCCCATAATAGACAAAAGGATGACCAGGACTTAATAGATAACTCGAGGCCATGGCTTTCGCATAATTTAAACCTAGCGTCGAACCAACCGGTTGCATGCCACCGATTCGATTTTGATCGTGATTACTTAAAAATAATGAAACATACCCATTGGAATTTTTCTGTTTAATTTTTTCATAAAGACTCGTGATATATGAGGCTAAATTTTGCCCATAACCATTGATGACGGAATAGGCAATTTTACCGTCGGGTAAACTTCCGTCAAAGGCAAAAAAAGCATCAATTCCACTTGTATAATAAGCAAGCATATGTGCTTCTGGCGACCAGTCTTCAGCAACGATAAATGCGTCGGGGTTAATCGCTTTTACGTAATCTTTAAAGGCGCCAAGGAAGGCAACGTCTTTTTCCGTATTCTCAAAGCAATATTTAACTGCGTCAAGTCGGAAACCATTTACGCCTTTTTCGAGCCAAAAAGCGGCCGATTCAAATAAAAGATCAACTACTTCTTGATTTTCAAGATTAAGGTCCGGCATCCCCCCGCCCTGGAAATTTTCTTCATAAAACCAATTAGTGCTTTGGTATTCGGTATAATATGCCGGCTTTTCGCCATAAATCCAATTATAATAATCGCGATAATCAGTTTCTCCGGGATTAAGTGCACGGCCACTGGTCACTTGTTCGGCTGAAGCAAGAAACCAAGGGTGCGCACTAGAAGTGTGATTCAAAACCCAGTCGATAATAATATTGATATTATGATTTTTTGCTTCGAGTACTAAATTTTCAAAATCAGCCATGGTACCGTAATCGCTATTGACGGCTTGATAATCTATTACATCATAGCCGTGATACGATGGCGATGGATTTATTGGCATCAGCCATAAATCGCTAAAGCCCATATCTTGTAAATATTCAAGTTTTCCAGTAATACCATTAAAATCACCAACATCATCATTGTCGCTATCAGCAAAAGCGCGCACAAAGATTTCGTAATAGACACCGCCATTGAGATTATTAATAAATGGTTCTTCACTCGATGTTGGATTTTCCGATAACGAAATATCACTTGCTGTTGGTACACAGCCAGAAAGGATGGCAATTGCCATCCCAAGTAGACCAAGTTTTTTAAATTGAGAAAAGCGCATATTTAACCTTTAACGGCGCCACCGGTAATCCCGGAAACATAGTAGCGTTGCATGAAAATATAAAGAATTGTAATCGGGACAGCAATGACGACTGCACCTGCGCAGAAACGCGTAAAGTAATATTCCAATTCACCGAGGTTATCGATATAAGAATATAAGCCCATCGCGACACTAGCAGCATCACGTTTTGTTCCAACAATAACTGAAGCGAAGATATAATCGCCCCATGGTCCCATAAATGATGTTAACGCTGTATAAATAACAATTGGTTTTGATAGAGGCAAAGTAATATGCCAGAAAATTTGTGCTTTATTTGCACCATCAATTGCCGCAGCTTCATCAATTGAACGCGAAATCGTATCAAAGTAGCCTTTGGAAACAAAGTATCCCATCGCAGCACCACCAGTATAGACAAGTACTAAAGCAACTAGGTAGTTGGCAGCGGGTGTCTCATTTGGATTACCAATTAGATTAATCCCTTTTAAAATGTAATAAATAGCAATCATCGACATGAAGCCGGGGAACATACCGAGCACCATAATGAATTTCATTAATGATTGACGCCCTTTAAAGCGTAAGCGTGAAAAGGCAAACGATGTTAGTAACACAATAATTGTCGAAATAACCGCGCAAACAATCGCCACTGTTAATGTATTTAAGAACCAGCGCCCATATGGATAAAGTGGGTCAGTAAACAAGTTAATATAGTTTTGAATTGACCAGTTAAGGGGCACGAAATAATTAATTGGTGTAAAACCTTCGGCATTTGTAATTGGCTTTAATCCGCCGGTCCAACGATTAAGTTCGGGACTCCAAACTGGCGCACGGAAGGATTGAAAAACAAGATAAAGGACGGGGAACACCCAAATGAACGATAATAAAGCTAAAAGAATATAAATAAATACATTGACGAAGTTACGCCGAAACACCATGTTGTTAAAACCACGTGGCTTGCGAGCAACATGGATTGGGACAATTTTTTCTTCAGCTTCTGGAGCAAAGTTTTCAGTATTTTTTTCATTAATCATTGGAACTGTTCCTCATCTTTCGCTGCACTAGTTTGTCCGTAGAATACGATGGAAATAAAGGCGCTAACTAAGAAGACAATAATACCAATCGCAGATCCCATCGCATATTCCTTATCGGTACCACCAACCGTTAAATCATAAAGCCAAGTAACAAGAAGGTCAGTTTTACCGTAGTTAATACCAGCAACGTTGACATCTGGTCCCCCTCCCGTCAGGAAGAAGATAACATTAAAGTTATTGATGTTTCCGATAAATTGCGTAATTAAATAAGGCCCTGTAACAAAGAGCATATAGGGGAGTGTGATACTCCAAAATTGCGTCCAAGCACTGACTCCATCAATTTTTGCTGATTCGTAAAGATCTTCGGGAATATTCATCAAAATGCCAGATGTAATAAGCATTGTATAGGGCACACCAATCCACATATTAATCAAGATTACGGATATCCGAGCCGAGTTGACTTTCCCAAAGATATTAGTAGTAGCATTATCGATTAAACCGATATCTTTCAAAAAGTTTAACATCGCTCCATCAGGAGCAAGAAGTTTTGAAACAATTAATAGGGTAATAAATTGTGGAATCGCAATCGATATAACGAATAATGTCCGCCAAAGTTTTTTAAGTTTAATGCCTTTCTTATTAATTAATAGAGCAAGAATCATTCCACCAATATAGTTTGAAAAGGTAGCAAAGATTGCCCAAACAATTGTCCAAGAAAAGATTGATTGCATCGCACCACCCCAACCAGTTTCGGTTGAAAATAGTTTGATAAAGGTGTCAAGTCCCGTCCACGCAAACCGATAGCGCGGATAAATATGATCACCATCATAGTTAGTGAATGCAAGAAGAATCATGAATATCAAAGGTAAAATGGTAAAAGCAAAAACAGTCACTGAAGGCAAACTCAAAACTGTGACATGAAATTTTTCATTGAGTAGTGAACGCACATCTTCTTTGAAGGTCGCGATGTGTTTCCCTTCTTTATTCAAATTTTGTAATTTCCAAGCTCCATTTACGTTGCTGATGTAAACAGCAGTAAAAGCGACCGTAAGAATGATTGTCGCTAAACCATAAAGCATCACAATAACTGAATTTGATGCGTTTCCGCCCGTGACACGGGTCGAGAACGGAATACCGAATTGATAAATTGTTGTATATAAATAGCGATATGGTGTATCACCAATCCAAGCTATTCCATCGGGTGAACCACTACCAAAGATATTCATTTCATCAAGCCAATAAATACCGCCTTTAGGCAGAAGCATAAAAACAATGAAAAGTACTTGAATAACAAAGTAGGCGATACCTTTAACCACTTGGCCGTTAAAGATATGGCCACTTCCCATAAACAAATAGGATAAGCGCGTTTTATAATCACCTTGAATAAACCTTGTGACATAGTTTTTAAATAATTTTCCAATCGCTTTAGCTATGTAAATAATGCCCTTATAGGCGTAAATAAATATATTTATAAAAGCCTTAACGAAAAGCATCAAAAAATTAAAAAGCCATTTCCCGAATTTGATAATACTATCGAGAATGGTTGTTCCGAGCCAAGGAAAAAACTTCATTCTTTGCGTATCGGAGTGTTTCATATTTCTTTCTCCTCGATCAAATTGAAACGATAAAACTGGGGTGGAAGTTTAAAAGCCACCCCAGTTACAAAAATTATAAATTAGCCAACAATTGCAGCAACTGCTTCTTGTAAAGCGGTCGCTAATGTTCCGTCAACACCAAAGTCTTGTTCGACAACAGCTGTACCAAAGGCGGCCATTGGATCCCAGAATGTACCACCGACTGCGCGGGATTGAACCATCGCAAACGGAGCTTGGGCGGCGAGCGCTTGTAAAGCGAGATCGGCTTGGACTTCTTCAGATTCTAAAGAAGCTAAGTTGGCCGGACCATAGTTACGGTCGATATAGCGCCGAACTTGAGCATCAGCAGAGTTCATATATTGAGCAAGTAATTGCGCAAAGAATAACTTTTCAGCATCTTCTTGAATTTTAACAGCCATGATTTTTGCACCAGCAAATGAACCCATTTGCCGTTGTTCTAAGGCAGCACCTGCCTCATCAATTGGTGTGAAGGTTGGTAATTTAGCGGCAGCATAGCCATCACCCATCGCAACTTTAAGAGCAGCGGCATCCCATGTGCCGGAGACACCAGCGACGATGGTTGGCTCAACTGGATTGCCAGATTCATCTTTAGTTTGGAAACCAGCGATTTCACCAGTTAATCCACTGGAGAGAATCGATTCAGAACCAACGAGATGATCAACGACTAACTTATTGAAGCCACGGGCATTGTTCATACCTTCAGCGTTATCGTAGTCACAAACTTGAATTTTTGTAACGGTATCATAAGTTAATGTGCCGGTTGATGAGAAGAATGAAGGTAGATACCAACCATCCTTAAGATTCATGACGAATTTCTTGTCGATGGAATCAAGTTTGGTCATCATCGCATCCATTGAAGCAACATCTTCAGCCGTCAAATAATTGGAATTGTAATAGAGGAAATAGCCATTATCGGCGGTGTATGGATAACCATAAATTTCACCATCAAGGGTTGCGGATGAAACAGCTGAGGCCACATAATTTTCCTTAATGTCATCAGCAAAAGCACCTCTAAATGGCGCTAAAGCACCAGCGGTTTTTAAAACTTGAATTTGGTCATCTGGTAAAACGAAAACGTCAGCAGCAGTCGTAATGTCTTGTGTGATTAATTTTTGTGCATCAACAAAAACATCACCAAAATAGAATTTGAATTCGTAGTTGGTATTAGTTTCCGGATCATAGGCATAGTCTTCAGCAAATTCTGCAGCAAGCTCTTCTTGCAAAGTGAGATCTTCTAAAGAGGACCAAACGGTAAGACTAATACGTTTGTTGGTTGCATCTTCAGAACCTGTGCCGCTCGTGGTCACTTCGCTGCCGCCACAGCCAGCAAGTAGAAGGCCAGCTAGAGCAACGAAAACAAATTTGGATTTCTTAAACATAAATTACGCTCCTTTCAATTAATTAATACGCGCAGAACATATTGGGTTAGATATCGATAACTTTAAGTTGATCATTTTCACCCAAAATATTTCCGGCTCGTAATCATTATTTAAGATAAGCATATTATAACGACTTATTTTTTTTGAGTAAAGCAAAATGTAAGCGTTTGCATGTTGCGTTTTTGTGGTTTATCACTCAAAAAATAGTGTTTTTACTTAACGTTTTAAAATAGACAAGCAATATATTTTGTATGATTCTAAAAAAGAGATAACTTTTACCTATGAAAAAAGGCTAGTCATTGTAAACCAGCCTTAGATTCAACACTTAATATTTTTAGAATTAAGAAAATTTAAATGAGCGAAAATTAAATAATGCAAAGACCCCAATCAGACATTAAGATTGCTTCTTTTTCTTCAGGCGTATCGATTTTGAAGAAATGTGCTTTCCGTAAATCAAGGGCTAAGCGAACTTTATCACCGATGTGAATGTCTTTGTTACCAACAACTGGTACTTTGGAGATAATGGTTTGACCAGAATATTTTCCGTGAAGAATGTATTCATGACCAAGTAATTCCGCGACATCAACATCCATTTCAAACAAAGCGTCCGGGAACAGTTTTGCTGATTCGCCATCGGCTTCATGATGGACATCTTCTGGCCGAACACCAAAGATAACCATTTTGCCATCATATGGGGCTAAAGCTTTAACAAATTCTGCTGGAATTTTCACAACTTTTTCATCTAATGGGACATAGACAACATTATCTTTGACAGCAACTTTGCTGGCTTTATCTTTTTCAACGTGAATTGTTTCGAGCAGTACATAATCAATATGCTTCGGCAAATTATTTTTACCACCAAAACCAACGGAAATCACAATCTCATCAAGGTTTTGGGTTGGCAATTTTTCTAGCACGGAAGCAGGTAAATGTCTCACTAAGTCCGATTTATCTTCAACTTTTGCGAGTTCTTCAATTTCTTCTTTGCTCAGTTCAATTCGATCTTCTTCACCAGGAATAATTACTTTTGTGCCATCAACACGAATTAATTCAGCTAAATCTTTTTTCACAGTATGAATTTCATTGTGCATGATTGCCATTTCTTTGCCACGAATTTCCGCTGTTAAGAAATTCATCGCTGGCGAACCAATAAAGCCGGCAACAAACACGTTTCGTGGTTGATGGTAGATTTCAATTGGCGAACCAATTTGTTGAATAAAGCCATCTTTCATGACAACAATTCTAGTTGCCATCGTCATCGCTTCTGTTTGGTCATGCGTAACATAGATTGTTGTTGCATTCATTTGTTCATGTAAACGAATTATTTCTGAACGCATTTGAACACGCAGTTTCGCATCAAGGTTAGATAATGGTTCATCCATTAAAACAACAGATGCATGACGGACAATCGCCCGACCAAGGGCGACCCGTTGACGTTGACCACCGGATAATGCTTTTGGTTTACGTTGTAAGAATTCAGTAATTTCCAAAATGCGGGCCGCTTCGCGAACGCGCTGATCAATTTCAACTTTTGGCAAATGTTGAATTTTTAAACCAAAGGCCATATTATCGTAAACTGACATATGTGGATACAAAGCATATGATTGGAAAACCATCGCGATGCCACGATCTTTTGGTGGAACTTCATTACAAACTTTTCCATCGATAATTAGTTCACCTTCTGTGATATCTTCAAGACCAGCAATCATCCGCAATGTCGTGGATTTTCCACAACCAGAGGGGCCGACAAAGACAATAAATTCTTTATCTGCAATTGTAATATTGAAATCGGTAACTGAATTTCTATCGTTACCTTCGTAGCGTTTACCAACGCCAGCTAGAATGACTTCTGCCATAAATATTATGTGCTCCTTTTCTCGACTATGCTTAAAATATATCATAGTTTATAAAAGTTGACTTGTGCACAGTGCACAAATTTACTTATTGCGGAGTGTTTTTCTAATTAGGGCAAAGTATTGAGCATTCCAATACTCTCGAATATCAATGCCTGTCAGTTCAACAAACTGATTCAAACGGTAATTAAATGTGTTGCGATGTAAATAGAGTTTTTGTGAAGCTAATTGGCCATTGAGTCCACACTGAATATAGATGTCCGCTGTTTGAAACAGCTGATAAGGCAAGTCTTTAAACGCTTTACTAACGGCAACGGTAATTTTCTCGTTGTGATTAACAATAGCCGCTAATAGCAGTTCGGAAAGATGATATAAACCTGGTTGATTAATTGGCGTCTCCGCAAGGAATAAATGAGCAATTGCATCATTTTTTGGACTCACAAAAACTAATAAACTTGTATTGTAATCACTACTTATTAGCGATAAAAATGAATATAAATCAACTGCTAAATCACTTGATGCCAAAAAATAACCGGCCTGTGAATTTAGCTCAATAATTTTTATTTGATGACCGAGATGATTACTAAATAAATCCGAAAGCGAGCCAAAGTTTATCGGTCGTGTAGTTTTAATAAAGTAGTATTTGTCCATTATTTACCTCCGCTATTATTTAAAAAAACACAACATTCAAAAGGTTTTAAAGTCATTTTATCATCGACACGTTCTACATCTTTATAGTTATGAAGAAGCAACTCAGCAAATTTTGTTATTTCTTGGTGTTGATACTCAATAACTTTATCACGAAAATTTGCAATGACGAATAATTGCTGTTGTTCGTGACAATGACGGTAAAAGAAAACATCTGGATGATCCATATCGATAATTACGAAAGGTCCATCAAGCACTAATTTACTAATAGAGGCACTCTTTCTAAGCTTTATCGCTTGGCGATAATAATTAAGAATCGAATCTTCATCAAGTAATTCGTTAGCAACATTAACTTCGGGATAATTGCTATTTGCGGGTATTACTGGTTGGTGTTTACTAAAACCGGCAAAAGGCGTGTTATCCCATTGCATCGGGGTGCGTGCATTAATGCGTGAAGTTCGCTTTAAAAACCGCGCGATGATGGCATCATCTTTACCGCTCATGCGCGCATGGTATATATAGTTACGCGCACTTACGTCTTGCATAAAAGGTGTTAAATCATTGGTTGTCAGGTTACTCATTCCAATTTCATCACCATTATAAATAAATGGCGTGCCATACATGAAAAGCAAAACTGAAATCAGCATTTTTGCTGACTCTTTACGATAATTAATATCACCATATTGACTAAGGACACGTGGATGATCATGATTGACCCAATATAGCGGCATATCCGCCTCGAGATGGCAATCATCGTACCAGCGCTTAAAAATGTGTTTCATGTTCACTAGATTTGTTTTGATCATTTCATCAGGCAAATGGTCAGATCCATAAGCACCATTTTCCCAACATGTATCAAAGTTAAAGACCATATTAATCGCCCCAAATGTGCGACTTGCATAACGTAATGCTGTTGCGGTCGATGAGTTACCACCAACTTCACCAATTGTCATTACATGTGGGTATTTTATAAGTACCTTTTCTTTGAATTCATGTAAGTAATCAAATAAGCGGTCGCGATTAGAAAACTTACCCACATCTAATGTCAATCCATCACTATCGAGGTTTTGCGTTGAATTAGCAAATGACAAGTCACGCGCAAGATGGGCAATTGCATCAACGCGAAAGCCATCAATACCTAAATCAAGATAATAACGGGCAATTTGATAAATTTCTTCACGAAGTCGCGGGTTTTCCCAATTTAAATCCGGCATCTTCTTAGAAAAAATTTTCATGTAATATTCTTTATTCTGTGTAACGTATGCCCAGGCAGAATCAGAGAAGAAACCGCGCCAATTATTTGGTGGTTGGGGAACACCATTAATAAATCCACGTGGTTTTTGCCAGATATAATATTCATGCTCCTGTGATAAAGGATTATTTATTGCTATTTTAAACCATGGATGTTCATCACTTGTGTGGTTGAGCACAAAGTCCATCACTATCTTGATATCGCGCTGATGTGCTTGATCGATAAGCATTTTCAAATCTTCATTTTTCCCAAAGTGCGGATCAACTTGGAAATGATTGCTGACATCATAGCCATTGTCGTCCATTGGTGATTGTAAAAACGGGCAAATCCATAGCAGATTAACACCTAAATCATGCAAATAATCAAGTTTTTGAATAATACCTTGTAAGTCGCCCCAGCCATCATCATTACTATCAAAAAAAGATTGGGGATATATCTCATAACCAATCGCGGTTTGCCACCATTTTTTTGTATTCATGTTAATCAAATATTACCTCGTGGTTTTTCGCTGCATAAATCATCCGCAGAACTTCCGCGCGGGAAACTTTTTTAGATAAAATCGGTAGCTCATCAATTGGAAAAAATGCAGCGTTGATTGTTTCATATTCGTGATCAGATAACGTTTCTAACACTTCTGCGGAAAAAACAATAACATATTCTGGAACAGAAACAGGTGATTTGAAGGGCGTTCGATTAAACACACCAACCAAATGCTTTATTTGAATATTTGCGCCCGCTTCTTGTAGACATTCTTTGCGCGCTGCTTCTTCCGGCGAATCATATAAGTCACACCATCCGCCCGGCAAAGAGTAAGCATGGTCGATTGCTTCTTGGACAAGTAAAACTTCACCTTTAGCGTTAAAGACAACAGTGCGAACCGAAACATTCGGCGTTGGATAAATATCACGAGTAAAGAACTCGTTTTTAGCGAAATCAACTGCTTGAAATTTTTCTAACATTTCATTTGCTCGTTGGCTGATTTGTTGATAATTACTAAGTGCATAGGGGTCATGTGAGAAAAGCAAACCAATTTTAGCAATTGAAGCAATCTCAATTAGAAAATCGTAAAAGTGTTTTTGTTCCATAAATAATACCTCATTTATTATATCTAATTTATTACCGCCCGGTTGTATAAATTGCATTCTCAATCAAAATTACGTAATATCTTGATATGAAAAACTATCAATTAATTTTTGTTGATTCAATCCTCGAGACATTTTGGTTCTGGGTAATTCTACTCGCTATTATTTTAATTGGTATTATTTTGTTTTTTCTAACCGGATTTATCCATATTCATCGTGGTTATATCGGCATTATCGAAGAAATGGGTGTTTATAAAGGTGTCTATCAACCAGGGTATTATTATTTCCATCCGCTTTACGGCCGCCGTGTCGGCATGTATAAAAGTGGTTTACATATTAATGATATTGTTTTCCGCGATCAACTTTTCCGCGTAACATACGTTATTGATGATGTTAAAGCTTATCATTATGCCGGACACAATTTAATGCTCTTTGTTGATGATTTGTTAATGAAAAACAAAAAAATTAAAATTGATGAACTTGCCGAATCATTAAAAAAATACGGAATAAAAATTGAAAATATAGAAACCCACCAATAATGCATTGGTGGGTGTTTTTTTAGAAGTTGAGCTCGGTAATATAGTCAACAATTTTATCAACAATTTGATGAGCGCGTTCACTGGTCGGTGCTTCCGCCATTACGCGGATTAACTGTTCGGTTCCACTTGGACGCACGAGGATGCGACCTTCATCATTAAGTAATTCTTGTTCAGTTTTAATTAACTCACTAAGACCATCATGATTCATCACAGCGTCTTTATTAATTACTTTAAGGTTTTTTAACACTTGCGGATATTCTTGAAAACCAACTAATAATTCCTGAAGTGTCTTGCCCTCAAAATGCATGGTTTTAAGTACTTTAAGCGCCGTGATAAGACCATCACCGGTATTCAATTCATCAAGGAATATCACATGACCACTTTGCTCTCCGCCAAGTGAATAGTCATTTTCTTTCATTTTGGCTTGCACATATTTATCGCCTACTTGGACTTCAATAACATCAATGCCCGCTTCTTTTAAAGCTTTTTTCGCACCAAAGTTACTCATGACCGTTAAAACAACAGCGTTATGATGAAGTTTTCCGCGGTGTTTATAGTTTTTGGCTTTGATGTAGATAATCGCGTCACCATCAACAATATTCCCTTGATTATCAACAATTAATAAGCGGTCAGCATCGCCATCAAATGCTAAACCAATATCGTATGCACCCGATTTCATTTTTTCAATTAAGCCTTCAAGATGCGTTGATCCACAGTGATCATTAATATTGATGCCATTCGGATGATTGTTTATAAATTCGACTTGGCAATCAAGTTTATCAAATAAGCGAGGTGCTATGGCGGTTGCTGATCCGTTTGCTAAATCGGCAAGCACTTTTAAACCACTAATCTCGCTACCCATCATTCCTAAAAAGGAGATGTAATCTTCAAGCAAATATTTTGCAAAAATATACCGCCCAATTTCTTTATCATATGCTAATGGCAAATAATCATTAGTCGCATCGATGTATTCTTCAATCGCCAGTTCCAACTCTGCTTCGATTTTTTCGCCTTCACGATTAAAAAGTTTAATCCCATTGTCGTAATACGGGTTATGGGAAGCGGAAATCATAATTCCGTAATCAAACTGATGTTTAACGACTAAATAAGAAATGCTTGGTGTTGTTGTGACATCAACATCATAGATTAATCCGCCACTCGTAACGATACCGGTCGCCAGGGCATGTAATAACAATTCACCACTAGCCCGTGTGTCACGTCCAATCAAAACCTTGACAGATTGACCGTTTTTCTTTTGACCGATATAGCGACCAATTCGGTAAGCAAGATTAACAGTGAGAACGCGATTAACTGGTCCACGAACGCCATCCGTACCAAAATATTTGTTTGCCATATAATATTCCCCTTAGTTCATTCAATAATTAAGAAACAATCTTCTCATCCATTTCTTCCATATATTCGCGGAAAACTCGATCGAAATTATCCGGATTGGTCGGGATTAAATCGCCATTGTACGCAATTGACACGCGTCCAGTTTCTTCACTGACGACAATCGTCACTGAATCAGTGATTTCACTAATACCGATTGCGGCGCGATGCCGCGAACCATACTTTCCATTTAATGGTTTTGTTGTTGCAGTATAGTAAACACTGGCAGCGATAATGTTATTATCGCGAATAACAACTGCACCGTCATGTAGTCTTGTGCCTGGATAAAAAATTGTCGTGATTAATTCACTTGTGAGCGGAGCATTAATTACTGTCCCATTTTTAATGATATCACTCAATTGTGATTTCTTTTCAAATGTTAATAAAGCACCGGTTTTGGACTTAGATAAACTTTCAACTGCTAATTGAACTTGGTGATAAAATTCATTTTTATCATAGATTTTGCGCACACGGTCTTTGCTTGGCCATAGCCCTAAAAAGCCACCTTTACCTTTTAAAGGATTCGCAGTAATTGGTCGAAAATCACCAATGTTAGTAATCACAAAAGCAATACTAATAATAATCAACATTGTTAAGACAACTTGTGAGACTGTTTCTAAATCAAAAATCCGTGCAATCAACACAGTGGTAAATCCACCAACATAAAGCACACGGGCAAGAACGCGTTGCAAAAACCGCCACATGAAAAAAACAAATAAAACGATAATTATTAACGATAGCGAAAAATCAATCCAAAAAGTGAAATCGCCAAATTTGGTTACATCAAGCAAAATTATATTCATACTTCTTCCCGTTTGCTACGTAACCGTGAATGGGCAAACCGTCCAGCAGCGGAAGCAGCAATCGCTCCTACAATATCATCTAAAAAGGTATGACAATGAACACCATCTTTGCCTTCTTCATTTAGTTTAGCAATAATGCCATATTTTTTCTTATCAATAAAGCCAAAATTTGTGAGACTAATCGAACCATATAAATTGCAAATGCCATAAGCATTGACTTCATCAACCCCGTACAAACCTTCATCACGTCTTAAAACGTCTTCAAGTTCTTTATCAATCATCGTCCCATTTTCCGCTTGCCGATCAAGTTCGATAGCAGTCATAATCGCGAATTGAACTTCACGTTTATCTAAAACGGACATAATTGATTCAAAAAATTCTTCAGCTTTTAAGCCTTTATGATAATCTGCTTGAAGAAAACGCGCAGCATCGGCAATATCATAAATTGTCACTCCGCGATCCTCAAGTAGGGCGATGCAACGATCTCGATAGTTTTCAATGTTTTTCATGATATACCCCCGCTATTTAAACTTTGTTTACTTACTACATGTATATTAGCAAATGAACAAATAATAGAAAAGAGCAACAATTAATAACCCCATCAAATCCCGCGTGCTTTTTTTTATTACATCGTAAATTTTAACTTATAAACGAAAAACGAGTAGTTTATTTAATTAAAGTTTTAAATGACATTGTCGGCGGAAGAAGTGAAAATAAATTATACAATTAACAATTTGTATAAACCAATACCGTTTTTTTGCTATTTTGTAATTGTTTAATGTTTTCTAAATCAATGCATATTTACACTCTACAAAAAAAATAAAGCAAATAAATAAGTTAATTTAACTATAAAAAAAAGAACGCTAAATTTTAAAAACCATTTAGATGAGTTAGCACGAAAATAACCGCCCCTAATAAGAAGTATATTGTGGGCACAAGTCGTCGAAAACTATACAAAGAACAAATTTACACTTTTACAAAATAATTATATTGACCACCATAGACATAAAGATGATTACCACGAATGCGATAATTTTCCCAAAGCGGGGCTAACACTTCTTCTGGATCATGATGGAGAAATTTATATTCATTATCTTCTTGATGCCATTCTCCATAAGATACAATTGTGGTTTCATATTCAATTGTAAAAGTCCCATCTTCGACAACATTCATGTAAATCATGCCATCTTCTTCACCCGATAAGGCCCACATTGTAACATTAGTCACAAAGGTTGAATCACCGGGTATTGAACCAATTTCGTGTTCCCAACGTCCCGTAATTGAAGTATTGAATAAAGCAATGCCGCTTCCTAAACTTGTGCTCAACGAAATTATAGCCGCGACAACGCTAACACCAACTGCTACAGGAGGAATAACGCGAACACTCCCTTTTGCCGATTGAAGACGATAGATGATTTTACGAAATGGATTGATTTTTTGAATATCGATTGGCGATTGATTAGGCGCTAATTTGCTGTTTAAACTAGCAATAAATTCTGGACTAATTGGAAGTTTAAGAATTTCTTGAATTAATCCGCCAATCGCAAAAGACACAATTACTAGACCGAGGATACCACCTATCCAAGCGTTGGTAATCTGTAAACCAAATCCGAGTCCAATAAGTACCGATCCCAGCAGCGCTAATCCAAAATTGCTATATATGGTCTTCATTGAAAAGGCTTTGTGAAATTTTCCGGATTTAATCTCCGTCGGCTGAATATTTGTAGAATCGATTGGTGTTGGTTCAATTGTTGTTGGTTAAATTGGTGTTGGTTCAATTGGCGTTGGTTCAATAGATGATGGATTTAATTTGTCATTGGACATACTTACCTACTGATAACAATCACATAAAAATGCGATGTTAAACTTGTTTTCATCCTTAGCACTCATATAAAATTATCGTATTTTCATCCAACACTTTAACTAATACATCCAAACCTATCAATCGGCGTAAAGAATA
>JAQWCH010000007.1 GCA_028705995.1 Bacilli bacterium | reverse complement strand
TGTCTTACATCCCAAACTTGAATTAGTTAATGGTTCACCAAGCGCAATCGTCGCATCTAATACACAATCCGGCTTAGCGGGTGATTTAGAAACGTTGCTTTTATGGAACGAACTTGATCCAGTTGATGAATATGAAATTCGCCGAAATAATCTAATCTTTAATAACTATCAATTAAATCGCAATCCGTTTATTGATCATCCAGAATGGGCGCGCATCGCATATGATACTAGTTATTCTGGTAGTGGAGCATCAGTTGCCCCTGAATCATCATCAGTTGGTCTAGGCGTAGTAGATCCAACTGATTTAGTAAGTATTAGTGTAACTAATAATCCAAGTAAAGTCGATTATTATGTTGGTGCGACATTAGACCCAACTGGATTGGTAATAACTGGCACGCAGAGCGATAACAACATAGTTACGGTAGCGAATTATACACTAACAATCAATGGCAGTTCGTCACTTGTTTTGAATACTGTTGGTGTTAATGTTGTTACTGTCACAGTCGACGCTCTAACAACAACTTTTAATGTTTTTGTTGGCGCAAAAGAAAATTTAACATTGTCACCAGCGAATGCAACAATTGCTTACAACGCTGAATTTGATAATTCAATCATTAGCGGTAGTTTTTCATATACAACAGCAAATGGGACATTTACTGAAAATGTGGCCAATGCTGATTTGTCTTTTGGTGTTTATGATACAAAAAATCTTGGTGCGAATTTAATTAATGTTACACATAAATCATTATCGACATCGTTTACATTAACTGTGACTAATTTAAACGCAAGCCAACCCATTGCAACAACAAATGATTTATTTTTTTCGGAATATATTGAGGGTAGTAGTTATAACAAAGCGCTTGAAATCTATAATGGTACAGGTGAAGAGAAATCATTAACGAGTTATTCAGTACATTTATTTTCAAATGGAGCGACTTCTCCAGTAACAACGCTAAATTTAACTGGAAACATTCAAAATAATGATGTTTATGTAATTAGTTATAGCAGTGCTGATTTGGTGGACATAACATCACAATCAGATATCACAAGTGGCGTTACTAACTTTAACGGTGATGACGCGATTGGTTTATATAAAAATGATATCTTAATTGATTTAATTGGTGTGATTGGTAGTGATCCAGGTTCGGCATGGACTGGAACAGCGAGTAATGGAGCAGGTTCAACTGTTGATAAAACATTACGTAGAACAGAAACTGTTAGTGAGCCAAATACGGTGTTTACTTGGAGTGAGTGGGAAGTATACGCAAATGATACCACAAGCGATATTGGATTACACACATTCATTGGTACAAGCATAGATTCTGAAAAATATCACCTGGATCAAGCGCTTGCCTATGCTCATTTTCTTCTTGATGAAACTGCGCCCTATTGCAGTGTGCTCAATGGCGGAGATTCGCCTTGGAGTTATTTGCAAGTAGAATATTCCTATATGAGCGCGGAAACTAAGTATGCATTTTATTATAATTCGACCAATGAATATATACTGGCGGCAAAAGCAAGATATGAGTACTTGATTAATAAGTATTCTTTAGTGGCGTTTATCGATGATGGGGCAGGGAATATATTAAACGCAAGACAAACGCCAAATGATTATTTTACGGCTGAATTTGAAAATTATATTATTATAATTGCGGGCTTTATATTGTTTGGTTTCCTTTTCTATAGTTTCAGCAAAAAAAGTAGTGAAGCATAAATATAATCATCCATAAAGTTTAGAAGGTCCCGAAGGGCCTTTATCTTTTTATCACCCTTTTCTTATGGTAAAATATACACAAACACGAGGTAACATTTATGAAAATTGTTATAGATATGATGGGCGCCGATCAAGGTAGTGTAGCAACAGTCGCTGGCGTTTTGGCTTTTCATAAAAATCATCCAGATGTTGAACTTTTTTGTGTTGGTCGGGCAAGTGAACTTCAACCATTAAATGGTGTTGCTTATATCATTGATGCCCCAGAAGTATTACCAATGACAGCTGGAGCCATGGACGTTTTACGCGCGAAGAACTCTTCAGTCATGACCTCGATTACGACAATGATTAATGAAAAAGCCGATGCGATTGTTGGCGCCGGATCAACTGGTGGTTTTCTAACTGCTTTAACGATTAAATTAAAACTAATTCCGGGTGTGGAGCGGGCAGCAATTATTGCTCCATTTCCAACAAAAATCAAAGGTAAAAAAGTTGCCGTGCTTGATATAGGTGCTTCGAACGAAAACACATCATCACAAATTGTTCAATTTGCCAAAATGGGCCGCATCTATGCACAAAAAGTTTTTGGTGTTGATGAACCAAAAACATATTTATTAGCAAATGGTGCTGAAGACGAAAAAGGTACCCCAGAAATAAAGGAAGCTAACCATATTTTACGTGAAACAAACTTTCCTCAATTTATGGGAAATATTGAAGGCCGCGAAGCATTGGAAGGTCAAGTTGATGTCTTGGTCACAGGCGGATTTGCGGGCAATATTTTTCTTAAAACAACGGAAGGCATCGCCAAAATGATGTCCGAAATGATTAAAAAGGCATTCAAACGTAATGTTTTTTCTAAAATCGGTTATATTTTTGCTAACAAAGGGTTCAAAGAGATGCGGGAAACAATGGATTATAAATCCACTGGCGGAGCGATGCTATTAGGTATTAATGGTGTAGCGATTAAGGCTCACGGGAATAGCGATGCTTATGGATTTATGTCAGCGATTGAAGTCGGATATAAAATGGCTGAGAAAAACGTTGTCGCACTAATGATTGAAGGGTTTAAACAAGATGCCTAATCTACAACATTTACTGGCAAGGTTTCAAATCAACACAAATAATGAAACTGCCTATCAACTCGCATTTACGCATTCTTCATTTAACAATGACGCTAATACCATTCATCACGATTATGAGCGTTTAGAGTTTATGGGTGATGCTGTTATTGGTTTTGTGGTCGCCGAACTTACTTATCGTTTTCATCCGACCATGAGTCCAGGATTAATGACAAAAACACGTTCAAAACTTGTTCAAAGCAAAAATCTCGCTTATTTGGCGCGTAAATATCAATTTGATCACTATGTCCGAGTTGGTCATTCGCTTGGTAGTGTTAATCTCGCGATTAGTGACCGTATTTTAGAAGATGTATTTGAGGCCTTTTTTGGTGCAGTATATCTTGATCAAGGATTAGCATTTACAATTGAACTCTTGGAAAGTATTTTTACTGATTCTGTGAAAAACATTGATGTCGAAACATTAACGGATTACAAAAGCCAATTACAGGAAGCGATGCAAGCCGAAGAGCAACAAGCCGTTGAATATGTATTGGCCAAAACAGAAGGTCCGGCCCACGATCGCCTCTTTACTGTTGAGGTGCGATTTAATGAACTTGTACTCGGTCATGGAAGCGGCAAAACAAAACAACAAGCCGAACAAATGGCGGCAAAAGAAGCACTACAAAAAAAGGCTAGCTAATAATGGGGCTAATAAAGTTTTTAAAAGATAAATTCGGGGGCAAATCACAAGCACCAAAAGATAAATATGTTGCCGGTTTAGCAAAGTCACGGCATAATTTTGCTAATCGTTTAAAATTACTTTCTAATCGGTATCAAAAAGTGAATGAAGCTTATTTTGAGGAACTCACAGAGATTCTTATCGAAGCTGATGTCGGTGTTAGTTTGACGTTTGAAATCATTGAAGAAACAAGAAAAGAAGCTCGCCTTACTAACAAGGATGCGCCGACGGACATTAACGAAATTATTGTTGATAAGATGTTTGTGAGTTACGCAAAAAGCGGCGCAAATATTATTAATGAAATTCAATTTCAGCAGCAAAAGCCAACTGTTTTATTGGTTGTTGGTGTAAATGGTGTTGGAAAAACAACAACAATTGCTAAACTTGCAAAAAGATATCTCGATCAAAATAAAAAGGTTTTACTTGTCGCTGGTGATACGTTTCGAGCGGGAGCAACTGCTCAACTTGAAGTTTGGGCGAAGCGACTGGATATTCCAATTGTAGTAGGAGCAATGGGAAGTGACCCCTCATCGGTAGCTTATGATGGTATGCAAAAAGCCAAAGAATTAGGTGTTGATCTAGTGATTGTTGATACAGCAGGAAGATTACAAACAAAAACTAACTTGATGGCTGAACTCAGTAAAATGCGGCGTGTAATAGCGCGTGAAGTCGATGATGCACCACATGAAGTGTTTTTGATCATTGATGCGACAACCGGTCAAAATGGTGTGCTTCAAGCCAAAGCCTTTGCTGAAGCTACCGGTCTTACTGGAATTGTAATCACAAAGATGGACGGAACCGCGAAAGGTGGTATCATTTTAGCGATCCGCGATGAAATCGGTGTTCCAGTTCGCTTTATTGGTCTTGGCGAAAAAATGGATGATTTGCAAGAATTTGACTTGGATCAATATTTATATGGACTTTGTTTAGGAGATGAAAAATAGTATGTTTTTATCGTTTATTATTTCAATGTTAATCATTATGGTTGTCGATTACGTAATTACAATTGCATTTGCATTGACCGGATTACCGCTTTATTTAGCAACCATTGTTTCGACATTATTAATTGCCTTCATTTTTAGTTATATTAGTTATCGGCGGCGCCCAGGTGGGATTTTTCGTAACCCGCGGTTCCATCGCGATTTTGCGATTCGCTTTGTTGTTTTCATGATAATTAACATTATTTTCGTGTATTTATAAGGATGATTAAAGATGCAAATTGCGGATTTTTATTTATATAACCAATTACTCGATATTTATGGTGTGCTCCTGACCGAAGCACAACAGGCGATTGCCGGCGATTATTATCGTTTGAATCTTTCGTTATCTGAAATTAGTGAAAATCGGCAAATATCACGTGCAGCCGTCAGCGATGCTCTTTCAATTGTTAAGCTAAAGCTCAATGAGTATGAAAGTAAAATGGGGTTACTTACAAGAAAAGATCGTGCAAAAGAAATTTATAACCAATTGCTTTTAACAACAGATAAAAATACAAAAGAACTACTTTTAAAACTCTGGGAGGTGCTCTAAATGGCGTTTGAATCATTGTCCGAACGTTTACAAGGCATTTTCAAAAAGTTGCGTGGTCAATCACGGTTGACCGAAGCAAATATGACGGCGGTTTTAAAAGAAATTCAGCTCGCTTTACTCGAAGCCGACGTTAATTTTAAAGTTGTACGCGAATTTATTGCGAAAGTTCAAGCCCAAGCACTTGGAGAAGAAGTCTTATCGAAATTAAACCCATCACAAATGGTTGTGAAAATTGTCCATGATGAACTAGTCGAATTGCTTGGTGCGAATGCGACAGAAATTAATTACCAAAATGGACGTCCGACAATTATTATGCTTGTTGGTCTACAAGGTTCAGGAAAAACCACAACTGCGGGCAAATTAGCGCTGTTAATGAAGCATAAACTTAATAAGAAAGTGCTGCTTGCTGCTGCTGATATTTATCGCCCGGCCGCGATTGATCAACTTGCGCAAATTGCTAGCCAGATTGACGTCCCACTTGTTAATTTGGGAACAAATGTTAAACCAGTTGAAATTGCGAAAAAGGCGAGAGAACGCGCAAGCATTGAGGCTTTTGATGTCCTGATTGTCGATACAGCTGGCCGTTTACATATTGATCAACCACTAATGGTTGAACTACAAGATATGCAAAAGGTGCTCGACCCGCAAGAAACACTTTTACTCGTTGATGCCGCTAGTGGACAAGATGCTGTGAATACGGCCAAAGCCTTCCATCAAGATTTAAGTTTAACTGGTGTCATCATGTCCAAGCTTGATGGTGATGCGCGTGGCGGGGCGGCGCTATCAATCCGACATTTAACTAATATTCCGATTAAATTTGCCGGTGTTGGAGAAAAATTAACCGATCTTGATCCGTTCTATCCAGACCGGATGGCAGACCGCATTTTAGGTATGGGTGATGTGCTTACTCTAATTGAAAAAGCACAAGAAAACATTGATGAAAAAGCCGCTAAAAAGACGACACAACGCATGCTAGATGGGCATTTTGATTTAAATGATTTAATTTCTTCTTTGAAGCAAGTGCAAAAGTTGGGTAGTATAAAAGGCCTCACGAAACTAATTCCAGGTATGCCTAAAATTAGTGATGAGCAAATGGAAAAAGCGGAAGCAGAGATTAAAAATATTCAAGTTATTGTTAATTCAATGACACCTGAGGAACGCGCCAATCCTTTAATTTTAAAAAATTCACGTAAAGTAAGAATTGCTAAAGGTTCAGGCAAAACTAATGCAGATATTAATCGCGTAATCAAAAAATGGGAACAGATGAAGGAAAGCATGAAACAATTTCAAAAAATGAAAAAAGGTGGCATGATGCCACCAGGAATGGGATTTTAATTAAACGAGTGGAAACGCTCGTTTTTCTATATAAGACTATAGATGATTGTGAATGTTCCAACCATAAACATATAAATAGCAAACCATTTATAATGCTTAAGATTGAATTTTTTAAAGATGAATAGCAGTGCTAATAACGTGAAACCAAAAGAAAATAAAGTGGCAACTAAAAAGTAGGGAATTAAAGCCGCTTGTTCACTCGTAATTCGAAAAAGATCGGGTATTGAAAAAATAAAACTACCAGCGGCAACCGGTAGGAAAAGCAAGAAAGCAAATTGCTTAGCTTTTTCATCATTTAGACCAGCGACCTTAGCACCCGACATCGTAATCCCGCTACGCGAGATACCAGGAAGTATACCAAAACATTGAAATAGTCCGGTAATAAGCGTATTTCGCCATGTATACTCAGTTTTTTCACTCTTTTTTGTAAATAGACCAACAAATAAAAGCGTTAAACCAGTGATGATAAAGAAGATGCCAATCATTAATAATGAACCGAACAAACTCGTGACGTGATCTTCCAGCAAAATGCCAACTAACGCGACAGGAATCGACGCGATTACAAGGTAGATAAAAAGTAAAAAACCATCACGGTAATTTGACCGATTTTCTTTGGTTTTTGTAAAAAGAAATAACCAGGTATTTTCAAGCATGTACCAAATTTGTTTATGAAAAAAGATAATCATCGCAATTAAAGATGCAAAATGCATGAAAACTGAAAGTAAGGCCATATTTGTATCGGTAAGATTTAGACCAACCAGCTTTTGAAATAAAGCGGTATGCCCTGAAGATGAAATCGGTAAAATTTCTGAAACACCTTGCACAACACCTAAAAAAATGTACTTTAAATATTCAATCATCTTTTTTCTCCTTAATAAATTTGTGGCCTTTAGTGATGGCATCGACTAACCATTTGGGGTTTTTATCGGCATCATATTCTGCTAACAAATGCTGATCTTTTTTGCTCAAAGAACATTTTGCAAATAAATCCGGACGGAATTCACGCGTTAAGATAAAACGTTGTAATTTCCGCCACTTGGCAATTGCCTGATGATTACCAGAGTAAAGAATATCTGGCACTTGATGACCTTGAAAGTCAAAAGGTTCTGTATATTGGGGATACTCGAGTAAGTTTTCATCAAAGGATTCCTCTATCGTCGACTCAACAGCAATTGCACCGTCGAGCAAACGAATCACAGCATCGCTAATCATCGCAGCGATAAGCTCACCACCGGTTAAGATAAAATCACCACCCGAAATTAATTCATCAACATAGTTATTAACGCGTTCATCAATCCCCTCATAATGTCCACAAATAATCACAAGTTCATTTAATTTTGTGAATTGTCGTGCTTTGCTTTGATTAAAAGGTGTGCCCCGTGGTGAAAGTAATACGCGATATGATTGTGCAGAAGCAACATCTACGAGGGCATCCACCAGTGGCTGGGCTTTTAAGACAAGACCAGCTCCACCACCAATGGGCGGAGTATCAACCCGATGATATTTGTCTTTTGTGTAATCACGAATGTTGACAACACGAATTTCAACAAGGTTATTAGCAATCGCCCGTTTTATGATTGAGTGGTTTAAAAACCCTTCAAACATTTCAGGAAACAATGATAAAATTGTAATTTTCATAGCAAACCCGCCATTAATTTAATTAAGATTTGTTTTTTATCAATATTTACTTCTTGAATAAAAGTTGCGACCATTGGGACTAATACATCTTTATCATCCGCGCGTTGGATGCGAAGTGACTTATATGGCCCATATTCCTCAATCTTAAAAACTTGACCAATCAATTGACCATCATCACCATAAACATCTAATCCAATGAGATCGTCATCAAAATAAAAACCCTTTGGTAAATCACGATTGCGTTTTGGAACATGGACTTCCCATTTTAAATAAAGTTCAGCCTCATTGATATCATTAATTTCTTTGAATTTTACGATATCGAGTTCATTTTCCATTTGATGGGTCTTGACTGTAAAAGGAAGATGCTCTTGTTTTGTAACATCATAAAAATAGACGCGTGAGCCGGGAGCAAGGCGTTGACTACGAAAATCCGAAGTTGAATAAATTTTAACCGTGCCATCTAGTCCACGTGTTTTAATGATTGTGCCAATTTTTACGTAATCCATGTGTTGTTACCTTCGCGAAACATTATACAACAAACAAAAAGAGCAAGGAATTATTCCTCGCTCGTTTCTTTGTTTTCATTAAAAGACTCAAATTTCAAGTAGACGCGCGTCCCATCTTGTTTGCCCGCAATCGATATTACTTCGCGCAGTGAATCAGCAATTGCCCCCCGCCGACCAATTAGTCGTGCAGTATCAGCGTTTTCAGCGACAATGATGATTGTCACTTGCTTTTTGGTTTCACCCGGCATCTCACGGATGAGAAGTGCGCTTGGATTCTCGACAAGTGGCTCAATGATGGTTCGAATAATTGATGGATAATCCATAATTATTGACCCGCTTTTTTTGCTGATTTGTATTTTTCGATGATGCCTGCTTTTTTGAAGATTGCCCGCACTGTATCACTTGGTTGGGCACCTTGAGCTAACCACTTTAAAGCCAATTCTTCATTGATTGTAGCTTTATCTTGGGCGTTATCTGGGTTGTAGTAACCAATTTGTTCAATAATGCGGCCATCACGAGCGTAACGGCTATCAGCGGCAACAATCCGATAATGTGGATCATGTTGACGACCAACGCGAGTTAAGCGAATTTTAACTGCCATGTTGTTTTCCTCCTATTAAATTACTTCGATATGATAGGTGAATATTACTACGTTGTCAAGTAGTATTGCTTAACAGATGATTGCTATGTAAAGTTTTATACTCATTTGTTATAATCAAAGTATAAAAGGTGGATTAAATCTATGATTTACACATTGACACTCAATCCATGCTTAGACTACAACATTTCTGTCGACGAAATCGCTATCGGTGACATGAACCGTATTTCTGAGGCCGAAATTTATGCTGGTGGTAAGGGAATTAATGTTGCCATTGTTTTGGCGCGACTTGGGATTCCGGTGACCGCTCTTGGCTTTCTTGGTGGTCGTAACGGCGCGAGTATTCTTGCTCAAGTCCAACATGAGGGTGTCATAACTGATTTTGTTCCAATTAACGAAGAGAATCGTACGAATATAAAAATACGTGATAAAAACGGACGAACAACTGAAATTAATTCCCGTGGTCCAAAAATTCATAATCGCGAATTAAGTGAAATTCAACGGAAACTCGATCAAATCGAAGATGATGATTTTCTTGTTATATCAGGCAGTGTTCCAGAAGATGTCCCAGTGACAATTTATCGTGATTTAGCGCGTTATCTTCAACAAAAGAATGTTCATGTAATAATAGATGCTTCCGGCGAACTTTTACGATATGGACTAGAAGCTAAGCCCTTTTTAATTAAACCAAACCGCGAAGAACTGGCTACGTTATTTGATATTAAACATCCCGAAGAATTAGATGAAAAGACTATCGAAAAATATCTTTTAAGTTTGATTGACCATGGTGTTGAACAAGTTATTGTTTCGCTTGGAAAAGATGGTGCGGCTTTTATGGATCAGTCACGAAAATTGTTTATTGTAAAAGCCCCAACAGTAAACGTCGTTTCGGCAGTCGGATCTGGTGATTCGCTTATTGCTGGATTTTTGGCAGAATATATCACCTCAAACGATGCGCTTAATAGTCTTAAACTCGGAGTTGCCTCAGGCACGGCAACCAGCACCCAAAAGTGGCTAGCGAACAAAGCGGATATCGAAAAAATTCGTCAAATAATTGACTAAAACATTTTGATAAATTCATCCGAATATCATTTTGATCAGCATAATTTTATCCTCTCCCAAAATGTGAAAGTTGTGGTAGTCTTTTTTTACTTTACAAGTAAAGCGCACTTTGTTAATATATGTAGGCGTTTATCGCGCTAGTGGTGGTCCGCTGAAGCGTCACTCTTGTATGAACATCACGAAATACAGCAAATCTCATAGGAGGAAAACAATATGAATAACAATCTCGTTAAAGAAATTAGCGCCTCCCAACTTCGGACGGACATTCCAGCATTCTCGTCTGGTGATACAATCAAAGTATCAGTACGGATTATCGAAAACAACAAAGAACGGATTCAAAACTTTGAAGGTGTTGTCATCTCGCGTCAAGGCGGTGGCGTCAATGAAACCTTCATTGTTCGCAAAATGAGCGGACAAATCGGTGTCGAACGGAACTTCTCACTTCATTCACCGACTATTGCAGCGATTGAAGTTCTGCGTGTTGGTAAAGTGCGGCGCAACAAGATTCACTACATTCGTCAACGTCGTGGTAAAGCTGCACGTATTAAAGAAGTTCTCTAATTCACAATTCTTACAAGTGACAGGCTCCCCGATGGGAGCCTTTTTTTCTCTGTTGCTATCCGCGCAAGCGATAAATGTTTATAATGAAAAAGAAATAAATTATGCAAGAAGCAATTGTTGGTCATAGTACCCCACCTAGCAAAAATCCCAAACTCGCAAAACATGCCCGCTGGCAACGTGTGTTTTCTTTTGTAATTAGTTTTTTAATTATCACAACTTTAATTTTTGGTTTGGGCATTCTCGGAGTAAATAATTACTACACTAGTGTTTGGATTAGTGGCGAATCAATGTTACCAACGTTGCAAAACCTTGAGTTTGGTTTGATGAATACGCATGAATATCGTATTAATCAAATTGAACGTTACCAAATTATTATCATTGATGCGGCGCGGGCTTTAGATTCTGGAAGTTCAACTAGTCGCATTATTATTAAGCGTGTAATTGGCTTACCAAATGAAACAATTCATATTGAAGATGGCATGACATCAACTAGTCCTGATTCGATAACGATAACAAACGCTAATTCTACATTTACATTGGATGATCAACCAATCAATCCAGTTGATAACAATATTTATCCATTTGAAAACACGTACATTGCCGATAAATACGCTTGTGGTCACGACTATACATTAACCGATGACCAATACTTTGTTTTAGGTGATAATCGCGCGAGATCAACGGACTCACGTTTCTTTGGATACATCGATAAAAGCGAAATCATCGGCGTGTTATTTTTAATTGAAGGTCGTTATCAACTCTCTGAATATATTGGGGGAGAAGAAGTACCAAAGAATCGCAATTTTTATGCGCCTTGGGACTTCCGTTATTATTACTAATGCCAATCAATAGTATTCATTGGTTTCCTGGACATATGGCAAAAGCCCTGCGCGAAGTTGAAGCCAAAGTAAAGTATATTGATGTAATTATCGAACTGCTTGATGCGCGCGCACCGAACAGTAGTTTAAACCCGTATTTAAATAAAATTAGCCCGCAAAAGCCACGCCTTATTATCCTTGCTAAAAAGGATTTAGCAGATGAAAAAAAGGCACAAAAATGGCTTCGCTTTTATCAAGCACAAGGTTACAGAGTTTTAATGAGTAATCTTCAAGATCGCACAAGCAAAAAAGACATTTTAAATGCGCTTCAACCGCTTTATGAAGCGAAGATGGTAAAATCAGCAAAGCGTGGGTTGAAGCCCCAACCATTGCGAGCATTAATTGTCGGAATTCCCAATGTGGGAAAATCAACCTTAATTAATTTACTTGTTGGACATAAAAGTGCTAAAGCCGCCAATAAACCTGGATTAACACGCGGTCAACAATGGGTAAAAGTTGGTAGTCAACTAGAATTAATTGACACACCAGGGATCTTACCAGCGAACTATGAAAATCAATTAGTCGCTCTACGACTTTCGATGATTGGAACAATTCCGGAAACCATTTTACCTAATGACCGTATTCAAACTGCAATCATTGATTTTCTTGTTAAAACCTATCCACAGTATTTAATCGATCGCTATGATTTAAAACAACAGCAATTAATTAGTCACGAAGATATATTATCTGGAATTGCTGAACGCCGCGGTTTACTAATTAGTGGCGAACTAAATCTTATTGAAGCGGGTAATCTCTTACAAAAGGAATTCCGTTCAGGAATTTTAGGACCGCTTGTCCTAGATGAAATTGAAGATGCTTAATTACGAACAAAAATATTATCAATCTGGTTATCAATTTATTGTTGGTACCGATGAAGCTGGTCGGGGACCATTAGCAGGCCCCTTAGTCGCTGCCGCGGTAATTTTACCGCCGACTTGGCAATCAGAACTAATCAATGATTCAAAAAAACTTTCAAGTAAAAAACGTGAAGAGTTATTTGAGCTAATTCAAGCAAACGCACTTGCAATCGCCGTGAGTATTATTGATCCTAGCGAAGTTGATGATCTTAATGTTTATCGCGCTAGTCAAAAAGCGATGATTGAAGCAATTAAAAATATCAACCACCGGTATGATCTAATTATTAGTGATGCGATGCCGTTACCAAATATGGATAAACCGGTTGAACCATTAATTAAGGCCGATGCCCAAGTGCTTTGTGTGGCTGCGGCATCAATTATTGCCAAAGTGACTCGCGACCACATTATGGATGAACTCGCAAAGCAATATCCGGCTTATGATTTCGAACATAATAAAGGCTATGGTACAAAAAAACATCTGGCCGCATTGCACATGTACGGTCCTGTTCGCGGACTGCATCGCTTCTCATATCAACCAGTTCAAAATGCGCGGTATGAACAGTTGAAACTACTTTAACGCGATACATAATTTGATTGAACTTACTAATTTAATGATTAGGGAGTTTTTTTATGATCAAAGCACGAGAACTATTAATATATTTAGCCATTCGTTATCGCGGTGATTATGATCAGATGATTGACGCTATTCGTAAAAAAGAAGTTGTTAGTGAGGATGCCGTAATCGAAGCATTCAATAGTGTTCACTCTGCCACTTGCACAATTCTTGATGATGATTATCCTCCGGCGTTTAAACAAATATATAAACCACCACTTGTTTTATTTTATTACGGTGATTGGACGTTAACATCGACAATCAATAATCATGTGTCAGTAATCGGAACACGTAAACCGACAGATTACGGATTGCGGATGACAAAGCAAATTGTTGGTGGACTGATTGAACGCGGTCAAGTAATTGTAAGCGGACTTGCCTATGGTATTGATGCGATGGCGCATCAAACGGCAATTGAAAAAGGTGGCCAAACAATTGCCGTACTTGGCTCGGGAGTTGATACGTGTTATCCAACAAGTAATCAAAAACTTTATCAAACAATACGCGAGCACCACTTACTCATCTCCGAATATCCAGGAACACTTCCTGCCCACAAAGAACACTTCCCAGCCCGCAATCGCTTAGTGGCCGCTCTTAGTGAAGCAATATTCGTTGCCGAGGCTCACGAACGCTCTGGAACACTGATAACCGTCGCTCAAGCCCTCGCACAAGGCAAAGATATTTATTGTCTGCCCTATCCAGCGGATTGCAAGTCAGTTTGTAATGTCCTTATTAAAGATGGTGCTTATTTAGTCGAAAGTGCCAACGACATTATTCATGGTTCAAACAACAACGAAACGGTTCGTAACCTAAATTAATTTTTATTTTTATTAAAAATAAATAAAATAGGATTAAATTATATTGATTGACAAGGATGGAAATGCAACCTATATTTTTCAATGTTTAATGGAGATATTATGAAATTAGTTATTGTTGAATCACCAACCAAATCACATACAATTAGTCGCTATCTTGGCAGTGACTACGAAATTTTGGCGTCAGCGGGTCATATTCGTGACCTCGCGACAACGGGACAAGGTCAACTCGGCGTCGATGTTGATAAAGATTTTTTGCCACACTATATAATAAATAAGGATAAGCATAAAGTTGTTAATACATTAAAGAACGCCGTTAAAAATGCGGATGAAGTATTTATCGCAACTGACCCGGATCGTGAAGGCGAGGCGATTGCTTGGCACTTAGCTGATGTTTTAAATTTACCAATCGCGACAACAAAGCGACTAGAATTTCATGAAATTACACGTGAAGGTGTTAGTAGCGGAATGCAAACACCCCGATATATTGATTTATCACTAGTGTCATCGCAAGAAACGCGCCGTATTCTTGATCGGATTATTGGTTTTAAACTCTCGAAATTGTTACAATCTAAAATCAAATCCCGCTCGGCCGGACGCGTTCAATCTTCAACATTGAAATTAATTGTTGATCACGAAAAAGAAGTGTTAGCGTTTGTCCCAGAAGAATATTGGACACTCGATGCACTGATTGCGCACGAGCACGAAGACTATAAATTACATTTTGTTGGACTCGAAAAAAGCAAAGATAAAATTGTTTCCCAAGCGCAAATTGACGAAATTATTAAACAAATCCCGGCTGAATTAGTTGTCGAAAAGGTTGAAAAACGCAAGAGCAGTAAAAAGCCACCGCAACCATTTACAACATCGACTTTACAACAAGAAGCTTTTAATAAATTAAATATGCGTGTTAAACGCACAGTTTCCGTCGCATCGAAATTATTTGAAGGTATCACGATAAATGAGGGTCCCGTTGGATTAGTAACCTATATTCGGACCGATTCTAATCGCTTATCTGAGTCTTATGTTGAACGTGCGAAAAACTTTATTAATGAGACGTGGGGCGCCGAGTACTTTGTCGGACAACCAGGTCCACGGAAAATTAAAGCAACCGAAAATATTCAAGATGCCCACGAAGCAATTCGCCCGACGGGGAATCATCGCACACCAGATAGTTTAAAATCAACGTTATCACGTGATGAATACAACCTATATCGCTTGATTTATGCGCGTACTTTAGCATCGTTAATGGCACCAAAAGTTGAAGAAAAAACTGTTGTTACATTACGCGCAGGAAGTGCGATTTTTGAAATTGAAAGCTCGAAAACGCTCTTTGCTGGATATGCGGAGGTTTATGGAATTTTTGAAGCCAAAGATGACGCGCCTTTACCGGCATGGAAAGTTGGCGATAAAGTCGCAATCAAGGATTTAGTCCCAACACAAAACTTCACAAAAGCGCCCGCCCGCTATTCTGAAGCGCGAATTATTCGTTTAATGGAAGAACTTGGAATCGGCCGTCCATCAACATATGCGGCAACGATTGAAACGCTTCAAAAGCGTAATTATGTGACCGCAACAAAGGGTGTGCTTACTCCGACACCACAAGGCGAATTAACACTTGAAACCTTAGAAAAACATTTCCCCGAATTTATTTCAGCAGAATTTAC
Organism: Bacilli bacterium; assembly: GCA_028705995.1. GTDB lineage: Bacteria > Bacillota_I > Bacilli_A > RFN20 > CAG-826 > JAQWCH01. The sequence goes on along the minus strand of JAQWCH010000007.1, from coordinate 34,923 downwards.
AGCAAAAATGGAAAAAGACCTCGATGATATTGCGACCGATAAAACTTCACGCAGTAAAATACTCAATGATTTTTATTCGCCATTCATTCATCAAGTTGAACATGCAATGCGCCATATTGTGAAAATTCCACCAAAAGAAACCGGGGAAATTTGTCCAGAATGCGGCTCGCCATTAGTTTTACGCAAAAGTCGCTTTGGTGAATTTGTGGCGTGTTCAAATTATCCAAAATGTCGTTATGTCAAACCACAAGTAAAAGAAGCGCCAAAATATACTGGTGATAATTGTCCAGAATGCGGCAAACCACTTGTAGAACGCACGAGCAAAAAAGGGAAAAAGTTTATCGCCTGTAGCGGTTTTCCAAAATGTCGTTATATTCAAAAAAGTAGTAAAAATACCGACGAAGAATAATTATTTTTTCTTACAAAGTTAAGATATAGGTTCAAGATTAAGCACTTGGACCTTTTTTCGTTTTTTAGATGCAAAAGCCTGATCATATTTAAAATGTAACTAAACAAAAAAACACATACTTATGAACGATGAGCTCCAAGAAGTTCATGGTATAATAATAAACATGAAAAATTCCTTTGTAACAATTATTGGCGGTGGCCTTGCCGGCACAGAAGCCGCCTATTATTTAGCGGAAAGAGGTATTCCCGTTCGTCTTTATGAAATGCGCAATTTAACGCCCTCTCCCGCTCATCACACTGATCTTCTTGGTGAGTTAGTATGCTCAAATTCACTTAAGAGTGAGCAACGCGATAATGCTTGCGGGCTTTTAAAAGAAGAAATGCGCATTATTGGCTCTTTGATGTTAGAAGCGGCTGAACATAGTCGTGTACCCGCCGGAAACGCTTTGAGCGTTGACCGCAATGTTTTTGCTGAATACATCACACACAAAATTGAAAATCACCCATTGATTACAGTTATCCGCGAAGAAGTGAAAAAGATTGATGAATTCGCCTTAACAATTATTGCCAGTGGTCCTTTGACAAGCCCAAGTTTGACTAATGAGTTGCAATTATTAGTTGGTCAAAACATGCTTTCCTTTTTTGATGCCTCGGCACCAATTGTTACGCTTGATTCCCTTGATCTTAATACACTTTACTGGAAGTCGCGTTACGATCAAGATAGTGGAAGTTACCTCAATTCGGCGATGGATGAAACACAATACGATGAATTTTATCAAGCGTTAATATCCGCACAAAAAGCCCCACTTCATAGTTTTGATACAAGTTACTTTGATGGGTGTCTCCCAATTGAAGAAATCGCGCGACGGGGCTATCACACCCTGCGCTTTGGACCACTCAAACCACGCGGATTAAGAAAAAACCCTGAAGACCGCCCATTTGCTGTTGTGCAAATGCGCCAAGATAACGTTGGGGCGACATTATTTAATATTGTCGGATTTCAAACCAATTTAACTTATCCTGAACAACGTCGTGTTTTTCGAATGATCCCTGGTCTTGAAAATGCCGAATTTGTCCGGTATGGACTAATGCACCGTAATTCGTATATTAAAGCCCCAATTGTGCTCAAGAATACCTTGCAAATGAAAAAACACGCCACCTTGTTGATTGCTGGTCAATTAACTGGGGTTGAAGGCTATGTTGAGAGTGCGGCCATGGGCTTATTAGCGGCGATTAACGCCAAACGAATATTTTTAACTCAAGCACCAGTAACGCCACCAATCTCGACGATGATTGGTTCGCTTGTGCACTATATTACTAATTGTTCCCCAGATGCCTTTGCCCCGATGAACGCAAACTTTGGCATTCTTTATGGTTCAAATAAAAATCATCGTTTAGAAGATGCAGATCGCGCCATAAATAGTCTCAAAGAATGGTTGGATGAACTACAATGAATAGATCATTAGCGGAATTTTTGGATTATTTAAAAACTGCGCGCAATTATTCACTGGCGACGATTAATGCCTATAGCAGCGACATTGAAAGTTTTTATACCTATCTTTTGCACGAAGGACTTAAAGATAACGAAGTCAATCATTTGATTATTCGTAATTATCTAAGTTCAGAAATGCTTTTAGATGTGAGCAAGAGAACTTTAAAAAGGCGGATGAGTGCGTTGCGCCACTATTATCGATATTTAGTGAAGAATGAAATTCTTTCACACAATCCGTTTTTACTTACCGCTTCGCCGAAAGCGAGTATCAATTATCCAGATGTGTTATATCGTGAACAAGTTCAAGCATTATTAGAGGCGAACAAGACACGGACGGATAGTCTGCAAGAACGTGATCAAGCGCTCATTGAATTAATGCTTGCTAGTGGGTTAAGAGCGAGCGAAGTTGTCAATTTGACACTCCAAGATGTTGATATACGTCGCCGCATCATCAATGTGATTGGCAAAGGCAATAAAGAACGTCTCGTCCCATTTACTCATGAAGCAAAAGATGCTTTAGTAAAGTATCTACAAAATTCAAGGAACACTCTTTTACTTCATGATCAGCAGTTTGAAAAAACGACTGCCGTATTTTTATCGAATCGCGGAAGGCCTTTAACGACACGAGGTTTAGCAACTATTTTGAAAGCAGTAGAAACAAAATGCGGGCATTATTTTAATCTGCATCCTCACAAATTACGTCATTCATTTGCTACAAGCTTACTAGAAAACGGGGCGGATTTGCGCGTTATTCAAGAAATTCTTGGCCATGAATCATTAAATACTACGCAAGTCTATACACATGTATCACCTGAGGCGATGAAAAAAGAATACGCAAAAGCTCACCCGCGGGCAAAGAAAATAGTCAAAAAATAGTTTTAGTTTTAACATTAGTCAACGCACTAAAAGGCGTTTTACCTTGCGTATAGTAGGGGGCTATGCTAGAATATATCGGCTCTTCTTAAGAAGAGACTACACACATCGTGAATCCAACGTTCGGTTCCTGTTGTCCGAAAAAGGACCTTTGCAGGGGATGTTGCTCGAAGCGATGGAGGTACAACAAAATGGAGGTTCTATATGAACGAAGAAAAAGTGGTGTCAGCAGTTGACACTCCAGTCGAGAATGAACTCGACACAGTCTTACCCGATGCGGAAAAATTACCGCTCGTGACAATGAAACGGCTTTTAGAAGCCGGCTCCCATTTCGGGCATCAAACTCGGAGATGGAATCCAAAGATGAAACCCTTTATTTACGGTCAACGGTCAGGGGTTTACATTATCGATTTACAAAAGACCGTTGTGAAAATTGAAGAAGCCTACAATGCCTTAAAAGAAATTGTCAGCAATGGCGGTAAAGTTCTTTTTGTTGGCACCCGTAAGCAATATCAAAACGTTGTTAAAGAAGAAGCCTTACGCTCTGGTTCGTTTTACATTACGAATCGGTGGTTAGGTGGCACATTAACTAACTTCCGGACTATTCAAAGTCGTGTCCGTTATCTGCGCGAATTAGAAAAGCAAGATGAAGATGGCACCTTTGATGTCTTAAATAAGAAAGAAGCCGCTGAATTACGCAAAGAAAAAGAACGTTTAGCGAAAAACCTTGATGGTATCAAGGAAATGCGTAAAGTTCCAAATGCTTTATTTGTCATCGACCCACGCATTGAACACAATGCCGTCGCTGAAGCCCATAAACTTGGTATCCCAGTTTTTGGTATTGTTGATACAAATGCTGATCCTGATGAAGTTGATTACATCATCCCGGCGAATGATGACGCAATTCGTTCCGTCACTTTGATTGTTACTTTATTAGCGGATGCTGTTGTTGAAGCTAAAGGTGGTGTACCAGTTTTAGCTTATACAAAAGATGATACGGAAGAAGTCGTCTCGATGGATGTTGCAGTACGGGAAACTGGTCGAATTGAGAAAAAAGAAGAAGAACCAGATCGTCGCGATAGTCGTCGTCCACGCAAAACAATGACCAAACATAGTGATAAACCACTTGTCGATAAGGTTGCCGTCCGTAAAGCGGTGCGCCTAGAAAAAGAAACGGAAGAAAAAACCGTTGTAGAAGAGGAATAAAATATGAAAGTTGACGTTAATGCAATAAAAAGTCTCCGTGAAATGACCGGAGCCGGCATGATGGATTGCAAAAAAGCTCTCGAAATCAACGATGGCGATTTAGATAAAGCCAAAGATTGGTTACGGGAAAAAGGCATTACCACTGTCGCTAAAAAAGAAGGACGTATCGCTGCTGAAGGTTTAACCTTCGTCAAAGTATGTGAAGGCTGCAAACGGGCGATTATTCTTGAAGTAAACTGTGAAACAGACTTTGTTAGCAAAGGCGACATTTTCCATGCTTTAGTCGAAGAAGTTGCTGAAAAAATTCTTCATAGCGGCGTAAAAACACAAGAAGAAGCAGCAGCTTTGACGCAAGAAATGATTGTTGAAGCCACCGTAAAGATCGGTGAAAAACTTTCTTTCCGGCGTTTCCAATTATTAGACTACACACCTGAAGAAGGTATTGGAACTTATATCCATATGGGTGGCAAGATTTCTGTGCTCATCAAACTTAATAAAGATGATCCGGAAGCCGCTAAAGGTTTAGCAATGCATATTGCTGCTAATAATCCTTTGTACATTTCGCGTGAATTAATCCCAGCGGAGGAAATTGAACACGAAACAGCAATTCAAACTGAAGTGACAAAAAACGATCCAAAATTAGCGGACAAAAAACCGGAAATGGTTGCCAATATTATTAAAGGCAAAGTTTCCAAAGTGCTTGCGGAATCGACATTAACCGAACAAGAGTACTTAATGGTCCCCGGTCAAAAAGTTGGTGACTTCTTAAAAGAAAAAGGTTTAAAAATTCTTGTGATGACGCGCTACCTTGTCGGTGAAGGTATTGCAAAAAAAGAATGTGACTTCGCATCTGAAGTCATGGGGCAAATATAAAAAAACGAAGAACATCCTTTGGGTGTTCTTTTTTTTAAACAAATAATGAGTTATCATTAACAAAGAGGCAATATTATGGCAATTTATCAACGTGTCATCCTAAAACTTTCCGGCGCGGCATTAGCTGAAGGTAATGGTCGTCGAATTCTTAATGCTCAAAAACTCAAAAACGTTGCACTTTCAATCAAAACAATGGTCGAAAGCGGTGTTCAAGTTGGGGTTGTAATTGGTGCTGGAAACATTTGGCGGGGTAACCTCGCCGATGAAATCGGTATTGAACATTCAACGGCGGATTACATGGGGATGATTGGCACAATCATTAATGCCCTAGCAATTCAAAACGCTGTTGAAGAACTCGGTGTTCCCGCCCGTGTGCTTAGCGCGATTGAAGTGGAAGCAGTTTGTGAACCATATATCAAGCGGCGCGCCATTCGTCACTTAGAAAAAGGCCGTGTTGTCATTTTCGCTGGGGGCACTGGTAATCCGTTTTTTACAACTGACACATGTGCAGCTCTACGAGCGCTTGACATTGAAGCAGAAGCAATCTTAATGGCGAAAAATGGGACCGATGGGGTCTATAGCGCTGATCCGAATACGAATCCCGACGCACAGTTTCTACCAAAACTTACATTCCAAGATGTTGTTGTTCGCAATCTACGCGTCATGGACCATACAACAGTAAGCCTAATCAAAGATTCAAACATTAAAATCCATGTCTTCGCCATGGATAAACCCGAAAATTTCAAGCGGGTAATTGAAGGTGAAGATGTCGGTACAGTCATTACAAAAGGAGAATAAATTTATGGATGCTCTCGCACTTGACATGCAAGAAAACATGCAAAAAACACTCGATAATTTGCATAGTAATTTCAATACACTCAGGACGGGCAGGGCTTCAGCCGCTGTTTTAGAACGAATTGATTGTGATTACTACGGAGAGAAAATGCCGATTGTTCAAATTTCATCAATCTCAATTCCGGAACCACGCCAAATTCTTATTAAACCTTATGATAAGGGTGATTTACGTGCGATTTTAGCAGCAATTAATGCCTCGAACTTGGGCATTAACCCGATTAACGATGGCAATCAAATTCGTCTTATTTTCCCACCGCTTACTTCAGAAAGACGGCAAGAGCTCACAAAGCAAGCTAAAAAATATACTGAAGAAGCAAAAATTGCAATTCGCAACATCCGGCGTGATTATTTGGACTTACTTAAAACTTCAGAAGAATATAGTGATGATTTAAAAAAACGGATTGAAGAAGATATCAATAAAGTTACAACAGAGATGACCTCAGCACTCGAAGATGCCCTGAAAGTTAAAGAAACAGAAATCCTTACTATTTAGCAAAAAGATGCTATGCATCTTTAAATTAAAAAGAAGGCGGTCTCCGCCTTTTTTATGTCGAGCGAATAAGTTATAATATTAAATGAATTTCGAGGACTTTAGTTATGAGAAAAAAACGTGATGAACAATATTCAACCTCCGCCAAACACATCGCTATAATTATGGATGGAAATGGTCGGTGGGCGAAAAAAAGAGGACTACCACGAACGTTTGGCCACAAGCAGGGTGCCGAACAAATTTTTACGATTACAAAAACAGCGCAAAAATATGGCATTAAAGTTCTCACAATCTATGCTTTTTCGACGGAAAACTGGAAACGTCCTGAGGATGAAATTGCCTTTTTGTTTCGTTACCTAGAAGAAAATTTTGTTAAACGATTCGATGAGTTAATGGAAAATAACATTAAAGTACAAACAATTGGACAATTATATCGTCTACCCGAATCAACGCAAAAAGTGATTGAAGATACAATTATAAAAACAGCGGATAATGATGGCGTTATTTTAAATATTGCCCTAAGTTATGGCGGGCGCACAGAAATAGTTGAGAGCATTAAAAATCTAGTTAACGATGTTCAAAAAGAAAAAGTTAATGCGGAATCGATTAATGAAGAATTATTTGATAGTTATCTGCAAACCGCTAATTTACCACCGATTGATTTATTGATTCGCACATCTGGTGAAGTGCGTGTTTCCAATTTCTTGTTATGGCAAATCGCTTATAGTGAGATGATATTTACTCCAACACTTTGGCCAGATTTTGATGAGAGAAATCTTAAAGAGTGCTTGATTGAATTCCAACGCCGTCAAAGGCGTTATGGAGGATTATAATTCATGAACAAAATGAATGCCGAAGCTAAACAAACAATGCGAACCCGCATTATAACTGCGGTCGTGATTTTTGTTTTAGCCGTTCCTGCAGTAATTGTCGGCGGATGGTTTTTCGCGGCTTTGATTTTTGTTGGGGCAATTTTTGCGATCCACGAAATTATTAATGCGGTCAAGCATAATTCTTATCCGCTTGCCCTGCATATTTTTGTTTATGTGATGACCTTGTCACTAATTTTCTGGATTTTTATGCGGCATAACATCGAATATATTCAATCACTTAATGAAACACTCGGCCCTGAAGATACACCGATTTTTATTTTTGATCTTACTAAATGGTCTTTTTCTTCAGGATTTGAAGATGTGCAAATTTCGACAATGGGCGTCACTGCTACATTATTCACACTATTTGTTTTTGGTATATTTTCGAAAAACTTTAAAATGACAGACGTGACCTACTTATTTACAATGATGATTTTTCTTGGAGTATCACTTCAATCGCTTTTATTTTTACGTTATTACCCACAGTACAATTTCTTTGTCACGGGAGGCGAATATCAGCCGAATGTAATTCAATCGGGTTTATTAATCGTCTATGTTTTTTTAGGTGTGACGACGACGGATGTTGGCGCTTATTTCATCGGCGTTTTATTTGGTAAACACAAAATGAACAGTCGTATTTCACCGAAGAAAACCTGGGAAGGATTTTTTGGGGGGATTATTGCTTCGTTTATTATTAGTTTCACTTTCGGATATTTAATTGCCTTTTTTAAAATGCCAATGCTCACATTTTTAACGGTTGATAAGTGGTATTGGATTTTATTGCTTTCAATCCTTATTCCAATTATTGCGACACTTGGAGACTTTGTTTTTTCAGCTATTAAACGCCATTTTGAAATCAAAGATTTCGGCACACTATTTCCTGGACATGGCGGCGTATTAGACCGTATCGACTCGCTCTTATGCACCTCTTTAGCCGTAACCGTCATTATTGTCTTAATGGCGAATGGATGGAAGCTCGTCTAATGGAACAAGTACTCCTACTCGGAGCAAGTGGATCGATTGGTGAACAAACGTTATCAATCATCAAAGAAGCTCCAAACGACTTTGTGCTTGTTGGTTTTTCTGTTGGTCAGCAAAGCAATAAAATTGAACCGATTTTAAGCGCGCATCCGATGGTTAAATACGTATTTTTGCGTGACAAAGAATTGGCTGATGCTCTTAGTAATAAATATCCCAATATCAAATTTTTTTCCGGGGATAGTGGTATCATTGCGTTAACCGAAACATGTGATTTTACAATGCTTGTCAACGCACTTGTCGGATTTGTTGGTTTAGGTCCGACACTTGTCGCACTTGGTAAAAAGGCGACTGTCGCCTTAGCAAACAAAGAAGCCCTTGTGGTTGGCGGTGCACTGATAAAAGAATTACTGCATACGGGAAATGGACAACTTTATCCAATTGATTCTGAACATGTAGCGCTACGTAAATGTCTAGCGCACGCAAATTTAAATCAAATAGAACGCGTCGTAATCACAGCTAGTGGTGGACCATTCCGTAATTGGTCATCAGTTGAAATGCAAAATGCAACAGTTGCGGATGCACTAAAACATCCATCATGGCAGATGGGCGCCAAGATTACGATTGATTCTGCGACCATGATGAATAAAGGTTTTGAAGTCATCGAAGCACACTATTTATTCGATATTCCATTATCGCAAATCGACGTGCTTATTCATCCCGAAAGCAAGATTCATGCGCTTGTCGAATTTCGTGATGGCAGTTATCTTGCAGATGTCGGTCCAACTTCAATGGCGATTCCGATTGCCCATGCTCTTTACCGCGGGAAGCGCCCATTAACACTTAAGCATCCACGTTTACCACTAGAAGCTTTCAATACCTGGCATTTTTATCCACTTGAAAAAGAACAATTTCCGGCTGTGGAAATTGCCAAAAACGCGCTTGAAAAAGGTGGTATCTATCCAACGATTCTTAATGCTGCAAACGAAGAAGCCGTCCATGCTTTTTTAAATGGTCAGATTCACTTTAATGAGATTGTTTCGCTCGTTGCTGATGCATTAAAGCACGCGCCGCTGATTGATAATCTAGACTATCCAACAATCGTTCGAGTCGATGAACTGACTCGGCAAAAGATTAGAAAGAAAATAGGAATTTAAGTATGCAAATTTTAAGTTTTGTTATATCGGTATTTTTGCTCGGTATTCTAATTGCGTTACATGAACTTGGCCACTATTTAGCGGCAAAGGCTTTTGGTGTGTATATTTTCGAATACTCACTTGGTTTTGGCCCAAAACTTTATCAAAAAAAGGGTCGTGAAACAAAGTTTACAGTACGCGCGATTCCAATTGGTGGTTATGTGGCAATGTTTGGCGAAGATGACGCTATTCCTGAGGATGCTCCGCATGATTTAGACATCCAACGTTCATTAATGAAAAAGAAAAAATGGCAGCGGGCAATTGTCATGAGTGCTGGAATTATCATCAATCTCGTGATTGCGTATCCGATATTTGTAATTAGCAACGCATTACCAACAACTGAACTTGATCCAAATCAAACAATTCAAGTAGAAGCAAATTCTGTTGCTGCTTCCGTTGGTTTTTTGGCGGGCGATCATATTGTTGCAATGCGCGATATTGAAGATAAACCAGTCACGATTGGCGTTGATGATGGTGATCAGGCAGCGGTATTTGATCAAATCGCAATAACAGTCGATACTAGTGAATTCAATTATCACGTTGTCTTTTTTCAACGCTCGACAAAAAATACCGCGATTGAAAACTTTTTTACCTTAATTGCAGATGAGCACATTCCCGCTATCAATAGCGGTGAATTATCAATTTATCAAGCGTCGTTAGATTCTTATCCAGGTTATTCAAGTGATTTCATATTTGATGTGACCGTGTGGCGGGGAGAAATCAATGATCAAGGAACAAGCGATGAAGCCGATGATGCATTAGTTACAACCGTAATTAGTTTACCAATGCACGTTGAAAGAACAACAGAATCAATCGCTTATCGGGCGGTTGATGAAAGTGCAAGCTTAGGCATTAGTTTTGAAACCATTCGCGTACGACAAAACTTTATCCAAGTGCTAAAGTCAGCAGGTGAAGATTATATTTACTCACTAACAGCAGTTGGTGAAGGCATTATTAGTTTATTTACACCAAGTGGAATCGAAAATGTCGGGGGGATTGTTATGGTTTTTGAACAAACCGCGAATACATTTACCGATTTTGGCTTTGGTCCATATCTTATGCTTTGGGGCTTTATCTCCGTTAACCTCGCATTATTCAATCTTTTACCATTCCCCGGCCTTGATGGTTGGCACTTACTTGTTGTTGCGATTGAAAGTATTACAAGGCGGGAATTACCAAAGAAATTTAAAAGCATTGCTGCGACAGTTGGGGTCTTGTTATTAGTTGCATTAATTGTCCTCATCACGATTCGCGATATTATTCATTTATTCTAATTATAAGGGGGCGACTATGGCTGTTATTTATGAAGAAGATCAAAACCGTTTTTTTCAACAACTACAATTAGTTGATCAAGATAAATTTTCTGATTTACGTTTAACTAAAGTTGAGAAACTCAATGATGAAAGCGATCATTGGCTTTTAATATTTGAAAAAGAGGTGGCCTGGGACCCACAAATACTGATGGAGTTTTTCCATGCCTTGACCCATATTAACTTTCATTATCAAATTAGATTTTCTTATAAGTTGCCACCGACCATCGAAGATGCAATGCGGTTATTTGAATGCTGGCATTCTGACCAATTTATTTTACCCGCTAACCAGAAAATTCAACCCTCATTCGATGGGATTATTGAACTTATTTTCCCGGCAAATGATGATGTCAACCATGTCGATAGCGTAACCCAAGAATTTTCCAACTTTCTCACATTCATTAATTATCCGTTTGCGGTAATTGGTAAACGTGAGATTGAGAATCATGTATCTGATGTCGAAGAAGTTAAAATGGTCGTCAGTGATGAAGAAGATGAACTTTTGCTCGCTGATCAACTAGATATAAACACTAATGAAGATATTGGTGAAACAATCGGACTGGATTATAGCGAAGTACCTTTACCCGACGAAGAATTAGCGCCTGTTGATTTAGATTCTGTACAGCAAGATATTGTGCGCGATGGTAGTGAATATGTGCGAAAAATTGCCGAGAAAAACCGTGATAAAATGGAAAAAGAACGGCAAAACCAACAATTATTTAAACGTGGACAATATCAAACGCGCCTGATTCGAGAACTCGATACAAATTCCGCTAATGTGGATTTTAGCGGTCAAATATTTTCCATTGAAACCCGGAAAACGAAAAACAGTCAACTGTTTATTTATGGTGTTAAAGATCTTTCTGGTGGGGCGATTTATGTCAAAATGTTTGAATCAAAGACATTTGATAAGAAAAAACAAAAACTTTTTGCTGTGGGAAGTAATTTGCGCGTCCGGGGAGCGGTCGGCGTTGATTATGACAACTCTTTGATGGTGATGGGTCATTATCTTGATATTTTGCCACCGGATGAACTAAGAACTGATAACGCAAAAGAAAAGCGAGTTGAATTACATTTACACACGAATATGTCAGCAATGGATGGCATTTCTAAGATTGAAAAATACTGTGAATTAGCAGCTCATATGGGACACAAGGCAATTGCTCTTACCGATCATGGCGTTGTGCAGGCATTTCCGAAAGCGCAAGAAGCAGCGAAGAAATACAATCTTAAAATGCTTTATGGTTGTGAGTTTTATATGATTGATACGCATCTGGAAGGTGCAACTAATCCCGAGCCAATACCACTATCTAATGCGACCTATGTTGTGTTTGATTTTGAAACAACAGGGTTAAGTGCAAAATACGATAAAATCATTGAATTTGGCGCGGTTAAAGTTGTTAAGGGCATGGTCCGTGAACGGATTGATATTTTAATTAATCCAGGCGCAAATATCTTAATTACGCCAAAAATTACGAGTATTACCAATATTACACCAGCAATGCTTGTCGGCCAACCGAGTTTAAAAGAGGCATTACCGCGCATTAATGAATTTATCGGCGATGCGATTCTTGTTAGTCATAATGCTGAATTTGATATTGCGTTTTTAGATGCCGCACGCATTCAATTTGGTCTTGGTAAAGTTACAAATCCAATTGTTAACACATTGCCATTATCGCGTTATCTATTCCCCACCGCTCGTTCGCACCGTCTAGGTGATTTAGCGCGCAATTTAGAAGTCGAATATGACCAAATTCGTGCCCACCGCGCTGATTATGATGCTGAGGTCCTAAATGCGATTTGGCAAGCGATGATTGCCAAGTTTACCGCGAAAAACCCGCATATTACCCATGCGGACTTATCAAGCCTTGAAGCAGATCAAGCACTTTATAAACATTTATACCCCAAGCATGTAATTGTCCTCGCCAAGGACGCGATTGGCTTGAAAGACCTCTATAAACTTATCTCGCTTTCCCATACGGATTATTATGCCGACGTCCCGAAAATTCCGCGGCATGTTTTAGCATCTTACCGCGAACATTTATTTATTGGAAGCGCCTGCTTTAATGGTGAAGTTTTTGATACTGCAATGTACCGTGGCAGTGAAAAACTTGAAGAAGTGATGAAGTTTTATGATTACATTGAAATTCAACCACCAGAAAATTACTCATTCTTAATCCATATGGACCGGATTAAAGATGAGGCAATGCTTTTAAAACTAATGCGTGATGTGCTTGATGCCGCTAAACGCGTCGGTAAAATTAGTGTTGCTACCGGTGATGTGCATTACGCGAACCCAGAAGATAAAGTGTTCCGTGATGTTTATATTATGGCCAAAGGAATTGGCGGCGTTAATCACCCATTAAATCCCTATGATCGTATAAATGCTCAACGGTCTTTATTTGAGAATCCGGATCAACACTATCGCTCCACCGAAGAAATGTTGGCGGCTTTTTTAGCAAATGATTTTTGTACAAGCGAGGAAGCGCAGGAGATTGTTGTAACTAACTCTAATATGATTGCCGATGCCTGCAACCAATTGTTCCCGATTCGCTCAGAGCTATCGACGCCAAAAATCGATAATGTTGATGTCATCCTAAAAGATATTTGTTATGAAAAAGCTCGTCGATGGTATGGCGATCCCTTACCAGATATCGTTAGTGAAAGGCTTACCCGTGAGTTAAATGGTATCATTGCCCACGGTTATTCAGTTATTTACTATATTGCTAATAAGATTATTAAAAAAGCAAACGAAGATGGCTTTATGGTTGGTAGTCGCGGATCGGTTGGATCATCATTTGTTGCAACCATGGCCGACATTACTGAAGTCAATCCATTAGCGCCACATTATCGCTGCCCACATTGTAGTCATAGCGAATTTGATCCCCCAGAAGCAAAAAATGTTTATTCTGGTTATGATTTACCGGATAAAAAATGTCCACATTGTGGGACAAAAATGGTCGGAGATGGCCAAAATATCCCATTTGCAACTTTCCTTGGATTTAATGCGGATAAAACCCCGGATATTGATTTAAATTTCCCAGGTGATTATCAAGCCCAAGCCCATGAATACACAAAAGTTTTACTCGGTGAAAAAAATGTTTATCGTGCAGGTACAATTGAAACCGTTGCCGATAAAACAGCCTTTGGGTATGCGCGCGGATTTTTTGAACGCATCGGGCGCGATTTATTGCTCGTACCAAAAGCTGAAGTCGCTGCGCTTGCCGCAGGATGTGTAGACGTCAAGAAGACAACTGGTCAACATCCGGGTGGTATTGTTGTTATTCCAAAAGAATTTGATGTTTATGATTTTACACCAATTCAATATCCCGCCAATGATCTTAATGCGGCATGGAAGACCACACATTTTGATTTCACTTCAATTCATGACAATATTTTAAAACTTGACTTACTTGGACATGTTGATCCGATGGCGTTAAAAATGATGGGAGACTTAACCGGAATTGATCCAATCGATATACCGATGAATGATTCACAAGTATTATCATTATTTTCATCGCCCAAAGCGTTGAAATTAAAAAAGAATTATTTAGGAGCGACAAATGGGGCATTAGCTTTACCAGAGTTTGGCACGCCATTTGTGCGTTCACTACTTGATGATACAAAGCCAAAAACGTTTGCCGACTTATTAGTGATTTCTGGTTTATCACATGGTACAGCTGTTTGGTATGGCAACAACGATGAAATTATTCGAAGTGGCAAAGCCACATTGCAAAGTGTGATTGGTTGTCGTGACGATATCATGATGTATTTGATTTCTAAGGGACTTGATCCTCTAGAATCATTTAAAATTATGGAAGAAGTGCGAAAAGCAGATAAAACACTTTCGGCAAAACACATTCAAATGATGCTTGACCATGGCGTTCCGGAATATTACGTCGAATCGTGCAAGAAAATTCAATATTTATTTCCAAAAGCCCATGCGACCGCGTATGTAATGATGGCGGTACGGGTTGGTTGGTTTAAAATTTACTATCCACTTGAATTTTACGCAACGTATTTTACTGTTCGTAGTAAGCAATATGATATAGAGGTCATGAGTAAAGGGATTAAAGCGATTAAGACCCGTCTTGATGAATACGCTGTACGACGGCAAAAAGGTGGGGAAAACCGTTTAACGCCCAAAGAAGAAGAAATTGAAAAAACCCTGCAAATTGCCATGGAAATGCTCGACCGTGGATATAATATTCAAAATATTGATTTATATCGTTCAGAAGCGACACGCTATGGAGTGGATCATAAAACAAACTCAATCATTCCACCGTTTACTTGTATTGATGGTTTAGGTGAATCCGCTGCAGTAACAGTTGTTAATGAGCGGAAAAATGGTGAATTTATTTCGATTGACGATTTAATTGAACGCACGAAACTCAATAGTCAAAACATTGATAATTTAATGCGGCTCGGCGTCTTAAAGAATCTCCCCGAAAAGAATCAAATGAATATCTTTGACTTTTTATAAGTGCAGTTTATAATGATGAGGCTTGATTTTACGGGACGTAGCACAGCTTGGTAGTGCGCCTGGTTCGGGACCAGGAGGTCGTGGGTTCGAATCCCATCGTTCCGACCATTTTTTAAAAATTCCTCCGAAAATTTATCAAATAATTGGTATAATTCCGGGGGATTTTATTTACTCATAAACTCGACTAATTCCTTGAATAATGTTTTATTCTACAGATAAGATAATATTGTCACTATTGTAATAATGATATAATACTAAAAGTCATTACCCCCACTTAGCGTAATGGATAACGCAATCGCCTCCTAAGCGATAGAGTGCAAGTTCGATTCCTGCAGTGGGGGCCATTTTTTTATTTTTAAAACAATTACTTTGTAAATAATTGCAAAAAAATGACAAATAAGCGACAATGCAACCAGTAGTTGCGTAATTGAAAACTAGAAGTGGTGGTCGCAACTGGGAAAATTATTTAAATTAAAAGTCATTGGAGGCAACATATATGAACATTGAAATTGCTAACCGGCTAGTTGAATTACGGAAGAAAATGGGATTATCACAAGAAGAGTTAGCGGATAAATTAGGTATCTCACGACAAGCTATATCCAAGTGGGAGCGAGCAGAAGCATCACCCGACACGGATAATCTTATTTGTCTTGCCAAAATCTATGGCGTTTCGCTTGATGACTTGTTGAAAACTGATCAACCAGTAGAAGAAGTTATTCGTGCAGTAAAAGAAAAAGAAAATGAACAGCAAGAAGAAAACGTAAATATTACGATTGAGCGTGAAATTGAAACAAAAGATCATCCGTCCCTTTCGCAAATATTGCACTCGGTTACGGCGTTAATTATCACTGTTGCTTATGTGATTTTAGGAGTTACACTTGGATGGTGGGGACGCACATGGATGTTTTTTATTCTTGTGCCATTTCCAGGCAGTATCGTCGAAGCCATTCAAACCCGACGACTTAGTAAAGTTAATATCGCTGTTCTCGCCACATTTGCTTATCTTTTTCTTGGTATGAATCTGCCTAATGGCAGCGGTTGGCATCCCTATTGGGTCATTTTCTTAGCTATCCCACTTTTCTATAGCATTGTACGGCCGATTGAAAAGTATATTGAAAATAAAAAAAGAAAAGAATAGATAGTATGACTTACTGGCGAACATTTATTGCGGGTTTACTTGGTGGCGTTTTTGCAAGCGTTGGCGGGCTATCCTTTATTTATTTGATGGCACTTACTGGTTCTCGTCTTATTTCCGCAAGTGTGTTTGCCTTTGGTATTGTTTTAACTTGTATATTTTCTGCAGCGGCTTTTTTACCGAGTGCAGGTCGCATTATCGAGCAAGGGAATAAATATATTTTTCATCTACTATTCGTGTTAGCGGGCAACATAATCAGTGCGACAATGTTAGGGTTTATTCTTTATTATTTATCTAAATCACTAACAGGTTGGCAAGCGCTTAATCTAGAAGCAGAGACTTTAATTAATATTAAAATGCATATCCCACTTTGGGAAACTATTCTACTTGCCTTTTTATGTGGCCCAGTTTTAGGGGCTGGTGTCTATGGTTATAACAAGATTAAAAATCCCTTGTTACGAATTATAGTTGTTTATGTTTCTGGGGTAGTGTATGCAACATTTGGCCTCTTTAATCTCACAACAGAGTTTTTCTATTACGCGATTGGTGGAGCGGAAATATATAGTCTTGGTCAGAGTTTAATTAATTTAACACTTATTATAATTGGCAATGTTCTTGGTTCGTTGGCGATTTATTATATATTACACAGAGTACGCCCACGCGCTGATCAACCAGCACTTTTAAGTAATCTACTTAAGCATCGAAAACACTAATTTTTATAAGACAAAACAATGTTTGTCATTGACAAAAGAGTGTTGGTTGCATAAGATAAATAAGCCGATTATTTTTTAATAAGTATCGGGGCTGTAGCTCATCTGGGAGAGCGCCTCCATGGCATGGAGGAGGTAGCGAGTTCGATCCTCGTCAGCTCCACCACGGAACGAAATTACCCTCATCACTAATGAGGGTTTTTATTTTATTTAAATCGCGGTTTTTAGTGAAGTGCAAATACTTTAAAAACTGTCTCCACCAACACAGTATGACACTTGTCTAAATTAGTGTGGCAATGTCTTGCTCATTTATTGTATTCAGTTAAAATGATACATGCTAGAGGACATGAATATGCAAGAGTGGATTATTTCTTTTTTAACAGCGACGCCTTGGTATGTTTTACTACTAATTTATGCGAGTAAAGTGATTGAAGTTTCAGTCTCGACTTTACGGCTAATTTTAGTTAATCGCGGATATCGTTTGTTAGGTTCTATTTTATCTTTTTTTGAGTTAATTTTATGGGTATTTGTTGCCGCTAGTGTTGTAACCGATATAACGGCGGCCCCATTAAAGGGCATCGTTTATGCGCTGGGATTTGCGACAGGCGTTTATATTGGTAGCATGATTGAAAATTGGCTAGCATTCGGAAAAGTGATGATTCAAGTAATTGCCTCAAAAGCGAGTGGCCAATTAATTGTTGATTTTATTCGTGGACAAAAACTCGGAGTCACCGAAGTAACAGCACATGGTGTGCAAGGCGAAAAAGTCGTTTTGATGGTCTTTTCTGAACGCAAAGCCGCCAAAGCGCTTGTGCAAGATTTACGCAACATTGATCCTGAACTACTTGTAACAATTAGCGATTTATCAGGAATTAGTGGTGGCTTTTTACCAAGAAGATCAAGAGCAATGTTTAAATAGGTTTATATAATACACGCGAAAGGTTTACATATTAAGGGGCTTCACTTACAATTAGAGAAGCCTTTTTGTTTAAGGAGTTACTTATGAAAATTGCTGTTGTTGCAGATGTTCTCGGGGCGGAAAACAATGGCACGACAATTGCGGCAATGAACTTGATTCGTTCATTAAAAGCCAAAGGTCATGAGGTCCGCGTCATTTGCCCAGATACCGATAAAATTAAAGAGCCTGGTTATTACATTGTTCCGACTCTTGTTTTTAAAAGATTAAAATTTATCAATCGTTATATCGAAAAAAATCAAGTAACGATTGCGCGTGCTGATCAAAAAATCATGGAAGAAGCTTTAAGCGATGTCGATATTATTCATTCGATGGTTGGATTTTCACTTGGAATGTTTGCGCTAAAATACTCACGTGAACATCACATTCCGTTTACTTCTGGTTTCCACGCTCAAGCAGAGAATATTACTTCGCACTTCCGACTTGCCAACTCGGAAATTGCTAATTTCCAAGTCTATAGTTTTTTGTGGCACCATTATTTTAAACACGTTGATGCAATTCACTACCCAACGCAGTTTATTCGCGACCTTTTTGAAAGTTATTTTGGGCATACTAACGGCTTTGTAATTTCCAATGGCGTTCACGCGTTATTTACTCCGCGTCCTGTTGCATCACGACCGGAAAATCATAAATTTACGATTTTGATGATTGGTCGTTATTCGTATGAAAAGAATCAATTGTTGCTTTACAAAGCAATGCGTTATAGCCAGCATCAAAAAGACATTCAGATCATTTTCGCTGGACAGGGCCCAGTTGAAAAGAAAATGCTTAAAGCCGGGAAAAAACTCATTAATAAGCCACTCCTCGGCTTTTATAAACACGATCAACTTCGTGATATTATTGATCAAGCCGATTTGTATGTACATACTGCAAATATTGAGATTGAATCAATTAGTTGCTTAGAAGCAATTTCATCGGGGCTTGTCCCACTCATTTCAAATTCAAAACTATCAGCAGCGCGCTATTTTGCTTTAGAACCACGTTCATTATTTGAAGCCGATAATCCTCGGGATTTAGCAAAGAAAATCGATTATTGGTTTGAAAATCAAGACGAATTAGTTGAAGCCCGCAAATTGTATCAAGGCTTTACTGAACATTTTGCTTTTGATCACTGCATGGATGCAATGGAAAAGATGCTGATTAAAACCTATCAAGATTATCACAAAAAACACGGTAAAAAGTTTATTGTCACAAAACAAGAAGAAAAATAAAAAATATGGCAAACAAAACTTCACCGCGCATTATTTATTATCAAGATCCGCTTAATGATGATTTTGCTAATAACAATATTCAAACAATCAACATTGAGCAGGATGCTAAGTTCCGCTACATCCATAATAATATCATTTGGCGCATTGGTTCTTTTCTTGTCTATTATGGTTTTGCGATTCCAATACTAACAATATTTTTAATGATTTTTCATCCTGTGAAAGTTAAAAATAAAAAAGCCCGGAAGTTTATCCGTAAAAATGCGGTCTTCCTTTATGGTAATCATTCGCATTTTTCTGATGCTTTTATGCCGAACCTTAAGTTATGTCTACCTCGCCGTGCAAGTATCATTTCTAGCCCGGATGCGGTATCAATCAAAGGTTTAAAAAACTTTGTGCAAATGTTAGGCGCCATTCCGCTTGCAACATCAGTACGGGGAACAAAAAACTTTCTTCAAGCCTTGGAACTTCGTCATCAGCAAGGCCGCGTAATTTTAATATATCCCGAAGCGCATATCTGGCCATATTATACGGATATCCGGCCATTTGTTGATACGTCATTTTATTATCCAGTAAAATTTAACGCACCGGTGATTGCCTTTGTCACAACGTATCAGAAACGTAAATTCGATAAATATAATAAGCGTAAACCAAAAGCAATCGTCACAATAAGCGACGCCTTTTTCCCCGATTCAACATTACCCCGGAAAGTAGCACAAAAGAAACTTCGTGATGAGGTTTATCAGTGGATGATCACTACTGCGCATCAAAAAGATAATTACGCCTATATTCAATATATACAAAAAGATTCCACTAATTAAGTGGAACCTTTTTACTTATTGTTTTTGGCGTGTTCGATAAAAATAATAAACTATTGTTGAGAAGAAAATAATTAGAATAATTAACAATAGAAGATGCGTGGAAATTTCTAAAGATGTACTTGGTACAAAATGTGTTACTTCAAGCATTAATTTAGTTCCTTCAGCATCTTCCAGAAAGTTCGTATATTCAGCTTGATACTTTTCAATAATATAAATATAACGCGCTTTTGCTTGGGCGATGGAATCGCTACTACTATCATCGGCAATTGCATTGAAAATGATATCTTTACTATCACCCGCCATTGGTGCGTATTCATTTGCGAGTTCTTGCCAAACAACCATCAGTGCGCTTTGATTCGTGGTTCCATTTAAAACACAAACATCGCTAGTCAGTTCAAGGAAATATACGCTAAACGCCGTGGCTTGTTCTAGCGGAGTTAAGGTTGCACTACCGCCGCTAAAAGTGTGTGTACCGAGGTTAGTAAATGTATCACTCGGATAAGTATCCCACGCACTCGCATCATAAATAGTAGTTGGTTCGGCGATTGTTGATTTACGGACGAGGGTGACGTCTTCGGCAAAAACATTGCTATCACCGATAGTTCCAATGCGTTCAATCACAACATTGTTTTCTACAAGCTCAATCACATCATTACCATTATGTGATAAAGACCCAGTTAATAAATCAGCGGCACTTTTTAAAGCTGCGGAAGCGCTACTATTGACTACAACATAAGTCGCTTCATTAGCAAGAGTAGTACTTGCGAGTGAAAAAGTATTAATCGGTGTTGTATTGCCGTTAGCATATATTTTAATTTCGAAAGCACCTAGATCAATAGAAGCACCAGTTCCATTGTAAATTTCAATTGCTTTATTGTTGCTACTGCCTTCCACATATTCGGAAATAAATAGATTTGATGCGGGCTCATTTTCCCCAGCGTTAGCTCCAACATTGGTGACTTTAACCGAAAAGGTCGTCGATAAACCGTCATAACTAACAGTTCGTATGTAGGTTCCAAGTGCTGCGGTGTTAACTTCACCAGTAATCGAGAATGTTTCAATATTTCGTGTAAAGGAAGTTATATTAGGGGCGCTATAGGTGGCCATAAGTTCAATATCATTATCCACATATGTTTCACCGAGAGCGACAGTTGTAATACTCGGTGTCGCTAAAAGCGTTGAAAGTTGACCAACTGCGACCGTAAACGACGTGGATTGACCAGCTGCTGTTATTTGAATTGTTTGATTACCAATATTACCCAACTCACTGCCGTTAGCAGGGTTTAAAACATAATCATTAATCCAACCAGTCGCATTATCATCATAGGTTGCTTGAACTAAAAGGCCATTGCTATTGAAAGTTTCATTAACCGCATATTGTGTTATTGTTGGTAATGCATAGACACTAATACCAATAACTGTTTTTACGGAAACACTAATTGTGTAAGTTGCCGACTTGCTTATACCATTTTCACTGTAAGTGACAGTGACTGATTGATTACCGCTTGTATTTAGTGAACTACCGCTTGTTGGTGAAGTCGTGTATGTTGATATAACCTGGGAAGTACTATCTTCATAATGAGCGGTGACAATAAGGTTTAAGCTATTAAAAGCTTCACCTTGATCAAAACTTGTTTGGACATCAGTCGTATCAATAGTGATGCTGGTTAAAGGACTATTAATCACACCATCACCGACACTCGATGTACCAGCCGCTGTACTTGCCCCTGGTCCTGAGTAAGAAGAATCATAAATCATATCGACCCATTCTGGATGATCTACAAACGGATTACGATTATATTGATAATTATTATAAATAAGATTGTTCCGATGAATTTCAAAATCATCAACGGGATCTTCATAATGCCATGCGAGTAAATCATCAAGAATTCCCATTTTTCCAGTAACCGTACTTGAAGCAGTATTCCCAGATGTTTTCGAATTTAAGATTTCTAGTTTAGGGTCTGCCACACTGATAAATTCAAAATATCTAACCGGCATATAGAAAATCATGCGCGCGATATCGCCTTTATCATTTACATATGGCGGAGTCCAACCAGTGTCACCGAAATCAAGACTTCCATGTTTACTATTATAATAGGCTTCTGACGCGCGCAAATGATGCAAATCTGTTCCTGCCGGTGATGATTCACCAAAATTACCATGTGATTTTGCCCAAGTATGTTCGCGGTTCCACGTGTTTTCGGAAGAACCAATATTACTTGATTTTATTGTGCTATTACTATAAAAAACATCTAAATTAGGATCATCGTTATGGGTATAAGTACTTAACTCCGCACTTGTCAGTGGTGATGATGCCCAGTCGCGATCAGTAATCTTCATCGCCGTTTTCAAGCCATCATAAGAAACTGTGCTATGGTCATCAATCAAATTGTGTAAAGCACTCTTTAACGCTTCGCCTGTTAATCCATCAACATTTGCTTGCTGATAGTAGGCATTTACTTCGATATCCGTCAAGTTAGTCGCGTTGATGCCGCTTGATGGAATTGCTGCTTCCAGATGGATAGGTTGGCGGTAATTAACTGAACTTAATAAAGAGAAAGTTAGGCTTGTAAAAAGAAAAACAAACATCGAGTGCTGAACATTTTTCGTAAATTTTAAGTGTAGTTTCATTTCATATACCTCGAACGAAGAATTGATAGAGTAATAATCTATACAGTAAGGCATAGTATACAGCATCGTACCAGGGATTAAAATGATTAGGTTCTAGCTATTTGAAAAACAATTCTTAAATATATAAATAAATTTTTGCTTTATCAAAATCCATTAAGGAAACTAAACTTTATCAATCGAGAACTGAGTATCGTGATAATCGCATAAAAGTATAAGTGCTTTTCAAAAAAAGAATTAAAATAGGTAAAAAAAACACGAAAACGCTTACATTAAGTTTTTGAAATATTTTTACTTGTCTATTGTTTATTTGGTGTTAATATGAGGCACCTGCAGTTTAGCGGGCTCGCAACTTTGTAGCAGAATACTCTTTACCTCCTTTCTAATTCAGTAATCCTACAAGTTGTCGATTTTATATCTCGCGCTTTAATCGGGGGATGATTAAAAGTAAAAACGCCTTTCATCTCGGAGGCGTTTTTATTAAGCGCTAGAATTTAAGCATTTCCATTAACTGACGAAAGCGTACCTCATCGACTTTTAGCGCTTTACGGTCATAAGATATCAAGCCGTTTGTTTCTTCTTCAACATCACTGAGCTGTGTTAAGATTGCTCCACTTAAACCTTGGCCAATCGCGGGAACGATTTGTGTTTGGTAGAGTTCGACTAACGCATCTTGCCATTCTTTTTGTGTTTTAAATTTTTTATAGCCATACATCTTATCTGGGTGAAAAGTGTGGCCTTCTGGCGAATATGAATAACCGCCGAATTCACTCAATAAATAAGGTCGTTGATCACGGAGTTTAAACTTAATCTTTTTAAAATAAATATGTTCACTTTGAAAATCGCTTTTGGCAATATCAAACCAGCCACTTGTCGTGTCAATAAGGCGTTGAGGATCGAGTTTTTTGATTAAATCATATGCCAAAGCAGCATCAAATTGTCCCCAACCCTCGTTAAATGGGCACCAAATGATGAGGGCCGGGGAGTAGGAAAATTCTTTAACCATCGTTTCAATTAAATGATAAAAGTTTGCGCGATTATCGGGGTTCTCGCGCCCAAATTTTGCATATTTATGGTCATCAACTTTTTTAAATCCTAAAGTTGGAAGTAGCGTTTGATGATAAAAAGAATAGCGACCACCCGCGGGAACGTCTTGAATCACATAAATACCTAATTGATCAGCATGATATAAGTAGCGTGGTGAAGCCTTCTTCATGTGTACACGCGCGGTATTAAATCCAAGGCGTTTAATTAAACGTAAATCATCAAGTATGGCGGCATCACTTGGTGGCGTTAGACCACTTTCGGGCCAATAGCCTTGATCGAGAACACCATTTAAGAATATTGCCTCATCATTAATCATCACAGCTTTTCCAAATGGCGATTCACCGATTTTACAAGATCTAATGCCAAAATATCCGTAAACTTCTTCAAATGGTGTACGGAATGAAATTTCATAAAGATGCGGATGAGCACTGCTCCATAACTGCGGATGGGGAAATGGGATTTCTGTATAAGCGGTCCGGACTTCGAGCAGAATATCTTCATGCCCAATACGCGGTATGGAAATAATCACTGGGAAGGTTGCTGGTTCTACATCAAGCGTAATTGCGAGCTTTTCCTCAACAAAATCAAATGTTGTTTGAAAACCGTTAATTGGCGCAAATGGTAAAAATTCGCCCCACACACTTTGATAAATGCCTGAAGTAGCGCAATACCACATGCCGCCAGGATTTAATGATTGTTTTCCTTTTTCGGCATACTGATTAAAAGTATCATCATAAACTTCGACGATAAGTTGATTGGTTTTTTTAATCTCACTAATTGGTAATGTTATTCGCAACGCTTGATATCCGCCCTGTTGTTCACCAATTACTTTTTGATTAAAAATCACTTTGTAGCGATAATCAATTCCTTCAAAGTGCAATGTAAAATAGTGGGCATCTAGTGGAATATTTAATGCGATTTGCCGTTCATATACTAATAAATCACCAGGTGCGTAAACATCGCGCGGAACGCCGCTTAATAATGATTCAACAGCAAAAGGAACAGTCACTTTTCCACGGTAGCGTGCTTTATTACGATCACCACTAGCAAAAATTGTCAAATCCCATTGTCCATTAAAAGAAAAATATGATTTGCGGACAAAGTGTGGCCGCGGATATTCGTTTAAGGGGTGTGTTTGATCAAGATAGGCCCCATAGTGTGAAATTAATTTTTCCATAATAAACCTCGTGTTTATTGTAAACTATATAGGCGAGGTTGCGTAATACTATGAGTAAAATTGAACGATATGATTCTTTAGTGCCGATGTTAACGGGTTTATTAATAGATGCCCCACACGATTTAAGTCGCTATAGCAACTTTATTGCCCTACTTTATCAAAACTTTCCTATTTATACATGGATTGGCTTTTATTTTCTTCATGATGGTCATCTTATTCTTGGTCCTTTTCAAGGGCGTGTAGCTTGCGATGCAATTGAACTTGGTCGTGGCGTTTGCGGCTTAGTGGTGCAGAATGGTGAGCCACATATTGCCAAAGATGTCCGTTTATTAGAAAACTATATTGCTTGTGATAACTTAACACTTTCGGAAATTGTTCTGCCTTTACAAATTAGAGGAAAAATTATCGGTGTCCTTGATATTGATTCTTATATTCTCGCGGCGTTTGATCAAGTAGACCTTAACGGACTTCAAAAACTATTAAATATATTATCGTTGTCTTTGAACGGACAATTTGCTGTATAAATGCTAAAATAAAATGAGGAAATAAATATGAATGTATATGATTTTATTGTTCGTGACAGTCAAGGTAATGATGTTAAACTTGATGTCTATCACGGCAAAATGCTTTTAATAATCAATTCGGCAACGCATTGTGGTTATACTAAACAATATCCAGGACTAGAAACGCTATATCAAAAGTATCATGATCAAGGATTAGAAATTCTTGATTTCCCATGTAACCAATTTGCCGGCCAAGCTCCAGAAGATATTGATGATTATGTTTCCGTATGTCGACTAAATCACGGAACAACTTTTCCCATTTTTGATAAAATCAAAGTTAATGGTCCACAAGCAGATCCGTTATATAAATATCTAAAGTCAACGCCTGTTGGTGAAAACAAACGCATTCGTTGGAATTTCACTAAATTCTTAATTGATCGTCACGGCGAAGTGATTGGTCGTTACGATAGCAAAATTTCACCAGAAGAGCTGGATGCAATTATTGCTGAGCTAATCTAAAAAGACATTAATTTATTGTATTTAGATTTAAACAAATAATCTAATCTTGATGATAGCAATCACGGTTTTACTGTGGCGGGAGAATAAACATGAAAAAAATCTTATTACTACCAATTACCCTAATACTCACAAGTTGTGATTTATCAACTTTTTTATCTTTGCCACCACTTAGTAACGAGAGTGTAACTAGTAATATCGCAAGTGAAAGTGAGGATAACTCGGTTACAATTTCCACCGAAGATAGCGCAACTTCGCAATCAACGCTCATTACGAGTGATAATCACAATTACGAACCCGTGGATGAGCGTTATCAACCCCTGGGGGCCGATAAAACCAATAGCGAAGAATATTATGAGTTTTGGGATTCTTCATCTAAAATCAAACTCGATTTGAATATTAATCAAACAAATATTCAAAGAATTTCTGAGAATGGCAAAGATAAAAATTCACCTTCCAATGATTATTATTTCCCCGCTGATCTTACACTAACGATGAATGGGCGCGATTATGCTTTTCCTGAAGTCGGTGTGCGAATGAAAGGAAATACATCACGGGTTGATTTTGCGCCGGAGGGCACGATTGAACAAGCAGCAAATTTCAAAATATCGTTCAATGAATTATGGGACGATGTTGTTTACGAACAATTTGATCTCTATAAGACTTGGACCAGTGCTGATGCTGCCTATCTTGAACGTGATGACCGCACTTTATTTGGTATGAAAAAGATTGATGTTAAATGGAATAAATCAAATGATCCCGCGATTATGTCGCAGCCCTTCATTAATCGTTTTTTTGGTAGTGAAGTCACGGGTTTACTCTATATCCCACGTTCCACACTTGGTCAAATTGTGATGGGACCAACCAATATGGGTGTTTATATTTTAAATGAAGTGATTGATAGCACCTTAATTAAACGCTTTATTCCTGATCAAACTGCGGTTGGTGACCTATATAAGGCAACTTATAATAAAACAGGTCCCGCAAGTCTTAATTTATATGATGCTGTTGATGTTAATGGTGGCGTCTATACACCAAAGTCAAATTGGATTGGTAAAGAAGATTTAGTTAATTATGTATATCCGCCTTATGAGATTAAAACCAACAAATCAACCACTAATCATTTAGGACTAATTAATTTTCTTCGAGCAATCAATGAATCAAAATGCCTTTCGGAAAATGAAGTGGAAAATCGCCTACAAAATACAATCGACATATCGGCTTTTATCCGCTATGCGGCGGCCGCCTATCTTGTTGG
Organism: Bacilli bacterium; assembly: GCA_028705995.1. Classification (GTDB taxonomy): domain Bacteria; phylum Bacillota_I; class Bacilli_A; order RFN20; family CAG-826; genus JAQWCH01. The sequence continues at coordinate 7,905 of JAQWCH010000007.1, read as the reverse complement.
TAATCCGGATGATTTAAGAAATAATTTTAATAATTACTATATGTACTTTGATAGTGGAACATCGCAAGTTGCGTTTATTCCTTATGATAATGACTGGGCTTTAGGAATTGGGATACCAGAATCTAATTTTGGCGGCTTACAAATGGCGGAAATATCGCCACTACATACGGAGCGCCATATCGGTGATCAACTATATCAAAGTAATCCTCTATATTGGTATTTAATTATCGAAGAAGCTAGTGGCGACATTAATTGGTCGAATGATTATCCATTAATCAAAAAGTATCAAGATCAATATCTTTTAGAAGTACAAAGACTATTTAATCTCGATGTGTTTTCAAAAGCAAACTTCCAAACGCTTTATAATCGCTATCGCGTTAATTATGAAGGTGTTGGTAGTGATATCGATTCAAATTCATCGTTTGAAGGTGTGAATACATTTAACGAATACCATAATCGTTTAGCAAACTCTATATCCGTGTAAACTTTCCGATTATTATAGATTTATTCACTAAATTTATTTACAATAGTTCACGATGCAGCCATGGCGGAACTGGTAGACGCGCTAGTCTCAGAAGCTAGTGAGGAGACTCATGCAGGTTCGATTCCTGTTGGCTGCACCATTTAAGTGTTGAGAACTATTCTAAATCGAAGCAACTAAGCGATATTCTTGGTAAAAACGACCTTATTTCATTGAGAATGAGGTTGTTTTATTTTCATGAGAAGCGAACTGGTTAAAATAAAATCAGCTTTTATGATGAATAGTAATATAAATATTCCAAATTTTTTTAATGAAAAAAACACATTTTTGTTTATAAATGATAGTATATAAATAGAGAATTACATTTTGTGTTTAATACTATAGCGATAATTTATGCTTGAGCACTGACTAATCTTTTGCTAATAGGAATAGACTGTATTTAAATTTCATTTTTGTGTCAAATTATATGAGGGGGACGCAATGACTGAAAAAATGAAGCTTTTTCTTGAGCCGAGGCAGCTCTCGCAGCTTTTAAAAAAACATAAAGTTTCGATCAAAGAATATAATGCTAAAGTCGTACCAGAAGCATTATGGATTGCTAGCGTAATCACACTTATTCCATCAATTATTTCGCTATTTCGTCCAAATATGTATGTTGCTTTTCCCGCGTATTTAGCGGCTTGTCTATCATCTGTTTTGTTGTTAGTTATATTTAGTGTTTTAAAAAGGGTAAAATACGCTTTAATTGGTGCATATTTATTAGTTTTAATTGCTTTTTCACTAGTTTTTTATCTAGGTGTTTTTATCTATCCAGAATACCCCGGCGGGACAATTCTTGTTTTCTTTGCTTTGATTTCACTCTTATTCATTGATAACCCGTTCCGCTTTAATTTGCTTATCACAGCTTTTTATGTTATTTATACAGTTTTCTCTTACATCTATAAAGGTGCAATCCTTGGAGGTGTTGATTTACTTAATGGTTTTATCGCGCTTGCACTCGGCATTCTATTTGGACGCCTTTTTCTACGTAGTCGGCTTGAAACGTTTGAAATCCGTTATCAATTAATTTTAGAAAAAGAAACAGATGTATTAACCGGATTGAACAATCGGCGGAAACTATTTGAAACGATTCATCAATTCGAAGACGGAACAACTAAATGTCCTTCAGCATTAATGATGATCGATATTGATAATTTCAAAAATTATAATGATCAACATGGCCACCGTGTGGGGGACGAGTATTTAAAATCATTTGGTAATTTTCTTGCTAACTATCAAAATAAATATCCAATATATTTTTATCGTTATGGAGGCGAGGAATTTGTTGCACTTGTTTATGATACTAACAAAGAAGAAGCTTTTGAAATCGCCGAATTGATTCGTTTAGAAACAATGACAATCCCTGTCGATCAAGATCCAATTACGATTAGTATCGGATTAGTTAATTGTGACGAACACGTCCGTGGTCAACACGAGACAATTATCTCCCAAGCTGATGTTGCGCTTTATCATGCTAAGGCAGAAGGTCGTAATCGTGTTACCTTATGGGATGAAGAACTCGATCACGATATTAGAGCAGGCTAAACGTATTGAACGAGTAAAATTATAGATAAATACTAGAAGTAGTTAATCGCTAATTAAACCTATGTTAACATTAGACTAGCAGATAGCTCAAAGGAGAATTACTATGCGTGTTGCGCTTATTGCCCATGATAAAAAGAAGCCAGAAATGATTGGTCTTGCCATTAAATATAAAAACGCCCTTAGTCAACACGAGATTTATGCAACTGGCACAACCGGGAAACTCGTTGCGAATGCAACTGGACTAACAATTACATGTAAAAAGAGTGGACCTTTGGGTGGAGATCAAGAAATTGGTTCAATGATTGCCAATAACGCACTTGACTTAGTAATCTTCTTGCGCGATCCTTTATCCGCGCAACCACATGAACCAGATATTAGCGCCTTGCTTCGCTTATGCGACGTGACGGCGACACCCCTTGCCACGAATGTTGCGAGTGCGGAAATTATGCTAACCGCACTTGATCGCAATGAGATTCCACTAATGAATCCCAACATCAAAAAGAAGGCAATTTAATAAAAATCCCTGGCAATTCGACCAGGGATTTGTTTTTATTTACGAATTTGTCTTTGCCAGCGACCACTTGCGCGGAATTCATCGCGCGCGTGATTAGCCTTTACTTTATCAATGTGATCACTTCCGCGGGGGACAAGAATATTAAATTTATTCTCGCCAAGCATCGCAAGATAAGGATCTAATACGGAAGTATCAAATGCCCGGCAAGAGAATACATCAAAATAGAGTTTACCTGTCTTATATTCATAATGCATTGAGATATGCGATTGGGCGATGACAATAATGCCAGTTAAGAATTTTGGTTTCCGAATCGAGCTTTTTAAAACGTAAGAACGTGTAATTGGGTCCATGCCGATATCGGGTACAAGTTGTTCAAGAAAGTCCGACATTTTTTCCATATCAATTTTATCTTTGGTTTGAATATCAACCATGACATGAGGGCCAAAATCCGAGGCTGGATGATACTCGCGTGTATGGACGAGTGGTGTCCGCCGACCATCAGGAATAAATAGTGATTCTCGCGCCGTGTAGGGAAGGATTAGTGACAAGTAGTTTTCAATGATTTCCGGATCAAAATCTTTAACCGAAAACACATCTAAAAAGTAGCATTCACGTAATGGGAATGTGTGAATCGTAATATGACCGCCTTCTAAAAGAATAAAGCCGGAAACTCCGATATCTTTTTTTACCTTTCCATAATAATAGGGCACAATTTGTGGTGGGCAAATTGCATTGAGTTTTAATTTGTAGGCAAGGGTTGTGAGCACCTCATAGATGAGTTTAATATCATCAAGTTGGCGTGGATTAGAATTATAAGCATCAAGCGTTGTATGTTTCATGCAGCAGTTTTCTCCTTTTCTTTTAAGCATGCAAATATCTCGTATATTGTTTTTAAAGCAAGCCACGTTGTTACATCATTTGTATCAAGGGGGGGCGCAACTTCCATTAAATCCATCGCCCGGACATTAAGCTTAGCAATGATTGATAAAATAATTTCCAGTGTCATTGGAGCAGGTAGACCAAAAGCTTCCGGTGTTCCTGTTCCCGGCGCGTAAGATGGATCATTAGCGTCGATATCATAGGAAAGATAAACATCATATTCATCTTTTTGGTATTGAGCGAGGCGCGCTAATAAACGATCAATCCCATCTTTAAGCAGTGTCGAGGCATTAAAAACGGAAATCTCGGGATGTTCTTTAAAATATGAAACTTCCTGCGCTTCATAACCGCGAATTCCAATTAAAACAATGTTTTCGGTTTTAATACCAGCATCAATTGAACGACGAACAGGGCAAGCATGCGAGAACATTGAGCCATGATAAACATCACAAATATCAGGATGGGCATCAATATGAATGAGAACCGGTGTTTTCTTCCGTTTCTTTGCATCTTGAATAAAAGCGGGAATCAGCGGAATCGTATACGAATGATCACCGCCAATAAAAAGCAAAAACCGCTCCCGCTTAAAAAGCGTTTGAGCGGCTAAGGTAATCTCACTAAAGTCATTAGATGAAAAATCCCCATAATCGAAAATAGGAAAATCACGTATATCAATACCATCGCGCGAAAAGGGAGGGAGATCTGCCGAGAGCTTACGGATTTTTAGGGGTGCTAATGCACTACCTTTACCAACCGAAGCATGGTCATCAAAAGGGAGCCCTGCAATAATCACTTTAGCGCTCTCGATATCTTTAGCTAATAGATCACGAAACTTTTTCATATTTTCACCATAATCTTACAAATATTTTAATAAATTTACAACGCATACAATTTATAATTTTTTATACATAAATACTAGTATAATTATTCAGTGTGCCGACAATAATTTTAAATAATGATAAAATATAAATGTAAACGATTAATTATGACAAACAACAAGCATCCTTCTCGCCATCCGCGATCACTATTAACACGTATTTTTCTTAATCAAATGGCACTCACTATCTCCTTGGTGTTGCTGCAAATTGTGATTATGATTTTTGCGGTATATGCTGGAGTAATTTATATTTGGCATGAATCGCAAGTTTGGTTTTGGCTTTTAATTATCGTGGTTGGAATCGATCTCTTATTACGGATTATCTTAACAATTGTGACATTGAACCGCCGGATTGATCCTTCGTATAAAATTGTATGGTTAGTTGTTATTTCTTTACTACCGGTTTTAGGATCACTTTTGTTCTTGTTTATTCAAATTATTCCAAACGCCCGGACAGTTTCACGCATGTTAACGGCAAAGGTTTCTGAAACAAGACATTATCATGAACAAGACGCAGCTGTGAAACAAAATTTACAAAAACAGTTACCCCGTTATGCACGGTTATGTAAATATCTTGAAAATTATGGTGCGGCTTCGACTTATCAAGATAATAATTTGGAGTTTTATCCGCTTGGTGATGTTTTTTTCCCGGACTTATTAGAGGAATTAAAAAAGGCTGAGAAGTTCATATTTCTCGAATATTTTATTATTACACCTGGGGTGATGTGGGATCAGATACTCGAAATTTTAAAAACCAAAGTCGCTAGTGGTGTCGAAGTAAGATTGATGTACGATGGCTTTAATACTTTTACTTCATTGCCCCGAAATTATTATAAGAAAATGCGTAAACTTGGAATTAAATGCCGTGTATTTGCCCCAATTAAGGCGGTGGTATCTTCTTATCAGAATAACCGTGACCACCGCAAAATTCTTGTAATTGATGGTCGTGTGGGTTTTGTTGGTGGAATAAATCTTGCTGATGAATATATCAATCAGTACGAACGCTTTGGCCATTGGAAAGATACGGCTTTGAAAATTGAAGGCTCGGCGGTCAATGCATTAACAATAAATTTTATCAATATGTGGTCAATTCGCAGCAAGAAACCACAAATTGTTGAACCATATTTAGCTGAATATCGCGAAGTGAAATATCCCGCCCGTAACTTTGTTACACCGTATACCGATGCACCTGAAAACCGCGAAAACCCAGGCGAAAATATCTACCTCTCGTTACTTGCGAATGCTGAGCGATATTATCATATCCACACCCCCTATTTAGTGCTTAATGATCGCTTGCTCCAAGCCCTTTTATTTGCTGCGAAACGCGGAATTGATGTTGTGATTATAATGCCGGCGATTCCTGATAAAAAAATACCTTTCCTGGTTGCGCGTTCTTACTATAAAGAACTATTAGATGCTGGAATTAAGATATACGAATATACACCGGGGTTTAATCATGCTAAAGTTGTAGTCAGCGATGATCAATTTTTCACTATTGGTTCGGTAAACTTCGATTTTCGCTCGCTTTACTTAAATTACGAAAATGGTGTTGTTTGTTATGATCCCGCTATTGCTAAGGTGATTGAAGATGACTATCAAAAAACGCTCCAAATGAGCGAAAAAATCACTTTAGAAAAGATTAAAACATTTAGCGTTTTTTCTCGCCTCATCGGGTGGGTCATGCGGATGTTTGAAACATTTTTCTAATTCAGAACACGGAGAACTTTATATGAGTGATGAATTATTAATTATTATTGGTTTATCGTTAGGCGGTATTGGAACAGTAATTGGGGCCGCTTTTGTGTTTATTTTTAAAAAACGCATTCCTTCCCAGTTGAACACAATATTTTTAGGCTTTTCCGCTGGTGTGATGATTGCCGCGAGTGTTTGGTCATTACTAATTCCGGCCATCGAACAAGCAGAAACAGTGAGCCCATTTGAAAATGTTGCTTGGTTACCGGCCTTAATTGGTTTTCTTTGTGGGGGTTTGTTTCTATTTGCAATTGATAAAATAGTGCCGCACTTACACGGCGCAACCAACGAAGAAGAAGGACCCCACACACGCAAATTATCACGAGGTTGGAAATTGTTTTTAGCGATGACGATTCATAATATCCCCGAAGGACTTGCTGTTGGGTTTGCTTTTGGGGCGGCTTTAGCTTTACAAGAGCAACACGCGACGACATCAATGACGTTAATCGGAGCAATGGCCTTAGCTATTGGTATGTTTATTCAAAACTTACCAGAAGGTGCGGCAGTGTCGATGCCGCTATTTTCTGAAACAGGTTCTCGCCGGCGCGCTTTTAATCTTGGAGCATTTTCTGGTCTTGTCGAACCGGTATTTGCCGTCGTTGGTTTCTTTTTGGCCTTCGAAATTGTTGTTTTATTACCTTGGTTATTAGCATTCGCTGCTGGGGCGATGATATATGTTGTAGCAGAAGAATTAATTCCTGGGGCGAACTCAGAAGAAAATCCACATCTTGGCACTTTTGGTGTGATGGCCGGTTTCGCAATTATGATGGTTTTAGATGTCGCCCTTGGCTAATTATTTTTCTACCCTTTTTTGCTGATTATGATATTATAATTAGCGCGATGCGCCCGTAGCTCAGTTGGATAGAGTGCTACCCTCCGAAGGTAGAAGTCGTACGTTCGAATCGTATCGGGCGCGCCATTGCAAATTCAAAGGTCGAGTGTAAAATCATTGGACCTTTTTCTTTTTAACTAATTAAGTAGTTTCCACTAAACATCATCATAGTAATATTGTATTAGTAAATTTCATTTATCTAGATAATAAAAAAATATATGAATTATTAACTAAAACACGCACGAAAACGATTGGCTATTGTTAAGTAAGCGCTACCAATGTAAAATAATTAGTATCAATTATGCATTGTGAATATTTGGCTCAAACAAAAAGAAGGTTATTCTCGAATAATATAATTTTTTTATCGTTTGAGTTGAGTTATCTTAGGGAGGACAACCAAAGTGTATAAGAATAACTATCTGAATGAAGTTTTTGCTAACGTTAAAAGTAAGTATGCTAACGAGCCAGAGTTTCTGCAAGCTGTCGAAGAATTCTTTGATTCGATGGACTTACTTGTCGATAAAGAACCAGCAATTGAAAAGAACGCGATATTAGAACGGATTGTGGTACCAGAACGCATTATTACGATGCGTGTGCCTTGGGTTGATGATCAAGGAAAAGTACAAGTGAATACTGGTTACCGTGTCCAATTCAATTCCGCGATTGGACCCTACAAGGGCGGCATGCGTTTTGATCCATCAGTGAATATTTCAATTTTAAAGTTTCTTGGCTTTGAACAAACATTTAAAAATAGTTTGACTGGTCTCCCAATGGGCGGTGGCAAAGGCGGGTGTTGTTGTCTTTAATACCCCGGGTGCCAACGCCAATGCTGTCAAAGAATTAACGATTGCCGGGATGCTACTTGCTGCCCGTGATATTTATCATGGAATGCGTTGGGTCGAAGATAATAAAGAAGATGTGGATATCAATAAAAATATGGAAAAAGCCAAAGCTACTTTCGCGGGCACAGAAATCGCCGGCAAAAC
>JAQWCH010000001.1 GCA_028705995.1 Bacilli bacterium | reverse complement strand
AATGGCGTCCCCGTGGCGACTCGAACGCCAGACCCACAGCTTAGAAGGCTGTTGCTCTATCCAACTGAGCTACGGGGACAATTGCTAACTAATCATAAACAAAAGATTGTGAACTCGCAAGATTAAACATCTTCTAGATGGATTTTTTTATAGAGGGCTTCGGCGACTTTTTTTGGTAGCAGTTGCCGTAGGTCATCTAAACTTGCTTGCTTTAATGCATCTGGTGATTGATAGACTTTTTGTAAACTCATTTTGCGCTTACTACCTAAACCAGCAACATCATCAAATATTGATGCATAAACTCCCTTTTCCCGTGTTTTCCGGTGAAAACTAATTGCATAACGATGAACTTCATCTTGCATCCGCATGAGCAGGAAAAATAATTTGCGATGGTGATCAAGATCAACAATCTCACTTTGACGATTAATTAATCCACGTGTTTGATGTTTATCGTTTTTAACGAGACCGGCGACGGGGATTGATAAATTTAACTCTTGTAAGGCATTATTAGCCGCATTCACCTGCGCTAAACCGCCATCGACGATAATTAAATCGGCTAAGCGTTCATTCGCCTCGACGGCGCGTTTAAAGCGGCGCGTAATAATTTCTTTCATCGCCCCAACATCGTTACCGGCATTTTGCTGATCAAGATGGAATTTACGGTAAAGTTTTTTCACCGGTTCGCCATTAATAAAGGCGACCATCGCGCCCACGGGGCTACTACCTTGAAGATGGGCATTATCAAAAAGCACAATAAAATACGGCGTCTTAATCTTTAACTGTTGACCGAGTTCTTGTAATAAAGCATCTTGATTATCTTCTAGCCGTGCGGTTAAGAAATGTTCATCAAGACTATGAGCGGCATTGGTTTTAGCAAGCGTAATAAGTTCTAACTTCTTCCCGCGTGTTGGTAAGATTACCGGTTGCTCATAAATTTCCTGTAAGTGCTTAGCAATGTGGCGATCGGCTACAATAATTTCTTTTGGTAGTTCATGCTTTTGATAGTATTGAAAAATCAAATCACTGATTTGTTCACTCTCTTCATCAAATGCTTCAACCACAAATGTTTCTTTTCCAAGTAATAAACCCCGGCGATAAACAAGAACCGCTAGTGAGCGATAACCCTCTCGCGCACTATAGGCAAAAATATCGCGCTCAATTTTATCTTTTGCTTCAACACTTTGGGTTAATTGCACGGCTTTAATTGCATCGAGCGTCTTTTTATATTCGGCGGCAAGTTCATATTTCATATCACGAGCCGCGACGAACATTTTTTGTTCAATTGCTTTGGAAACCTCACCATCGTAACCTTTTAAGAAACGCGTAATCTGTTTAATTAGATCGTCATAGGTGGCTTGATCAATAGCTTGAATACATGGCGCGAGACATTGGCCAAGATGATAATATAAACAAGGAATTTTCGGGAGCGTCTTGCACTTGCGTAATGGAAAGATTTTATTTAATAAATTGACAATTTGATAAGCACTTGAACTATTTGGATACGGGCCAAAATAGAGCATATTTTTGTTGCGTTTATCACGGACAATTTTTAAATATGGATCGTGGGATTTACTAATCGCAATATAGGGATAATGCGAGTTATCTTTTAAGAGCACATTGTACCGGGGATAATGCTCTTTAATCAGATTCATTTCTAAAATTAAAGCTTCTTTTTCGTTACTGGTTAAAATCGTATCAAAATCCCGAATACGTAAAACCATTGCTTGCACTTTACCGGCTTGTGGACGTAAAAAATACTGCGAAACGCGTTTTTGCAGGTTCTTCGCCTTACCAACATAAATGATGGTGCCCGCTTCATCCTTCATTAGGTATACACCGGGACTTGATGGTAAAAGCGCGATTTCGCGCTTAATTTTTTCGTTAATCATAGTAAGACGACAATGGTCGCGCCACTACCACCATCGGTTTGGCCTCCCAGATGAAATTCTTTAACAAAACTTTGAGCTTTTAAGTAAAGATGAATTGCATTCCGTAAAGCACCAGTGCCCCCTCCATGAATGATGCGCACACTTTGATAACGTTTTAAGCGACATTTATCTAAGTAACTTGCAACACTTTCGAGTGCTTCATCAACATGAAAGCCAATCACATTGAGTTCGAGTGGCACGCGTTCAGCGGCGAGTTGATAATCAATCTGGGCTTTGGTATTAGTTTCTTTTTCATTTGGCTGATTAATCACACTTACACGATTTTTAGCCACTTGATACGATTTACCATCACGTGCCAAAATTGTGAGTTTATCTCCGCGAATTTCTTTTACTTCACCTTCGACGAAAAGACCAAGAATGGTGACAAAATTACCAATCGAAACATTTTCATTTGTCGTGATTTCTTCTTCATGATCAACTAAATCATCCAAGGCTTTTTTGGCGGCGATAACTTGGTGGGCTTTAAGTGTTGTTTGACTCTTTAGTGTAGCGAGGATTTGATCAGCTTCCACTTTCGCTTGATTGATAATCGCTGCTTTTTCTTCTTCAACTTCACTTAAAAAGTTACGCTTCCGCTCATCAAAATTATTTGATAACATCGCTAATCGCGCTTGTTCTTTTGCTAAATCACTTTGTGTTTTTTGATTATCTTCGACAAGTTTTTGCTGCTCACGCACAAGTGCGGTTAATTGATTTAATAATGTATCCGTCGCTTCCGGATTTAATGTTTTTAGATAATCTTCAGCTGCGTGAATTATATTTAAAGATAATCCGAGGCGGCGAGCGACTTCCAGACCATAAGAATTGCCTGGTAAACCCACTTGTAAACGATATGTGGGCGTGAGATTACTTTCATCAAATAACATCGCTCCATTGGTAATGCCATTCGTCGTTAAAGCATAGGACTTTAAGCCGCTAAAGTGACTGGATATTAAACCATAGGCTCCTTTGATTCGCAGATACTCAATCAGCGCAACCGCTAAGGCTTCACCTTCTTTGGGATCGGTGCCGGTGCCTAATTCATCAAGCAAGACTAAATCATTCTTTTTAACGGCAGACGTAATCGCGAGTAAATTGGCAATATGACCAGAAAACGTCGATAAATTATCACTAAGTGATTGCGCATCACCGATGTCGACATAGAGGTGATCGAAGTATGGAATTTTGCCAACATCTTTTGTTGGTAAAGGTAAACCAGTATGGTGCATTAAGACTAATAAACCAACTGTTTTTAAGGCCACTGTTTTACCACCAGCATTTGGTCCAGAGATGACGATAATCCGTTGCTCTGGTGTTAAGATAAAATCATTGGCAACAACTTTTTTGCTATCGATCAATGGGTGGCGGGCGCCACGTAAGATTAATTCACGCTCTGAACTAATCGTCGCAATATAACCATCAATTGCCGTCCCATAAAGCGCTTTTGCTTGATAAAAGTCAAGTGTGGCGAGTAAGGCATTATTTGTTTCTAGCACCGGCTCAACTTTCACAACTTCGGCAGTTAATAAACGTAAAATACGGTTTATTTCTTCTTTTTCTTGACTAGTAAGGGCAATGATTTCGTTATCGAGCACAACTAATTCATCCGGCTCAATAAATGTTGTTGATCCAGAACTTGATACATCAAAAACGATACCGTTAATCCGGTTCTTTTCACTTGTTTTGACCGGTAAGACATAATGCCCATCACGTAAGGTTAATAATGTATCCGAAAGAAGGTCTTGATATTTTTGCGCGAGTTGATTGATTTTACTGGTGCGAGTGGCTTCTACGCGTGAGAGTTTTTTCCGAATCGCGCTTAAGGCTGCTGAAGCATTATCACGAATGCCTAAACTCGGGGTTAAAATATCATCAATCTTACTGGCAACTGGCTTTAAATCAACTAATTGATTAACGAGATTTTGTACACGTTGATAGCTACTCGCCATCTTTTTCATCAGCGAGATTAGTTGCCCGGCAATTTTTATATCGTGGGCAATAAGATTTAATTCGCGGGGTGTTAATACGCCACCTTTTAAGGCATGCGTAAGAAACGGCCGTAAATCTGCCGAGTTCTGCTGCAATAATTGCCCTTGTTTAAAGACAAGTTGGAGCATTTCAGCGGTCAAATGTAAATCTTCATCTAATTGTAAATGGTCTAAAATCCACGTTAACGCTAAAATTAATTCGCGGCCACGTTCCGTATGTGTATTCTCCGCAATGATCTTTTTAAGACGGTCAAATTCTAAGACCAATTGATAATCTTTCATGGGCCTATTTTAGCATAAAATCCTGATGAATAGCACGCCTCTTGCTGTAAAACTATGGTAAACTAATGCTATGGCAGATATCACCCTTAAACTCACATTAGCGCAAGTTAAGCACCTCCAAGAACAATATGCATCAATGGCGGTGGAAGTCACGCATCAATATGCGCTTTTTCGCGCCAAAGTCGATGATGTAGAAATTACAATTTATCAAAATAGTAAGCACGATTATTACAAAACCGTTTTTCGTGGTCTGTATCCTGAAAAAATCGCTCAAGCATATAGTGATACCCCATTAACAGTGCCTCAGCCAAAACAAACAAAAACACCTCGCTCTTATTTAGATAAAGGTGAGCAAATCGGCTCGGATGAAGTTGGCTTTGGTGACTTTTTTGGTCCACTCGTTGTCGCCGCTTCGTATGTTGATCCGCAGCAATTAAGCGAACTTGAACTTTTAGGTGTCACCGATTCAAAGAAAATCGATGATGAGCGAATTCGCAAAATCGGTCCGTTATTAATTCATCATTTTGTTGGCATTTATTACACAGTCGATAATCCAAAATTTAACCAACTGATCAAAGATGGTTATAACATGAATAAGATGAAAGCGATGCTTCATAACCAAGCGTTACAACGCTTACGGAGCAAAAAACCAGGTACCTATCCCGCCTATATTGATCAATTTTGTACACCGGAGAAATTTGCGGCCTATCTTAATGTAAAGATGATTGAAAATGTCCATTTTGCGACCAAGGCAGAAAGTCTATATCCGTCGGTCGCATTAGCCTCCGTCATCGCCCGCTATGTATTTTTAGTGAAAATGGATGAACTCGGTGCCCAATATCACGTGACTTTTCCTTTAGGTGCAGGCAAGCACGTTGATGAATTTGCACAGGCTTTTAAAGAAAAACACGGTTTAGAAGCGCTTAATGCCGTGTGTAAAATGAATTTTAAAAACTATCAACGCGTAATTAATGAAAATCTATAAAGACGATTTATTTTTCATTCGAAGATTGTTTAATACACGGACGAAATAATCAGGTAATGGACTATTAATTACGACTTCTTCGCCCGTGCGTGGGTGAATAAATTTTAATTCGGTAGCGTGTAATAGCTGCCCTTTTTTATATAAGTGATGGGGACCATTTTGATAAAGTGGATCTCCTTCAACCGGATGCGAAATAAACGCCATATGGACACGAATTTGATGTGTGCGCCCAGTTAATAAATGACACCGGACGAGCGTGTAACCGCGAAAGCGTTCTTCGACTGTAAATAAAGTTGTCGCGGGTTTACCATGATCAAGATTAACTGCTTGTTTTAGGCGTGATTCTTTATCACGGGCAAGTGGAGCGATGATTTTACCTTCTTCTTCGCGAATCTCACCTTGGACAAGCGCAAGATACGTTCTTTGCATCGTATGTTTTTGTAGTTGGGCGGCAATTTTACGGTGCGCATCATCGTTTTTACACACCAATAGCAAGCCCGATGTATCTTTATCAATCCGATGAACAATACCAGGACGAAAATCCCCATTAATGTGACTTAATTGACTGGCATGGTGTAACAAGGCATTGGCTAATGTTCCTTGATGATGACCAGCACCCGGATGAACGACAAGTCCCGCTGGTTTATCAATTACTAGCACATCTTCATCTTCATAAACAATAGTAAGTGGGATATTTTCCGATACTAAAGTTGTTGGCGCTAATTCACTTAGATCAATCGTGATTTGATCATTTTCTTTTAACGTATGACCAGCTTTGACTTGGAGACCATTAACTAAAACCGATCCCCTCTTAATGTGATTTGTCCAAAAAGAACGCGAGTGCTCGCTTTGGTATTCGACTAAAAATAGATCGAGGCGTCGATTGTGGTCAATCTTGCTAACGAATAAAGTTTTTGTTTCCATTAATTACTCTTCTTTTGATTGATCATCGGGTAAAGGCGGTTCTACTTCTTGATTGCTAAGCGCTTCTTGAACAAGTGGAATTTTTTCTTTCGGCACCATATCTTTTTCAATCAACATTAAAATCATTAAAGCAATTGCCCCTAATGTCAAACACATATCGGCAAAGTTAAAGATTGGAAATTGATAATCACCAAATTTGAAGGCGATAAAATCAATTACCCCTTCTTCATAAAAGGCGCGGTCAATAAAGTTTCCCCAAGTACCCGCGATAATCACCGCCCACACTGCTCGAGCAGCGACCGTGAGCTTCTTACGCACGATAATGCGGTACACAAGCATCGTAATCCCGGCGATAAGTGAAACAAAAGCTAGCGCCAACAAATTGTTTTCAAATAACGACCATGCGGCGCCCGTATTCCGCGTATAGTAAAAGCCAAAGAAATTTGGAATAATCCAAATATTGACATTGTTTAAATACGCTAACCACTTTGTTAATTGATCAAGACCAATTAATACGGGGATTAACGGATAAAAGCTTAATAAAATTTTAGCGACATGCGGATTACACTTCTTCATGTATTGCTCCAATGACGTTAGCACAACGCCCACAAAGGTGATGACCATCGTGGGATACGTGCACATCGTCACGATAATTCCAACAACGCTCACATTTAGTGCCCGTTGCTAAGGTGACTTCGACTTCTCGACCACGCGTTAATGTGACTTTTGAAACAATAAATAAGCGCGCGCGTTCATCATCATCAAGAACACTAAGTTCAGTATATAGTTTTTCATCATCAACGCCAACCGTGACCATTGCTTCTTGGCTTGAGCCAATTTGACCAGCAGAGCGCGCATTTTCAAGTTGTTTAAAAACGCGTTCACGTAAGCTCAAGAACTTAATATAATGCGCACTCAATCCTTCACTTGTAGGACTTATTTCTGGCAAGCTTAAAAGTTGGGCACTAATAAGAGCCTCTTTTAGATTTAAAGCGCGATAAGCTTCTTCGACCGTAAATGGTAGCAGCGGATTTAGTAAGCGAATTAAATGATTAAATATCGTGTACAAACTTGCGACCACCGCGCGCCGCCGCGGACTATTTAAAGCTTCGCAGTATAAAATATCTTTGGCGTAATCAAGATATAAGGCGGATAAATCGGTGACGATAAAGTTCGTTAATAACGCTAATACATTGGCAAATGCATAATGCTCATAAGCGTTTAAGGTCGCATTGGTAACTTCATAAAGTTTATTAAGAATTAATTGATCAATAAACGAATATTGCACATTTTTAAGGACGCTACCTTGATCAATTTCCGCTTGGCTAGAAGATAAATTCCCTAGTAAAAACTTTAGTGTATTACGGATTTTACGATATGTTTCTGAACTTTGTTTAATGATATCTTCCGAGATGCGCACATCAGCTTGATAGTCAACACTCGCCGCCCAAAGCCGGAGAATATCGCTACCAAAAGTATCGGCAATCTTAATTGGATCAATACCGTTTCCTTTGGATTTTGACATCTTATCCCAGTTTTCATCCATGACAAAACCATGGCTTAATACTGCTTTATACGGTGCATTACCTGTTAAGGCGGTGGCGATAATTAATGAAGAGTTAAACCACCCGCGATATTGGTCATTACCTTCTAGATAGAGGTCAACTGGATACGGTAGATTTTTATTTTTTATCACGTGAATGTTCGAAGAACCACTATCAAACCACACATCCATGATATCTTTTTCTTTGCTAAAGATGCCATGCGGAGAATGGACATTTTGATACTCGGGTGGTAATAAATCTTTGACATCAGCGGTAAACCAAACATTTGTCCCGTATTTTTTAACTTGGTCAATAATATAATCAAACACTGCTTCTTCAATGATTGGCGTGCCATCCTCACAATAAATAATCGGAATTGGAACACCCCATACCCGTTGCCGGGAGATACACCAGTCGGTGCGGTCTTTGACCATGTTTAACATGCGCTTTTCGCCCCATTCCGGTGTCCAAGCGACTTTTTGAATATTCGTCATTAATTGTTCTTTAATCGCGTCAATTGAACAAAACCATTGTGGTGTGGCGCGGAAAATAACTGGTTTATGTGTTCGCCAATCGTGTGGATAGCTATGGACAATTGTGCTTTCACTTAATAAAGCATCATTTTCTTTTAACCATGCGAGGACTTCTTTATTCGCGGCATAATACGATAGCCCAGCTAAACGTTCACCCGCTTCACTTGTCATTTTACCGTGTTCATCAACTGGACAAAAAACTTCCAGTCCATATTTTTGCCCAACAATAAAGTCATCAGCGCCGTGACCTGGCGCCGTGTGGACAAGGCCAGTGCCAGCGTCTGCTGTAACGTGAGTACCACAAATTACTTTCGAAACACGCCCATATAAAGGATGGATAGCTTCAAGTCCTTCAAGCGTTTCGCCTTTAAATGTGCGCACGAGGTGGTAGTTATTGATATTAAGGTCCTGCATCACTTTCTCAGCTAAATCAGTTAAGAGGACGAGGTGACCAAAATCAGTTTGATATAGACCATACGTAAATTCTGGGTGAAGCGAAATTGCAAGATTTGCCGGAATCGTCCACGGTGTCGTCGTCCAAATTACGAGTTTGCTATCACTTGGTAATAATGTTTGCCCCGCGACTAACTTAAAGGCAACATAAATCGCCGGTGAAGTCACGTCATGATATTCAATCTCGGCTTCCGCTAAAGCGGATTCACTACTTGGTGACCAATAAACAGGTTTTTTACCTTTATAGATGAGACCCGCTAACGCCATTTGGGCAAAAACACGAAGTTGATCGGCTTCATAGGTCGCATCAAGCGTTAAATATGGCTGATCATAATCGCCAAGACAGCCTAAACGCCGAATTTGTTCTTTTTGAAGATCAACTTGGGTTTTTGCATAGCGGGCACAGATATCACGGAATTCATTAATTGGCGTCGCTTTGCGGTCAACACCCGAGGCTGTTACTTTGTTTTCAATTGGTAAGCCATGCGTATCCCAACCAAATGTAAAGGGCGTCACAAAACCCGCCATATTTTTATAGCGGACAATAAAATCTTTTAAGATGCGATTAAGCATATGCCCGCAATGAATATTGCCGTTAGCATAAGGTGGTCCATCATGGAGCATAAATGTCGGCGCATTTTCTTTTTTCTTGTTCATCACATGATAAAGATCTTTTTCGCGCCATTCCTGCACAAGTAGTGGCTCTTTTTTATTGAGATTACCACGCATCTCAAATGCTGTTTTCGGCATTAATAATGTGTTTTTTAGTTCCATAGCGACCTCCGATTAAATAAAAAGCGCCTAATCCTTTATAAGGACGCGGCGCGCGGTACCACCTTATTACTTAAAATTGCTTTTAAGCACTCAAAACTCGTAACGGGAGTGAGGCGTTCTTACTTACTTTTTTTCAGTAAGACCCTACGAAGGGATATGATTTGAGTTTTCCAGATGAACTCACACTAATTTCACTCGCTGGGCTGGAAGATATTCAATCACTTGTCTTCGATAATCAGTTTTTGATAACGGACTAATTATAGCGATATATTAACTATATCGCAAATATAATATTATGTGCTGGCTTCTTCTTTGAGGCGTTCTTGCATCACACCATCGATAATCACATAGACTTTATCACAAAAAGCGGTTAAGCGTTCATCATGGGTGACCATAATTGTCGCTTTTTTCTCATCTTTTGTTTCTTTTGCTAAAAGCCGAATTACTTCAAAAGCACGCGCTGTATCAAGAGCGGCAGTTGGTTCATCCGCTAAGACAACAACTGGGTCATGATAAAGAGCTTTCGCAATTGCGACGCGTTGCCGTTCACCACCACTAAGTTCAGCGGGGTATTTTTTCGCCAATTTAGCAATACCAAGCCGCGTATAAAGTTCATCTAAACGTGTCTGATTCGCTTTCGAACGTTCAATTCGGTTATATAAGTACATTTGATCGCTGATTCGTAAAAACGGAATAAGATTAGCGGCTTGTAGAATAAAGCCAATTTGATTAAACCGCACATTCGAACGATCTTTAAGCGAAAGTCGACTAAATGGTTTGCCGTCGATTAAGACTTCCCCTGTTGTCGGTGTTTGTAGACCCCCAAGAATTGTTAAGAATGTCGACTTACCGCTGCCCGATGGGCCGATAATCGCGATGAGTTCACCTTCATAGGCGGTAAAATTTGTTTCTTTTAAAGCGTGAATGACATCATCACCTTGCAAAAAGTCTTTGGTGATATTCCGCATTTCAATTAATTTACGCATATAATCTCCTAACCAATCGCCCGTAATGGATCGATTTTAAGTACAGCGCGCACGGAGAACAAGCCACCAAAAATAGCAAAAACAAAGAAGCCGGCGGTAATCGCGATATAAAACAATAAATTAATCGCAAAAGGCACAGTGCCCGCTAGGAAGTATCCAGAAATAAGCGTTAAGGCTAAGCCAATTGCCACGCCAATTGCTGTAATAATGAATGTTTGGGCGACAACTGAACGCCCAATATAAGCATTAGAAATTCCTTGGGCTTTCATCACACCAAACATACTTGATTTTTGAATTGTTAAGACATAAATAAAGATGGCGAGTACAAACGCGACAATAAAGATTAAAAAGCCAATCATCAAGGAAAAAGTTGCAACTTGCGCCGTGTAGCCTGGTAGCGAATTAATGAAATCTTGAATCTCATAGCTTACGAGCTCACCCGCGGTGACACTACTATCAACTAAACTCGTCACACTTCCTTGAATAACAACGGCGGAGAAAACTTCAACGGGAATCGCTTGGTAACGAATTTGTTTCCAGGTTGCAAGATTGGCATAAACGATCGGCGCTGTTTGATAAGTCGCCTTTTCTGTAAAACCAACAATTTCGAAGACTAATTCTGGTTCAATGCCCGGAACAACAATTTGCATGTTTAGTTCATAACCAAGATCTTTTAAACTGGCATCAACAACAACTTGATTATCGCTTAACCCGGCGGGCGGTATTTCTTTTGGGGCAATAAAACTATCTTCTTCAATCCCAAAAATATAGACTTCTTCACGTGTATCAAGTGAAGTTAATGGCGTTTTTTGTTTGATGACAGCAGGGAATAAGCCTAATTTCGCTTTTTCGCCCGTAACCGTAATTGCTTGATAATCACTTTCGCCCATTAATGACATCATCACATTATCATTAGCGTCCGCGGTTAAAACAATTTGATCAGCTTCCCATTTAGTCACGCCGTTGGTATAGGAGGAAGCCAGCCCATAGGCGAGCGAAGTTAAAAAGTATACAAGATAACTAACAAGCGTCACAACCGCCATAATAAGAGCAAACTTTGCTTTCGCGTGTTTTATTTCTTTCCAAGCAAGAAACATAATTATTTTGCTCCTTTATTATTCGCGTTTACTAAAGCGCGAATATCTTGAGCGATTTTATTCGGCTTAATATTCGGGGCATAACGCTTAATCACACGGCCATTTTGATCAAGGAGAAATTTCGTAAAATTCCATTTAATTCGCCGTGAAAACACACCTTTTTTTGCATTCTTTAAATATGTAAAAAGTAGTGATTCATCCGGCTCATTGACATTAATTTTCGCAAATCGCGGAAAAGTTGTCGCGTATTCACGCGAGCAAAATTGCTCAATTTCCTCGGCCGTACCAGGATTTTGATTGGCGAATTGATTGCAGGGGAAATCTAAAATCTCTAAACCCTGATCTTTAAATTCGTCGTAAAGTTTTTGTAATAGTGCATATTGCGGCGTAAAAATACATTCGGTCGCCGTATTCACAATTAATAAGACTTTCCCTTTATACTGTTCAAGGATGACTTTTTGGTTGTGTTGATCTTCGACCGCGATTTGATAGATGCTCATATAACTTGTACCGATATCCTTTCGATATTTAAAATATTTCTAAAAATAAATTCTAGTTCCATCATAGCGAAAAACATTCATCTACGTAAGTAAAACGATTAATAATTAAAATAATATTCCCAATTAGTTGTTGCTTTGCTCATCTAACAAGGGTTTTAAGAAATCTGGTAAAATATCCTCTTCTTCATCTTCTAAAGCAGGTGTTGGCGTGACTTTTAAGCCATCTTCAACACGCGGCCGGATTGGTCCTGATGATGCGGGAACAGCGGTGAAATCATATTCTTCTTTAAAATCAGAGGCGATGACCGAGACGAGTATTTGATCATCAAGATAAGAGTTAATTGAAACGCCAAATTTAATATCTAAATCATTACCGGCGGTTTCAATAATTTTATAAACCGTATCTTGCGCTTCATAAAGAGAAACATTCTTTCCACAAGTAACAGAAATAATTGCTTTGCGTGCGCCAGTGAGCGCTGCTTCAAGCAAGGGTGAATTAACCGCATTCTGTGCCGCTTCCACCGCTTTATTTGGACCAGTACCAACACCAAAACCAATTAGTGAGATACCGGAATCTTTTAATGTATTACGCACATCCGCGTAGTCAAGATTGATGACCGCTGGCAATAAAATTAAATCGACTACGGTTTTGACCGATTGGGCGAGCACTTTATCGGATTCAGAAAACGCTTCACTAATCGGGGCATTACCATTAACCATTAATAATTTATCATTGCTGACAACGATAATCGCATCAACAACGTCTTTTAAGTTGTTTAATCCTTCAACCGAATTCGCGGTGCGAATTTTACCTTCAAAGCCAAATGGACGGGTCACAATCGCGACAGTTAAAGCCCCCGATTTTTTTGCAATATCGGCAATGATTGGCGAGGCACCAGTTCCTGTTCCGCCACCCATACCGGCGGCAATAAAAACAAGATCAGCATCTTTAACAATATTTTCTATTTTTTCTTGTGATGCTAATGCCGCTTCGCGCCCAATTATAGGTTCACCACCAGCGCCAAGACCATGGGTGATTTCTTCACCGAGCACTAAGCGATTTCGCGCCCGTGAGGTCGCAAGCGCTTGCTTATCGGTATTTGCTACCCAGAAAGTAACATTGCGAATATCATCATCAATCATCCGATTGACGGCGTTATTCCCAGCACCACCAACGCCGACTACGACGATGCGGGCGACCGGTTCAAAATTATCGAGATCTTGTTCAGGTCCCGTTTCGTTATTCGGATTACCGAGATATTCTTGATTAAGTTCACGCATGTGAAGTTCCTCTACTTTCTTGCGCTTAGCGCTTAGACACCTGTATCCCGTGTCACGGGTGGGACGTAGGTTTTTTCATCAACAATTGTCGTCGCATATTCGTCATAGACTTTTATTAGACCAAGTGCAGTCGCATATGTTGGTTGGCGCGCACCAAGGGCATCAGCTTCGAGTAAGCCCATCGTGCGCATTGGTAATTTGGTGCGCATAAAATCAAGTAAGCCCTGGAGGCGACTTCCGCCACCAGTAAAAAGAAAGGGAACTTTTAATAACTCCGGATTATTTTTTTGCTCCTTAACAATCGTCGCTAAAACCATGCTTAGTTCTTGATAAAATGATTCGAGATAGGTATTTGCAACTTCACGAATTTTTTCGATTGTATAACTTTGCGTTGCACCTTCTTGATTCGTCACTTTGATAATTTGTGGATTAAAGGTCAAAACACGTGTATCGTAACCATATTCGTGTTTTAGTTGTTCGGCTTCCGCAGGACTAACGCCAAGCTTTTCACATAACATCTCATTTAAATCATGACTGGCATAATGGAAAAAGCGTGATGAATATATTTGTTTATGGGCGACAAAACTCACGTGTGTGACATCAGCGCCGATGTCGATCAAAAAGTATTTTTTTGGAACATCTGCCGTATTCTCAAATAAACGCGCGAGCACATACTGATCGACAAAATGCTTTTGTAAGGAGAGTCCGGCATCACCAAGAACACTTTCATAATCATCGACAACTTGCTTGGGCAAAGTATGAACTTTAGCGCGCATGCGGATTGTTGTCGCTTTTTCACCAATCGGAGGAACATCATATTGATTGCCATTATCGACAATCGTATAGATTTCGGGTACAACGGCAACAATTTGATTATTGACGTCGACAATCTCTTTGCGCATCATCCCGAGAATATTTGTGATATCGTTGCGCTTGACGGTATCGTTATTCGAAACGGTATTTGTTTCTTTAATTGTTTCAAAGACTTCAAGTCCAAAGGCCGGCAAAGCAAAAACCACACGCTCAATTTTCACGCCTGTGCGTTTACTCGCTTCCGCAATTAATTGTTTTGTCGCTGCAACAACTTGTTCGCGATCGACAATTTTTCCATGAATAATTGCCTTGTCGAGCATCTTTGTTGCCGCATATAAAACCATCGGTTGGTTATTAAGAACGTAACCAATCACCAGTTTTAAGCCACTAGCGCCAAAATCTAGAGCAACAATCGGTTCTTTCATGCTTTATTCCTCGTGCTAAATCATTATTATTATAAATAATAAATCAGTTATTTACAACGGAAAATCCAGTAAACTTCTACTAGTTTTTACCTAATTTTCGCCTAATTTCCCTAAAAAAATAAAAACTGGTCAATGCGAACACTGGCCAGTATTAAAACGAGTGTTGAAAATAAGGGGGATGATCAACATTCGGATTAACCATATTAAAGCGATACTAATAAGCTCGAATCATCACCCGTTTGATCGGTCGTGAGTTCTTCACTCGAATTTTCTACTTGGCTTGTTTCAGCATCGGCTTTGGCTTTGGCTGCGACAGGCAGGGCAACACCAAGACCGAGGAAGACAACACCAGCGAGTGAAAACAAACTATTACGTGTCCGATAATAGCGGGCTTTACGATTCAATTTAACAAGCTTATCTTTCATAAAAGCCTCCTCTATTTGCGTTCGATGATGCGTAACTTTGCGCTATGGGCACGATGGTTAAGCAGCACTTCTTCGCTACTTGGAACAATGACCTGACGATTAACTAATCTATACTGGGCTTCTTCTTGATAAGGTAGACGCCGATTACCTTCAACAACAGCAACGGATTTAAAGACGTTTTTGACGATGCGGTCTTCCAACGAATGGAAGGTAATTACAGCGAGACGTCCACCACTTTTGAGAATTCCCAACATGTCAGCAAGCGTCGTCTTCAATACATTTAATTCATCATTAACCGCAATTCTTAAGGCTTGAAATACCTGTTTTGCTGGATGCCCGGGTTTACGTAACTCTTTAGCTGGTTTACTGGCTTTAATAATTTCAACCAACTCGAAGGTCGTATTAATTGGGGCGTGATAACGTTGACGAACAATGTTTTTACTAATTTGATAGGCAAATCGTTCTTCACCATATTCGCGGAAAATTTTTGTTAATTCTTCGAGCGAATAAGTATTGACGATTTGGGCGGCGGTCAGCGGATTATGGATTTGATCCATGCGCATATCGAGTGGACCGTCTTTGCGATATGAGAAGCCACGTTCCGCCTGGTCGAATTGTGGTGATGAGACACCTAAATCAAGGAGCACACCATCAACTTCAGTAATACCAATCGACTGGAGATAATCAGCGGCTTGGACAAAATTCATTTCGATTAGTGAATAATTATCACGATGTTTTGCAAGAATTCGAGTTGCTTCTTTGATTGCTTCTTGATCTTGATCGAAGCCATAAAGCATACCATGAGGAATCGCTTTTAATATTTTGCTCGCATGCCCGGCCCGACCAATCGTTAAATCAACATAGATACCATCATTAGGAATATTTAGTCCACTAACTACTTCATCAAGTAAGACTGGAACGTGTTCATTATCTTGTTGAACTGCGGCGCTATTCATAAAGCTTTTCTGCGACTTCTTCGAGCGTTTGATTGCTGCTTTCACTATATTCGGACCAAGCTTTGGCGTCCCAGATTTCAAAGTGATCATAAACACCAATAATGTTCACTTGCGTCCCAATTTTATATTCAGCGAGCAATTTTGCAGGTAGGGCGATGCGGCCGTGGTCATCAACTTCAATTTCGACAACACTCGCTAAGCGACTACGTATATAAGCACGCGCATCCTTGCTTGTGTAATTTAAAGTTGAAATTTTATTAATGAGAACATCGAAGGCTGCTTGTTGATAAACTTCAAGCGCCCCTTCGTAGCCGCGCATGACATAGGCAAGAGTTCCCAGCACCGCACGAAACTTTGATGGTACGACCATCCGGCCTTTATTATCAAGGTTGTGCGTATAAGTGCCAAAAAACATATCTCCCACTATCTCCCACTTTTTCTAATTTCATTATAGGTAAGCGGGCAAAGCATGTAAAGCAGAAAAAAACATTTTTTTATAAAAAAGTTCCCAATTGATAAATAAATGTTCAAAAGTTTGGCTTTGCAATTGGTTTTTATGACGTGTAAAAAAAGTGGAATTAATTTTTAAATATTTATAAACACAAAAAAAGCGAATCATCGTGATTCGCTAGTTATAAATAGACTGTTAAATCTCAATAAGCAATTTTATCGCGTAAGAATGTCTCTTTTTCTAATTCATCAAATGCTTGATAGAGTTCTTCTTTTGTGTTCATGACAATTGGACCACCCCAAGCGACACTTTCGTTAAGCGCGCACGAACTAATGTAAAGCACCTGGACCGGGCGATCGAGACTAGAAAATTCCACGCGATCACCAGCACTGAGTTTTACTGCCGTTTTTTCTTTGATTACTTGGTCGTTAAGCATAATCTCACCCACAAGCGTAAAAAGCATAATTGAGCGCTTAGCATCCACATCGAGGCCAAAGGTTTGGTTCGCTTGAAGATGAACATCATAATAATCGAGTGGTTGATAGTTGCTTTGATAGCCAACATAATCTAAATATTTTCCGGCTAACAAACGCAATTTGCCGCCGATTAGCGGAATTTCTTCAATATCGCCAGCTTTAATTGCGTGATAAGCTGGCTGGACCATCTTATCTTTTTTTGCCAGATTTAGCCATAATTGGACGCCGAGCATCCGCTCAGAGGCCGGAAGTTTTTCCGCATGCATGATGCCAGAACCAGCAGTCATCCATTGAACTTCACCATCGTGAATTAAATCTTTATTACCGAGACTATCTTGGTGCAGCATTTGGCCACGATAAATATAGGAGATTGTCTCAATCCCGCGATGCGGATGGAATGGAAAACCAGCAATATAATCGCTCGGATTTTCACTATCAAATGAGTCGAGCATCAAAAAAGGATCAAAAGCTTTGACCGTGTTACGTGAGAGCACGCGGACAAGTTTAACACCAGCGCCATCACGCGTTTGATAGCCAGTTACAAGATGTAATGGTTGACAATTCATAATTAATTTTCCTCATGCGCTCTTTATAAGTGGTTTAGCGATTATTCACGGATTCGTGCTTGGAAGTTCTTTTTTAAGGCCTCAATTACCGCCACTAATACTTTTTGAATCTCGAGCTCAGTTAGTGTTTGCTCACTCGATCCAAGTGTAAGACGTAACGCCAGTGATTTCATGCCGTTTTCAACACCATTACCACTATAAACATCAAATATATCAACGTTTTTTAGAGCATTTTTCCCCGCCCGACTGATTGTTGTTAAAATATCACTCGCGCTAAATTCATTACTAACGACAATTGCTAAATCACGTGTGACGACAGGAAAGCGATCAATTTGTTTAATCTTGGCTTGTGAAACTTTGAGTGCAAGCAAACCTGAAAGATTAACTTCAAGTAAGGCGACTGGCGCTTTCACAAAATCAAGATTCTTCCGTAAGTCGGGATGCAGTTCACCAATAATTGCCAAAAGGCTGTTATTACTATATAAACCTGCTTGCCGACCAGGATGAAATTCGCGGAAAAGTTTTTCATCGAGTTGCTTTATTTGATAACGACTAGCGCTAATTCCCAGTAGATCAAGCAGGCCTTCAAGATAACCTTTAACATCATAATAACTAACTTGGTGAGTAGTTAAATTTGCTTGCATTAATACTTGTCCAACTAAACCGATACTAAGGTGTGTTTCTTGTTTGCCAAATCGATACACTTCACTAACTTCAAACATTGCAAGATTACTATTTTGGCGCGTGTAGTTATAACGTAAAGTATCAAGCATTGAAGGAAGTAAAGTTGTGCGCACAAGCGCATGTTCCGGCGTCATCGGATGCAGGAGCTCGTAGGGATTACCCGCATTAAAATTCATAAATAGTTTTTGTTGCGTCGTATTAACAAGGGTATAGGTCAAGATTTCATCTAATCCTTGTAAGCGTAAGAAAGAACGCACATCATAGATTTTTTGTTGATATTGCGAGCGTACGCCGAGCGTTGCATCAAGGCGTGGTAAAACGTTTTTCACACGTTCAAAGCCTAAAATACGAATTACTTCTTCGGCGATATCAGCGGCTCCACTAATATCGATGCGCGCACTTGGAATTTTTACTCTAATTTGATCGTGATTGACATCAACGCCCATCGCTAAGCGCTTTAAAGCATCAGTAATTTCATCTAAATCAAAATCTGTCCCTAACCGGTCATTAATTTCATGCACACTGGTCGTAACCACGAGCGGTTGATAGTTAAGTTCATCGTAGTTGGCAATTTGTGAGACTTGTTGACCCGCACAAAGTTCGCGCACGAGTTGCGTGGCAAGTTCTAAAACAGCCGCTGTTTGATGTGGGTTAATACCTTTAGCAAAGCGTTGTGACGAATCTGACACAAGATTAAGCCGTGTTGATGTGCGCCGAATAGTCGCTGGATGGAAATGCGCAGCTTCGATGGCAACATTACGCGTTTGATCATCAATTGCCGAAGCTAAAGCCCCCATCACACCACCTAAACACATAATTTCACCGTCAACGGTAATGGCGATGTCGCCTGGGAGGACATGATAATATTTTTGATCAAGCGCTTGCCATTTTTCGACTTCTAAATCATCACGGACGATAAAATTTGCCCCGGAAATTTTATCTAAATCATACATATGAAGTGGTTGACCGGTTAATAACATCACATAGTTACCAATATCGACGAGGCGATTAATTGAACGGATGCCACTCGCCATTAAGTAACGTTGCAGCCATAAGGGTGAACTACCCATTGTTAAGTCGCGGACTATGCGAATCGCAAATTGACGGCAACTCGGTGTACTTGAACTAACATGAATATTTTCTTCAACTTCCTTAAACCGGTGATATTCGGGAATGATTAACGGACGATTAAACAAGCCGCTAATTTCCCGGGCAAGATTAAATATCGCTTGAGCATCGGGCCGATTCGCCAGTATTTTAATTTCAAGCGTGTAATCATCAAGTAATAAATATTCTAAAACGTTTTCTGCGCCAACTGGTGCGTCAGCGGGTAGTTCTTCAATACCATCAACTTGTTCAGCACGTAGATATTTTGCTTCTACCCCGATTTCGTTGAGCGCGCAGCACATGCCTTCGCTTGTGACTCCACGAATTTTACTCGCGCTAATTTTCAGATTATCGGCTAAAGTCGCTCCGACCCGGGCGACGATGACTTTTAAACCGACGCGCACATTTGGCGCCCCACAAATAATTTGTTTAAGCCCGTATTTGGCGCCAAGATTAACTTCAAGCACGGATAAATGATCGCTATCAGGATGTTTTTCACATTTAACAATCTCACCAATCACCAATAAATCACCCGTGGCAAGTGCACTCACGCTTTCGACTTCAAGACCAGCAAATGTTAATTTGTGCGCAACTTCAAAAGGAGAAATACCACTCAAATCAACATATTTTTTCAGTAAGTTATATGATACTTTCATGTTTTTTTCCTCTCTCAGCGCTTATTAAATTGATGGATGAAGCGCACATCATTTTGATAAAACTTGCGGATATCATCAATGCCGTAACGCAGCATCGCGACACGTTCAAGACCGATACCAAAAGCAAACCCACTCATTTTATCAGGGTCATAACCACTCATTTTTAACACATTGGGATGGACCATACCACCACCAAGAATTTCAATCCAGCCACTGCCTTTACACATTGAGCAACCTTTGCCGCCACAATTAGCACAGCTCACATCAACTTCAACACTAGGTTCTGTAAATGGAAAATATGAAGAGCGAAAGCGAATTTCCCGCTTTTCACCAAACATCGCTTGCACAAAAAGTTGCAATGTTGCATAAAGATGACCAAGATGAATACCTTCATCAATCAATAAACCTTCGAGTTGACCGAATTGATGGGAATGCGTCGCATCATCATCATCGCGCCGATAAACTTTCCCGGGACAAACAACTTTGATTGGTTGGCCGTCAGCGTTTTGCATGACATGAGCTTGGACCGGTGAAGTATGTGTGCGTAATAGCGTATTTTCATCAATATAAAAAGAATCCTGCATATCGCGGGCTGGGTGATCTTGCGGAATATTTAATAACTCAAAATTAAAATGATCGCTTTCAATTTCTGGACCTTCGGCAATTGTATAACCTAAGCCAAGAAAAATCGCACAAAGTTCATCTTGAATCGTGAAAAACGGATTTTTAGCGCCGGCTTGATGTACATATCCGGGTAAGGTAATATCGATTTTCTCTGATGTGAGTTTTTCGTTTAAAGCCGCGGCTTCCAAAACAATTTGCGCTTGGTCAAAGGCGCTTATCAACGCCATTTTTAAATCATTAACCGCTTTACCATAGCTCGAGCGTTCCGCAGGGGGTAAAACTTTAAGATTGCCCATCAATTGATTAACTTGACCTTTTTTTGCTAAGTAAGTGTCGCGGACTTGTTGGAGTTCGCTTAATGTTTTAGCATCCGTGATGGCTTGTAACGCTGAAGCTAAAATCAGTTGCAGTTCTTGTTCTTTCATAATTATTCCTCTTGAAATAAAAAAATCTTTTGCGAAAGGAACGGGATTACCGTGGTACCATCCTCCTTCGTAAAAAGATTTACGCACTTGATTAACCGTTAACGCCGGTGACGAGGGGATTAATCCTGGCTCCTAGTTGAATTCACAACGCGTCAAGTTTGGTCTTTCACCGCTTACCAAATCGCTAACAGGACGGGATGTTGTTACTACGACTATTCATCGCCTATATGATTATACCATCTCAAATTAAATTTGGGTATCGTTATTCGGGCGGAAATGATAAAGCAAAATTGCGCCCGCACTAGCGGCATTTAAAGAATCAAGACCACTGATTGGGATTTTTACTAATTGATCCGCGCGACTAATTATTTCTTCATCGACACCATGTCCTTCATTGCCAATTACAAGAATTAATAAATCGGGAATATCAACATTGGCTAAAGGTGTCGCCTTTTGTAATGTTGAGACAATTAATTGGTAACCTTCACGCTGCAAATCTTCGATACCGGATAAAGTTATTTCTTGCACAGGCAAAAAGAAAAAAGCACCTTGGGTTGCCGCTAAAACTTTTGGATGAAATATGTCAGCACATCCCGGAGTTACTAATACACCGTCATAATTAAAAGCGAGTGCTGAACGCAATAAATTACCAAGATTACCTGGATCTTGAATATGGTCGAGGAGTAATAAACGCGTGCCACCAACTAATGAACGTGGCGCTCTTTTTAAAACACCAATTACACCGGGGTTTGTCGCCACGGATTTCAGCTTATCGATAATTTCTTCATTGACGATATATTGATCAACTTCATCATAATTTTCATTTGGTGTTAATAAAATCAGCGCTTCGAGGATTCCCGCATTGCGCCCCATATCAACTAAATGCCACCCGTCAACAAGAAACAATCCCGCTTCTTTGCTTTTTGCTGTGTTTTGAAGCGCGATTAGCGATTGGATGTAGGGGTTCTTTTTTGATGAAATTGTTTTAATCATAATGCGTACGCTTGATGAAGCAAGGCCTTCCGATATTGATAATAAGCGGGACAGTACGTTTTGACAACCTGATAAAACGCTTTGCTATGATCAAAATAATAAATATGTGCGAGCTCATGAATAATCACTGAGTCGATAATCGCTTGATGATAGTGCACGAGGCGACTCGTAAACGCTAAACGCATTGTGCGCCGTGAATTGGTCCCGTAGCGCGTTTTCATATCGCGAACAATAATTGTGTATGGTTGAGTGATGTTCATCATTTTGGCAATTTCTGGCACGCGCTTTGTTAAATAAGTTTTTAAATGATTTTTTAAGCTAGTGGGATAAGGTTCATCTTGCCTAAATTTACTTAGGCACTTAATCGAGTCGATGGCGACAAGTTGACCAAAAATATAAATTTGATTACCGATCACTGGCGGTGGTAACGCCTTTTTAATTTTTATCAGGCGGCCGTTTTCGTTGAGGCGCTTTAAAACTTGCTCGGAGTCGTGAGCATATCTTAATGGCGCAGAGATGTATAAAACGTTATCTAGAAAGCGATAACGGATATTTTTCATTTTTTTAAATGCGAATTCCACGCGATAAGTTTGATTTAACAAATTAATTGTATCGGTCTTTTTGCTTATTTTTGTCATAGTAATATTATACCTAGTTTATTTTAATCACGGCCTGATACTTTTTTCACAATTTGATCGCGATACCTAACTAGCCAATAAGAAATAAATAAATGGCGAAAAAATGTAAAAGTGTACCAAGAAAAACAAATATATGCCAAACAAAATGCGAATACTTAAACAAATGCAGGGCATAAAAAAGCACACCGATTGTATAGGCAATGCCGCCAGCAAGAATTAAATAAAAAGCGGGAATCGAAAAATTATATAATGAACCAAAAAACAAAATACCACTCCAACCCAGAATTAAATACATCGCAAGATGAATGCCGGCGAATTTTTTAATCCAAATTGCTTTGAAAATAATCCCGACGATAATTAAACACCATTGTATCGCAAGCAAAATCCATCCCAGTGGTTTTTCAAGCACCAACACGTAAATCGGTGAATAAGTCGAACCGATTAACAAATAGATTGATAGGTGATCAAAACGTTTAAAGAGTCTTTTAACCGCTGTATCGTTTTTAAAAGCGTGATAAAGCGTACTCATTGTGTAAAGTAAAATTATACCGGTTGCAAAAATAAGCGAAGTCAGTGTTTCGGATAGATTTTTAGCGCGTAATAAAAGCAAAACTAATCCGGCAATGCCGAGTAACGCCGCAATCCCATGTGAGATTGCATTTGCGATTTCTTCTCCTAATGTTTGCCGTTTAGTTAGTGCCATTAATGAAATTCCTTTGCTTTATATCATAGCGAATTTTAATGAACTTTTCCATTTTGAAATACCGAAAGTTTAAAATCATTAGTACGCGCTAGGCGCTTGATTACAAAAAAATATTTTCTAATGCGATTATTCTAAATTGATATTTATCACATGAATATAAACTTCTTCCCGACGTCTTCTTTATTTATTTGCTAAAACCCACTACAATAACAACATGAAACCAACAATTCTTGTATCAGCCTGCTTACTCGGCTACAGAACAAAATACTCGGGTGAAGATAATTACACACCGGATATCGAAAAGTTAAAAGAGAAATTTAATCTTGTCGCATTTTGTCCCGAAGTTGATGGCGGTCTTGATGTGCCACGACCACCAAGTGAAATTCAAGGCGAAAAAGTCACAATGCTCAACGGCGTTGATGTGACAGATCAATATAATCTTGGGGCAAAAATTGCTGTGCGCCTTGCACAAAAATACGATGCTCAATCGGCAATTATGAAAGAGCGCTCACCCGCTTGTGGCAGTGAATTAGTGTATGATGGTACTTTTTCGAAAAAACTCATTGCTGGCATGGGGATTGCTGCAAAAGCATTAAAACAAATTGGGGTTAAAGTCTATAATGAAAAAAACTTTATGAGGTTACTCGATGAATAAAATTATCCAAAAAATGACATTAACGGGTTTATTAGCTGCCGTAACTTTTTTAGCAACTTTTTATATTCGCATTGATTTAAGTATTGGTTACCTTAATCTTGGAGATGCCTTTATCATCTTTGCAGCTGTCTTCATCGATCCGATTTCCGGTGGGATTGTCGGGCTGATTGGCGGGACACTCGCTGATCTACTCGGCGGATCAAGTTATGCTGTTTATGCACCATTTACGGCGGTTATTAAATTTGCAGAAGGATTAATTGCTGGTTACTTGTTCCGTTTATTACCCAAGAAAATCAACTTCTTCGCATTTTATATTGCTGGTATTACAATGGCGCTTCTTTATGGTTTGACGAACTGGCTCTTATGGACATGGCAAGGGGTACCACTTTATTTCCTGCTCGATGCCCTACAAGGAATTCTTGGTGCAAGCGTCGCGATTATCTTACTGGAAGTTGCCCGTCGCACTCACTTGATGCGGGCTGATCCATAAGCCAAGTAGATCTTAAGAAAAAAAACGAGGTGGATAGATTTCCATCTCGTTTTAATTTTTAGTCACTAACTTTTAGAATAAAGCGTATTCGAATTTCATTGTTGGAATAAAGTGGTAACGACCTGACGGCACTTCGAGTGGAATAATTGTTCCATCCGGTAAGTGGATGCCATCCTCATCAACGTAACTACCAGCCGGAATAATGATATTACCTTCTTCATCTGTCTCAAGACCATCTGGGATATCATAGCCAGCATCGGTGATGTTTTCCGGTGCGATAACTATTTCTTCAGTGGTTGTCACCGTGTTATTCTCTTCATCAACAACGATGGTATCGGGAATTGGGAAAATATCTTCGATATTATCGTAATCGGTCGGTACGCCATCGATTAAAAGATCAAGCATATCGCGAATTCCTAATTTATAATTGGCGCGCCGAATGGCGGGGTCTGGGTCATTAAGGGCGGCCATCTGTGCTTCAAAGGCCAGTAAAGCAATTCCGTTTTCAATATTAAAATCACGGAACATAAAGCGAATTAATGGATCAACGGCCTCCATAATCAAGTCCGAATCAAGCAAAACCGGTAATTCACCTTGATAAACATTGTTTTCATCGACATCAACTAATTGTTCGCTTGTATCAACTGGACCAGTAAACGCATCAAGAACACTCTCTTTATGATTAAGTAGATATTCTTGCCACGAGGGCGAACTCTCATCGCCGGCTGCCCCACCAAAGAAATCGACAAAGGTCTCATCATCTTGGTAAATACTCGCCAGTGAGCTAAAAATTACATCCATTTCATGTCCCCACTGATAGTCAGCAAAGTCTTCGTATTCAGTTGGGATTATTTGTTCAAGGAATCCATTAATATTTGTTTGATTTTCTCCCATTGCCATGCTTGCAAGTAAAGCTGGTGTCATGCGTGAGAGAATAATTGATGTATCGAAAAACGCAAAAGCTTCACGCACATCGGGAAGTGCATCTTCACCAAGTAACGATTCATAAAGAGCGCTTTCTAATGCGGCGCGATCTTCTTCAGCCGCAAAAATAAAGTCGAGTAGCGCCGTAAATGCGCCCGCGCGAATAAAGCTATTAAGCATTCCTTGTAAAGCGGCGAACTCCACGACATAGTCAGCATCAACAACATCCGTCGTTAATGGTTCAATAAAACTTTCATCGACTAGGGTATTTCCGGCACTTGATAGCATAATGCTCATTAATAACGGTGAACCACTCATGACGAGATGGGAATGTTTTAAGTTATTGAAAATTGTGTCCACGGCTTCTTCTTGAGCGAACACCGACCAATCAAATGTCGATAAATCACCCTCGTGATCAAGAATACCACTACTTGCTAATGTTTTAGCAATTCCGGTAAACGCGATAAGTTCATCGGTAAAGGCGATTTTTTCGTCTTTATATTCAGCGCCAGCAATCCAATCCATTAATGTAATATCGAGTGTCTTACCTGTTGTTGGGGACTTTGTCCAAGAAAACATTAATTTAGAAAGTAGCGATTGATCATAGGCATCAACATAAGTCGCGACTTCTTGCATTGACGCTGGTGGTGTATCACTTAAATCGGCATTTTGCGGGTCACGATAAGCAACTAATACCGCGTTCGCAATCGCGGTAAATGGCATTACCATTGCAAAGAAAGCGACTGTTGTTTTTAAAGCAGAAAAAGCTGAAGACGCAAAGAATATATGACGTTTTTTCGGATTAGCACGTGAAACAATCCACATCACAATCCGCGTGATAAACGTGGCAATGCCACTGATAAACCAGGCGACAAAAACCATAAGACCAAAGGTGAAATAACGACCAATATTGACAGTTAAGGCATAAATATATTCTTCAAAATCAGCACTGCCAGCTTCGCTTGCTCCCGCTGCTTCACTCACAGCGTGTAAGACATCTTGCAGGGCAATTTCTAACGTTTCCAGTGATATTGTGTAAGTTTCTTGATTAATTACAAGATCATAGGTTGTCGGAATTGCTTCAATCGTTGTTAAATCGTATTGGAGGACGAAATTTGAAATCGAACCAAGACTGAGCGCAAAGACAGCGATTAAGATGACAAACACAACTAATCCGACGAGTGTGACAAAAGACCGGCGGAAGAGACCAATCACGGCAGATATAATAACCAAACCAATAATGGCAAAAAATACAATGTTAAGTATCATCACTAATTCCATAACCAAATCCTCCAATTTAATAATAGCAAAAAAAATTGACAAATAAATAACTATATTTAAAAACATAAATACACTTTTAACTATAAAATTAATTTATTTTTGTCTAAAACTGCAAAAAATAAAAAGCGACCAAACGGTCGCTAATCTTTATTCGTATTTGGAAGCGCGTAACTGCTCAATAATTTCCGGCGTAATCCGTCTAATCACCTCGGTGACAAGTTCAACAGCTGCCTCATAATCACGTAAATCGATAATCGAGACATGAGAATGGAAATAGCGGCAAGGTAGCGAAATTGTCATATTGATGATGCCATCAAATTGCTTATGAATTGCTCCGGAATCAGTGCCACCACCCGTCATTAAATCATAAGTGTATTTAATGCCTTTTTCTTTGGCAATTTCTTCGACGAAATCGAATAAACCGCGGTGGGCAATAACGGAAGCATCCATAATTGATAACGCAACACCAGTTCCAAGTTTTGTGTCGTTATTTGGTGTGCCGGGTAAATCGTAACTCATCGTCACATCAGTCGCAAAAGCGATATCGGGTTTGACATGATAACTAGCGGTTGCGGCGCCACGTAAGCCAACTTCTTCTTGGACAGTGCCGGCAAAAACAACATTTGATGCAAGTTTTTCATCTTTGAGATTTTCCATCACTTCAATCCCAATCGCCACACAGGCGCGGTCATCCCACGCTTTTCCGAGTAAGGCATTACCGTTTTGTAGCACGCGGAAATCTTGTTTTGGCGTGATTGTATCCCCGATGCGAATACCCATTTCTTCAACTTGTTTTTTATTATCGACACCAAGATCAAGATACATATCTTTTAGTTCCATCACTTGTTTACGCTTTTCGGCCGGCATACCATGCGGTGGTTGCGCACCAGTCACGGCAAAATATTCTTGCCCAGTCCGTGTTTTAATAATAAATTCATGGGCGGGTACAACATGACCCCACCAACCACCAACATTACTAAAGCGCAATAAACCCGACTCTTCGATGTTTGTGACAATAAAGCCAATTTCATCCATATGGGCAGCGAAAAGCACAGTTGGTTTTTTTTCGTCGAGTGGTTTTAAATAGGAAATTGTTGAACCGAGGTTATCGTATTCAAAATGATCAACAACATCTTTTAAGCGTCGTTGAATCAGTCGTGAGACTTCGCGTTCGTTACCGCTAATACCGCGGACTTCGCTCACTTCTTTTAGTAAATCTAATCGTTGTTCTTTATTCATAAAATTCTCCTTTGGAACATTAATATTTTTGTTCTTGACGTTGGTAGTTAACTGCGAGTTTTTTTCGATAGGCTTCTTCTATTTTAACAGCGTTTGCCCCAAGTAAGAAAATAATACTCGTGAAAGCGCTAAATAGCTTCTTGTAGTTTACCAAGTTCATTTCCGCGCGTAAAACTTCAACCGCGTGATAAATGTGAAGAAAACCGGCGGTTAAGGTACCAGCAAAATGCGTGAGCGGTTGTTCATCATAAACAAAGCCATGCATGATGCCAATACTTAATAAAAAATGCAGAGCATCAGCGTATTCATCGAGGACAATCGCCTCTACTTCACTACCTTTAAGTGACCAAAACTTAAAGCACCGTGTTGTGTTAGCGAGTTCCCCAAGTTCAACTAGGAGGGCTAAAACACGATCATCATGCGTTTTGGCGTAATTTGTTTGATGCTGCTCATGAATTGTCGCATCGAGCGCTTTTTGAGCGTCAAATAGCGGTTTTAAATTTAATATCTCACTCATAACGGATCTAAATGCCAAATTTCATCATTATATTGATGGATTGTCCGGTCCGTCGAGAAATAGCCAGACATTGCCATGTTAACAACGCAGGTGGCAATCCATTTTTTCGGACTTTGATAATATTCATCAATTTTTTCCGATGCGCTCACGTAGGCTTGTAAATCTTCAAGAATTAAATATTCATCACCGCGATACATCACTTCATCAAATATCGCTCGGAATTGATCAATCGCACCATTATTCCATGTTCCATTAATTAATGAATCGATAATCCAATGGACATCGCTATCGCGATTATAAACGTCCCATGGATTATAACCTGAGTTGCGTTTTTCAATTACTTGATCGGCTTTAAGTCCGAAAATAAAGCAATGTTCTGGTCCCACGCGTTCAGCGATTTCCACATTCGCGCCATCAAGAGTACCAAGAGTTAATGCCCCATTCATCATAAACTTCATATTGGAAGTACCGGAAGCTTCTTTACCGGCAGTCGAAATTTGCTCACTGATATCCGCAGCGGGAATAATTACTTCGGCTTTGGAAACATTGTAGTTTTCGACGAAGACAACTTGCATGAATTTAGAAACCGCCGGATCGTGATTAATTGTCGAAGCGACAGCGTTGATTAGTTCAATAACTTTTTTCGCAAAGAAATATGATGGTGCGGCTTTTGCCCCAAATATATACGTATGCGGATACATGCTGAAGTTAGGATCAGTTTTTGCCCGATGATAAAGATGCATAATTCGGAAGAGATTCATCAATTGACGTTTATAGGCATGGAGTCGCTTGATTTGCACATCGAAAATCGAATCGATATTCACATCAATGCCTTGTGTTTTCTTCATCATTGCGGCAAATGCTACTTTATTCGCCTTTTTAATTTTCATAAAGCGTTTTTGTACATCAGCATCATTTTTAAAAGCCGCAAATTTTTCGAGTTGATCGGGATCACGAATCCAACCTTCACCGATTTTATCACTGACTAAAGATGCTAAATTGGGGTTCGCATATAAGAACCAGCGCCGATGGGTTATTCCATTGGTTTTATTATTAAATTTATTTGGCATCAGGGAATAATAATCAGGGAAGGTTAAATCTTTGAGAATTTGCGTATGAATCGCCGCTACGCCATTTACCGAAAACACCGTATAAAGGGCGAGATTCGTCATATGAATCATGCCTTCTTTGATAATTGCCATATTACGTTTGGCTTCGCTTGCGACATGGCTATCGTTAAAGTAAATTTGTGAGCGACGATTAATCTCTTCAATAATCATGTAGCAACGTGGAATGAGTTGTTGGATATACATCACTGGCCATTTTTCAAGTGCTTCTGGCATGACCGTGTGATTAGTATACGCCATCGCGCCTGTGACTTGTTCCCAAGCATCGTCCCAGCCGAAACTATAATCATCCATTAAAATACGCATCAATTCGGGAATCGCTAAAATTGGATGTGTGTCATTTAATTGAAAAACGAATTTTTCTTTAAAGTTTTTCAATGTTTTATATCGCCGGAAATGGCCGCGAACGGCGGATTGAAGACCAGCCGAAACAAGAAAATATTGTTGCCGTAAACGTAAAATCCTTCCATGTTCTGTTGAATCATCCGGATAAAGCCCGTGGCATAATTCTTTTAAAGTCACGAGGTAATCTTCAAATTTTTGATCCCGCGGGAGATTTTCTTCACTGGGTTCCGCACTCCAAAGACGTAATGTATTAGCCACCCCATTTTGATAGCCGATAATTGACATATCATATGGTACAGCTTTCACGCAGACGGGATCGGCTGTCCGGATTCCATAAGTGCCATTTGGTTTCATATAGGTTTCGGCATGACCATAAAATTTCACTTCGACTGAGTGTTTTGGTTTACGGACTTCCCAAACGTTACCATTTACGAGCCATTGATCAGGTACTTCAATTTGCCGACCATCAACGATTTTTTGCCGGAAGAAACCATATTCATAGCGAATGCAGTTACCATGTCCGGGTAACGATAATGAGGCGAGTGAATCAATAAAACAAGCCGCAAGGCGCCCAAGACCGCCATTGCCAAGGCCGGCATCTGATTCTTGATCTTCGAGTTCGTTAATATCAATTCCCATTTCGGCAAATCCCGAACGAGCAACATCATAAATACCAAGATTCATCATGTTATTAACAAGTAAACGACCAATCAAAAATTCCATTGAAAAGTAAATTAATTGTTTGCGTTCTTCATTAAGAATTTTTTCGCGTGTCTCGCGCCAGTTAATCGCCGCATAATCACGGACCATGCGTCCGAGCACATCGTAGCGTTCGGTAATATGTGAATCCTTAACTGAACGACCATATTTCTCGGAGAGGCGTTTGACGAACTCCAATTTAAATTCTTTAGGTGAAACAAACATTTTTTGCGTAGAAGCGTTCATAAAAGTAATTTTTCCTCTTTCTTAGTAAATAAACTAATTTTTGCGCGGCCGACCAACTTTTTTCTTTGGCGCGAGTGAAGATATATCAACTTCTTTTTCTTCAATTGCACCCATGCTTGACTTTGGTCCAATATATTTAAATATCATTGCCCCATACGAAGCAAGCTTGATCGTTAATGAGGTTGGACGATTTTCTGGACCGGACCAATCATTGGTCTCGAGCGCACCACCATTATACTGGTTCCAACCGCCATAGACGTCTTTATCGGAATTAAAGATTTCTTGGTATTGGCCAGGACGTGAAAGGCCAACCTGATAGTTATCATAATAGTTTGGTGTCATATTGAAAACAAAAACTAAATGCGAAGGACCAACACGCCGTTCAAAAGCGAAAACACTTTGTTCCGCGTTATCAACCATTAACCAGTTGAAATGATGCGGATTGTGCTCTTCAAAATGCATGGCTGGTTCATAAGCATAAATGCGATTTAAATCGCGAATTAAGCGCGTGATTGAATCGTGTTTTGGAAACGTTTTAAGCACCCATGGTAATGAGCGTTGTTCATTCCACTCATCAAATGATGCGAGTTCATTGCCCATAAAATTGAGTTTTTTGCCTGGATGGGCGAATTGATAGCTTAAAAGATTGCGAATTAAAGCAAACTTTGTGTCATAATCACCCCACATTTTGTTGATGATTGTTCCTTTACCGTGGACTACTTCATCATGCGATAGCGGTAATAAGAAGTTTTCAGAAAAGAAATAATGCATCGAAAATGTCAATTTATTATGTTCATATTTTTTATATACTGGGTCTTTAGCGTAATACTTCAGCGTGTCATTCATCCAACCTAAATCCCATTTATAATCAAAGCCAATGCCACCGTATTCAAGTGGTTTCGTGACGCCGGAATAATCGGAAGAATCTTCAGCAATCATCATTACATCTTTATGCCGCTCATGAATCTTTTTCGTTAAGCGTTTCAAAAATTCAACGCCACCCGTATTTTCACCGCGGGTTTTGTTGCCATCCCAGAATAATGAATTACTTACAGCATCAATGCGAATTCCATCAAAGTGGAAATAATCAATAAAATAATGAACTGCACTCATTAAAAATGAGCGAACTGGGTCTTTACCAAGATCGAATTGTGGTGATCCCCATTGCGAAAATGTATTTTGCGGATCACTATATTCATACATGCGTGAGCCATCGAATTCGATTAACCCATAAACATCTGACGCAAAATGTACGACGACAAAATCTAAGATGACGCCGATGCCTGCTTGATGCATCCGATCAATAAAACTCATAAGTTGGAATGGGTTACCATAACGCGAATCAACACTAAAGAAACCCGTCGCTTGATAGCCCCAACTACCATCAAACGGATATTGCGTAATCGGCATAATTTCGACGTGTGTAAAACCATTTTCACGAACGTATGGAATTAGATAATCGGCGATTTCTTCATAGGAAATATGGCGCCCATCAACAAGCCCTTTCCAGGAACCAAGATGGACTTCATAAATACTCATTGGCCGATTGAAATTACGGTCACGGTCTTTTAAATATGGGGCATCATGCCACATAAATCCTTCAATATCAAATAAACGCGAACAAGTGTTCGGCCGTAATTCGCTAAAAAAAGCAAATGGATCGGCTTTATCAACGTAAATGCCATGAGCGTTGCGGAAGTGATATTTATACGATTGATAATTAACTAAGCCAGGAATAATCGCTTCCCAAATGCCCGCCTCATCAATTCGAAACATATTATGAACACCGGCTTCCCAATTATTCCATTCGCCAATCACACTAACGTCATGAGCAAGTGGGGCATAAAGCCGGAAAACAGTATATTCTTTGTGCTTTTTTATCCGGTTGATAATCGGTTTGCCACCTTTTTTTAGTGGCGGGAGTTCTTCGATTTCTTCGACTTCTTCACGTACAAAATGGGCACCAAAATATTTATAAGCTTCGATACTCTGTCCAATCAAATAATCATAGACAAGGCCATATGCCATAAATAGTTTCCTCCATTAAGATTAACTGGTTATATTATATGAAAAAAAGCGCTTTTATTCTATGTTAATCAACACAAAATTTTGCAAATTATCAAAACTAATCAAAAATTAAGTGACAATTAACCCGGTCGATATTGAAAAAGGTATCCATATGACCTAAAATTGCACTTGGGTAAAGGAGTATTTATATGAGTACAAAAGTAATGGCGGTAAATGCTGGAAGCTCGTCATTAAAATTTAAGTTATATCAAATGCCAGAAGAAATCGTTATTTGCAGCGGTATTGCCGATCGCATTGGTCATGATGATGGCATTTTTAAAATAAGTTATGATAGCAAAACGAAAAAAAAGGTGATTCCACTACGCGATCATCGCGTTGCTGTAAAACTTTTACTTGATGCTTTGATTGATCTGCAAATTGTTCAAAGCCTAAGCGAAATTCAAGCAATTGGACACCGTGTTGTCCAAGGTGGTAAATATTTTTCGGACTCGGTACTATTTGATTTAGCAACTGCCGAAAAGATTGAATCATTAATCCCTCTTGCTCCACTGCATAACCACGCACACCTAATTGGTTATCAAGCATTCAAAGACGCTTTGCCGGACACACCAGCAATTGCCGTTTTTGACACAGCTTTTCATCAAACAATGGTCGCCCAAGATTATTTGTTTCCAATTCCTTATCGCTACTTTGAAAAATACGATATTCGCCGTTATGGCGCGCATGGAACTTCACATCAATATTTAGGATTAGAAGCCGAAGAATTTTTACCAGGCGTGGAACATCCACGTGTGATTTCTTGTCATATTGGTAGCGGCGCTTCAATTACAGCGATAAAAGATCGCAAATGCGTTGCGACATCAATGGGTCTTACTCCACTTGGTGGGATTATGATGGGAACACGGACAGGCGACATCGATCCATCGGTGATGATGTATGCTTGTAAGATGACGGGTAAAGATGTTTATGAAATGTATCAAATCTTTAACCATAAATCAGGGATGCTCGGGGTTTCGGGAATTTCTAATGATACACGCGACATTGAAGAAGCGACGGAAAAAGGAGACGAACGGGCGATTATCACTAATCAGCTATTTGCCCGCCGAGTCGCTGATTATATTGGCCAATACTTTGTGCGTCTTGGTGGCGCTGATATCATCGTTTTTTCTGCTGGCATCGGTGAAAATTCTGGTTATTATCGGCAGTTAATTATTGATGAAATCAAAGATGCGCTCGGCATCACATATGATAAAGAAAAAAATCTTCCATTACGGGGTGAAAAAGCCTTAATCTCCTTACCGGATAGCCGCGTTAAAGTCGCAATCATCCCCACTGATGAAGAAATTATGATTGCCCGTGATTGTGTGCGCATTTTAAAGCTGTAATAGTTATTAATTATGCAGTCATTAACTCGTCTTTATAATATTGGTCGTGGTCCTTCTTCCTCCCATACGATGGGGCCAATTAATGCTGCAAAAGATTTTCTTGAACATTATCCAAATCTACATTACTACCAAGTTATTTTATTTGGTTCACTCGCCTTTACCGGTCGAGGACATTTAACTGATCAAGCAATTTTGAGCGTTTTTGGCCAGCGTAAAGTTGAAATTATTTTTGACTATTATCAAGATCTTACTCATCCCAATACGCTTGTATTTCTTGGGTTTAACCATCCAAATAAATTAGTTGAATACACAATTTATACATCAATTGGTGGTGGCGCTATCACACGTAATGGACATTTATTGAGTGACGAAACAGATTATTATCCATTTAAAAATTTCAGTGCAATTAAAGCATACTGCGCTGATCACCATATTGATTTACCAACTTTTGTGCGCCAATTTGAGCGTTCAGCAAATATTGATATTGATGAATATTTACGCCACGTTTGGAAAGTGATGAAAGCAACAATTAAACGCGGATTAGAAACCGAAGGGGTTTTGCCAGGAAAATTGCAAATTAAACGCAAGGCGCAACTCCTGCACCGCATATCAATTGAAAAAGAAAATCACGAAGAAAAAAAAGAACGGCAAATATTTGCTTATGCTTATGCTGTTACCGAAGAAAATGCTGCGGGGGGCGAAGTTGTTACTGCGCCAACATGTGGCTCAAGCGGAGTACTCCCGGCTGTCTTATATGATCAACAAGTTCGGTGTCGGGTGCCTGATAGTAAAATAGTTGAGGCGTTAATGGTTGCTGGAGTCGTTGGTATCACGGTTAAGCAAAATGGTTCAATTTCTGGCGCGGAATGTGGTTGTCAAGCCGAAGTTGGTGTCGCTGGCGCGATGGCAGCGGCGGCCTTAGCTTATTTAGGTGGACTTAATATTGAACAAATCGAATATGCGGCCGAAGTATTGATTGAACATCATCTTGGTCTTACATGCGATCCCGTGCTTGGTTATGTACAAATTCCTTGCATTGAGCGTAATGGTGTTGTTGCCGTTCAAGCTTCTTCTGTTGTTCTACTCGCCCGGCACTTATATGGCTCGCATCGCGTTAGTTTCGATCAGATGGTTCAAACAATGGTGGAAACTGGACGTGATATGCATGTTAACTACCGCGAAACTTCAATTGGCGGTTTAGCCAAAACTTTAAAGCCGAATGATTAATTTACTTAATTTACTTAAAGCGCCATGAAAGTGGCTTTTTTCTTGCACTCTCAAGTTAAATCGTCTAATATGAAGGACTTTCTTGAAAGGAGAGTACACACTATGCAGTTATCAAATCCCTTAATTAAATCAATGGCCCTCGCTTTTGAGGATGAATATGATCAAATATTCCAGGCGATTGAAAGTTTTGATCGCATTGCCGTATTTACCCATCTAATTCCAGATTATGATGCCCTTGGCACGCAATTTGGTGTTTATACATGGCTTAAAGACAATTTTAAAAACAAGGATATTATCATTTCCGGTAGTAATCACCGCGATTATACTCCCCGGCTTTATCCCGTGATTGAAGATACGCCTGATCATTGGTTTGAACAATCATTTTTAGCGATTGTCGTCGACTGTGCAACCAGTAACCGCGTGTCTGATATGCGTTACCAAAAAGCGACTAAAATCGTTAAAATTGACCATCATCCCGCTGTCGATCAATATGGGGATATCAACTTAGTCGCTCCAGAAATTGTCGCAACAAGTGAGATTGTCGGCAATTTAATTTTAGCCTATCCAAAGGTCAGTGTTTTATCGAAAGATGCCGCAATTTATTTATATACAGGCATCGCTGGTGATTCAAAACGTTTTTTATATTCTGATACAAGCGTGCATACTTTTGCGATTGCGGAAGCGCTCCTTGGTACTGGTATTAATTTATCAGTTGATGTCTATAATAAAATGTATGTGGGTTCATTAAATGATCTGCGCGTTCAAGCTTATATTCTCAATAATTTTACAGTCACTAATCATGGTATTGCCTATTATATTCTCGATGCGAAAGCCTTAAAAATGCTTGATCGAGCGGCTGATCAAGGCAAAGAATACGTCAATATCTTTAGTGAAGTTGAAGGAATCAATGCCTGGGCTTCAATTAGTGAAGACGAAGAAAAACACATATGGCGGGTCTCGATTCGCTCAAAAGCTCAACCAATCAATGTCGTAGCGACAAAATATCGCGGTGGCGGTCATGCACAGGCATCGGGTGCAACACTGCACAGCTTCGAAGAAATCGCGATGCTGATTGCTGATTTGAATGCGCTATTCCCAATTACTGAAGTACATTAAAGTGGCCGTAAGGCTGCTTTTTTCATAGGATATTCTCCCTCTTCGTGTTAATATATAAGTTGATAAATCTATGAATTTTGTTCCGCTACATGTGCACTCTGGTTATAGTTTTCTTGCCTCCGGTTTAACAATTGAAAAAATCGTTTCGATTAATGTTAACCGTGATTTTCCTTATGTTGCTCTTAGCGATACCAATGGCGTTTTTGGTTGGGGTGAACTTGCAAAGTTAACAAACAATCAAACAATTAAACCCTTATTTGGCGTCGACTTAATCGTCGACAATCAACCACTAACTTTTTTTGTAAACAATGAGAATGGTTATCGTCTCATTAGCAAACTCTCACCACGGTTGCAAGTTAGTAACGGACTACACGTTTCAGACTTTGTCGACATCGAGGATAATCTCAGTGTTATTTTCCCGGCAAAAAGTACGGTTTTCGCGGAATTTCTAGAAAAAGATCCAACGATGGCCGCACGTTATTTACGCGAGTTTGCCTTTGCATTCCCAAAA
The DNA here is from genome assembly GCA_028705995.1 of Bacilli bacterium. Lineage (GTDB taxonomy): Bacteria > Bacillota_I > Bacilli_A > RFN20 > CAG-826 > JAQWCH01. The sequence goes on along the minus strand of JAQWCH010000001.1, from coordinate 100,941 downwards.
TTGTATCTCGGACTGGAAATCAATGAAGAAAGCGATTTGGTTTACGCTGAAAAAGTTCGAGAATTTGCCAAAAAATATGATTATTCACTAGTTGCCTTCCCGCTTATTCTTTATGCAACTCCCGAAGATGCATTAACATTAACAATTGTAAACGCTATTCGTAACGAAGATAAAATTAGTGATAAAAAGGCCACTGGTCCCTATTATTTTTTATCTGAAGCAGATTTAGCGCGCTTCTATTCGCTTTCAGAACTCGCACTAACAAAACAAATTGCTGATGCGGCATCTTTTACATTTAAACAAACGCGTGGTCAACTTCTTTCGTTTCCACTTCCACCCGGGCTTAACGCCAAAGAGTATTTACTTTCATTAATCAACGAAAACGCTAAAATACGTGGTATTGATATAGCAAATGAACCAGTTGCATCACGTTTAGCCTATGAACTCAGTGTGATTGATGACATGGGATATAACGACTATTTTTTATTGGTTGCAGATTATGTTAATTTTGCAAAAAAACAAAATATTTTAGTTGGTCCCGGCCGCGGTAGTGCCGCTGGTTCATTAGTTAGTTATTTATTAGGAATTACGGAAATTAATCCTTTAGATTATGATCTTTTGTTTGAACGTTTTCTTAATCCTGAACGGCAGACAATGCCCGATATTGATATCGATTTTGAAGATGACCGCCGCGATGAAATCATCGCTTATTTACGTGCGCGTTACGGTCACGATCGTGTCGCTAATATCATCACTTACATCACAATCGGTGCCAAACAAGCATTGCGTGATATTGGCCGCATTTTTAACTATCCGACACGCGATATCGATATGCTTTCAAAAAGCATCGGCAATCTTTCTTTATCGTTACGTGATTCCTATCGAAAAATTACTACTTTTCGCCATCTTGTTGATAGCGACAAATATTATTTAGAAATTGTCACGCTTGCAGCAAAAATTGAAGGTTTACCACGACAAACTGGGATGCACGCAGCGGGCATCATTTTAAACGATACGCCACTTACCCAAAGCTTGCCTGTTATTAAGTCTGAAGATGGATTTTTGCTAAGTCAATACGAGATGGGCACGCTTGAGGAGCAAGGCTTTCTTAAAATGGATATTCTTGGTCTTACAAACTTGTCGACAATAAGAAAATGTTTTGCCTTAATAAGAGAAAATCATGGAATTGAACTTGAACTTTCGTCGCTACCTTTTGACCAACCCGAGATTTATCAATTAATATCTTCTGGCCATACAATGGGTTTATTTCAATTAGAAACTTCCGGCATGCAGAATGCGATTGCACGTATTAAACCAAGTAATTTCAATGATGTTGTTGCAACTTTAGCACTATTCCGTCCGGGTCCAATGCAGAATATTGATGTTTATGTTGAACGTAAGAATAATAGCCAAAGTTATGCACATCGTGTAAAAAGTATTACCCCAATTTTATCTTCAACGTTTGGCATTATTGTTTATCAAGAACAAATTATGCAAATTAGTCAAGTAATGGCCGGGATGTCTTTAGCACAGGCGGATTTATTTCGCCGGGCGATATCAAAGAAAAATCTCGAACAATTAAATGCTTTAAAGGCGGATTTTATCTTGGGGGCGCAAAATAAAGGTTACACTAGTGAAGATGCGCAACTGGTATTTGAAGAAATATTAAAATTTGCTGATTATGGTTTTAATAAATCGCATTCGGTTGCTTATGCGCGATTAGCTTGTCAAATGGCTTATCTTAAAGCATTTTATCCAGCCGAATTCTATGCGGCAATCCTTGGTGTCACCAATGCAAATAATGACACAAAATTTCAAGCGACGATTGCGGAAATTAAAGCCCGTAAAATTTCTTTGCTCGTACCCGATATTAACTTTAGTACAACGCAGTTTCAGGTACGTGAGCGCAAATTACTTTTCCCATTAACAGCAATTAAGTCGATTAGTGTACTAATCGCTCAACAAATTGAACAAATTCGTAAAACTGGGGGACCTTTTTCTTCCTTTATTGATTTTGTCACACGTTCAATATCGCTTATCTCAGATAAACAATTATTAGCACTAATCAACGCGGGCTGTTTTGACACAATTGAACCCTCACGAGCGACACTACGAAACAATATGGACAAAGTACTACAATATGCTTCAATTCTTGGTGTTCAAACATCACAATTATTACTAACTCCAACTTTATTACCGCCACCATTAATCAATCCATTTGAGGATCAGTTAGCAGAAAATCTTGAACTTGAGTATGAAGCTTTAGGCATTATGATTAGCGATAGTCTTTTAAGTTTATACGAAGAAAAAATTGCAAATAATAAAATAAAATCGATCAAAGAACGTATGGATTTGCCACCCAATTCCCAAGTTCTTGTTGTTGGAATTGTTCGCAACATAAAAGCGATTCGTACAAAAAAAGGTCAACAAATGGCTTTTATTACTATTTATGATGATAATGGCGAACTCGAAATCACGATTTTCCCAGAATTATACGCACAAGTTTATACAAAGTTAGAAAAAAATGCGATTATTGTCGTTAAAGGTGAGCTGCAAACTCGACAAAAATTGAATTTGCTTGCTGACACATTAAAATTATTGGAGGAATTTTCATGAAGAAATTTGTCATCATCGATGGAAACTCGTTACTTTTTCGTGCCTATTATGCGACCGCTGGTTCGGGGCAACCTTTGATGCGCACCCGCGATGGAATTCCAACCAATGCGTTATTTGCCTTTGCTAATATGATTGAGAAATTAATCAAAGATTTTAATGGCGACGAATATATTTTAGTTGCTTTTGATACTGATAAAAAAACATTTCGCCACGAGCAAAACGAAAATTATAAAGCTCAAAGAAAGCCCGTACCAGATGATTTAGTTCCACAATTTCAAATTGCCCGTGATTTTTTATCCGCTTTGGGTATCTTTCAATACGAAGTTGCTGGCTATGAAGCTGATGATATTGCCGGAACCGCTGCGAAGATAGCAGCAAACGATGGTTATCAAGTTTTTATCTACACCTCGGACAAAGATTACTTACAGTTGATTGATGAGCGAATTACTATTTGCTTGATTAAACGTAGTCTATCTAATATTGAAATCATGGATGAAAAAAACATGGTTGCAACTTTTGGTTTTAAACCCCAACAAATTATTGATTATAAAGGGCTTTGTGGTGATCCTAGCGATAATCTTCCGGGTATTCCCGGTATCGGTGATGTAACTGCAAAAAAGTTAATTGCAGAGTATGAATCCTTTGATAAAATAATTGAAGCTGCGCCGATGATGAAGGGCAAGATCAAAGAAAACATTCTTGCAAACATTGAACAAGGGCGCTTGTCGTATGAGATGGCAAAAATTATTGTAGATATGGATCTTCCTTTTACAATTGAAGACACAAAGTATCATGGATATGATTTAAAAACATTAACGAACTTTACAATCCGCTATGAATTAAATTTATTCCGTTCACATATTGATGGAAAGTTTGCCCAAGATACACTAACTGAAAAATTTAATGATAAAGTTCCGACCACTGCTTCATTTAAAAACATTAGTATTGGTGATGACATTGGTCTAATCGCTTTGTTTGATTCAGGAAATTATCATCAAAGCAATATCCAGGGTTTTGCTTTATATTCGAAAAATAAAAAACATTACATTTCCTGGTCGGATTTTGAAAATGACCAGCAATTAAAGGCTGCTTTTTCTAATCCGAAAGTTCGTAAATATACCTTTGATTATAAAAAGTTGCGCGTTGCGCTTGCCGCGCATAGTTATCAGTTGAATGGTCTTGCACTCGATGTTTTACTAGCGGGATACAATCTTGAAAGTTCTTTAAGTAGTGACCCAAATTACGTCTACAATTTTTTTGGTAAAGATTTACCAGTTTTCATTAATGAGCCTAACGCCGAGGTACTCAAAGCATTAGCAATGGCGGAATACGCCTTTACCTTGGCACCGGAAATTGAAAAGCGTCTAACTGAAGCGGGAGTAAATAAAATTTATACGGAAATCGAATTACCTCTTAGTGAAGTTTTAGCAAAAATGGAAATCGAAGGCTTCCCACTTGATCGCGTAAAACTACTAGAAATCGGCGAAAACTTTCATGATCAACTAACCGAAATCTCAGCGCGAATCATTGATTTAGTCGGCCATGATTTTAATATTGCTTCACCTAAACAAGTCGCCACAGTTTTATTTGATGAGCTAAAATTACCCGCAAATAAAAAGCGCTCGACTTCGAGTGATAATTTAGATGCTTTGCGTCATTTACATCCTGTTGTTGATTTGATTTTACAACACCGTAAATACGCAAAATTAACTTCAACGTATATTGAAGGTCTCAAAGATACTGTTTACGCAGATGGTAAAATTCATGCAACATTTAACCAGGCGCTCACGACAACTGGTCGAATTTCAAGTTCGGAACCAAATCTTCAAAATATCTCAATTCGTGATGAAGAAGGGCGCTTAATTCGTAAAGCCTTCTATTATCCCAATTACGAGTTTGAAATTCTTTCGCTCGACTATTCACAAATTGAATTACGCGTACTTGCGGCCTTGAGCAAATGTCAAAAATTTATTGATGCATTCAAACAAGGTGATGATATTCATCTTGCAACAGCGCGCCAAATTTTTCAAAAACAAGAGATTACTGATCTTGACCGGCGTAAAGCGAAAGAAGTAAATTTTGGTATTGTTTACGGAATATCCGATTGGGGACTTGCTGAACGATTATCAATTCCACCAAAAGAAGCCAAAGTTCTCATTGATACTTTTTATAATACTTATCCAGAAGTGGGCACTTTTTTACAAAATGTTATCGCCGATGCGGAAAAAAATGGCTATGTTGAAACATTACTTGGTCGCCGCCGCTATTTACGCCAAATTCATGATCCAAATTATCAAGTACGGGCCTTTGCCCGTCGAGCAGCCATGAATGCTCCAATTCAAGGAACAGCTGCCGATTTAATTAAGGTTGCCATGGTTAAGATTGATGAATACTTAACTAATGAGCATTTACAAACAAAACTAGTTTTACAAATTCACGATGAATTAATTTTCAAAGTTCCAAAAGTGGAAAAAACACGCGTCGAAAAAGAACTCAAAAAAATTATGGAGTCAGCACTTGATTTACCTGTTCCACTTAAAGTTGAAGGCCAATTTGGTCTAACGTGGTACGAAGCAAAGTAGAGGATTATTTATGCCGGAATTACCTGAAGTTGAAAATGTCCGCCGCCATCTTCTTCCCTTGATTAAAGATCAAAAAATCGTCAATGTTGTTGTCTATAAAAAACGCATTGTTCAAGGAGATGTCGAACAATTTATCGCGCAACTTAGAAACCGTGTTTTCAAAGATCTGACTCGGGTTGGTAAGTATCTAATTTTTCATTTTGATAATAATTTAGTGATGATTTCGCATTTACGTATGGAGGGCAAATACTTAGAGTTGCTCGCTGATGAAAGTGAAACTCGCTATGCGCGCGTTGTTTTCTATTTAGCCGATGGTCGACGGATTTGCTATGATGATTCCCGCCAATTTGGCACAATGCATCTCAGTACCGAAGCAAACTATCAAAAAGAAAAGGAGCTTGAAAAGCTTGGCGTTGAACCTTTTAACGCCAATTTAGATGATGTATATCGGCTGTTTAAAAAAACATCAAAACCAATAAAAGAAGTTTTGCTTGATCAAACTATATTGACCGGTCTTGGCAATATTTATGTTGATGAAACTTTATTTGCATCACGCATTCATCCATTAACACCCGCTAATCAGCTAAATAAAACGCAAACTAAAACATTGCTTAATCATAGTATTGAAGTGCTCAATAAAGCAATTATTGCTGGTGGTTCGACTGTGCGTAGTTATCATGCGGGACGTAATCAAACTGGGAGTTTTCAAGATCAACTGTTTGTTTATGGTCGCGCGGGCGAACAGTGCCAGGTCTGTGGTCATTTACTAAAAAAAATTCGTGTGGGTGGTCGTGGAACAACCTATTGTCCATATTGCCAGGTCAATCCGGCTACTCCGCTTGTTATTGGAATTACTGGCCCAATTGCAAGTGGAAAATCTACATTGTTAAGTCTTCTCAAAAACGATGGTTATCAAACAGTTAGTAGTGACCAAATTGTTCATCAACTGTATCAGTTATCCGCAGTGATTGATGAACTTGTTAAAATTTTTGGTCCGACAATTTTAAATCCGCAGGGTGGTGTTAATCGTAAAATCATTTCACTATTCATCAATGAAGTTCCACAAATGAAAAAGCAACTTGAAAAATTAATTCATCCGTTAGTTAAACAAGAAATTGCTAAAATTATCGCAAAAACACAAGCAAATACCACTTTGTTTGTTGAAGTTCCACTTTTATATGAAGCGCGATTTGAAGATTTGTTTCAATATGTTATTGGCGTTGCTGTTTCACCGGAACGGCAGTTACGGCTATTAGAAAAACGTGGGGACAACATCGATAATGCGTTAAATTTCATAGCCAAAAGTCGCTTTTCACGTTACATCAATCGGCTTGATTTGCTAATTTTCAATCAAGGTGATGAACAAGATTTAATAAATAAAATGCGCGATTTTCTCGCGCATCTGAAGAAATAATTTTAACTTTTACTTAATAAGTTTTAATACCCTTAAGTTCAATCTCGCCGTTTGTCAAAGCACGTAACAAATTTACCATTTGCGCGGCACGCGGCTTACTAGCAGCGTTTGTCGCATACATTGTACCAATTTGTTCAATCGAAAAGTCGCTAGTAAAAATCGTTACTTTTTGATTACGGGCGCGCGCATTTAAAATTGGTAACAAAACCGTATCGCGGACAAAATCATTCTTATATTCATTACCGAAATCATCAAGAATTAAATAATCAACATTAATGAAGCGTTCAATACTCGCATTGAACGCATCTTTATTAGAAAATTGCAAGTCGCTAAGTTCACGAATCCGGATATTCATATCGACAAACATCACCGAGGGATTGAATGCAAAGATTTCGTTAGCCAGTGCGGCGGCAAGATAACTTTTTCCCATTAATGGTTTACCAAATAAATAAATCCAGCGTTTATTTCCTTTAAGTAATTCAAGCGCTGCTTGGATAAATGGTAGGCGGTTTTTATTTACATCAACTTGGTTTCCTGATGAACCTAATGTGATCGAAAACCAATCAGCCGGAAAATCAAAAATTGTTTGCTTTTTTAGTGAATTTTCTTCAGCAACTTTAAGCCGGCAGGGACGATAAATACGCTCAATAATGCCGTCATTATTCACTAATTCTAACTCAAGATGTTGAAATGGACTTTGACAAGTATTGAGCCCTTTACAGCTTCGACATGCTTGAACAGATTGTTGAAAATCTAAAATTGCAACGATGTTATGACGAATAGTTGTCTCATCGATATTGGCACGTTCTAACGCTTGCCAAATCACTTGATCAGCCTGCAATTCTTTTATAAGTTGCTCTACATCAATTGAAAGATTGTGTTTTGGTAATTTTTTTACATTAATTCGTTCCATAACTTAACCTTTCTTTTTTTGAAGTTGGGCTTCTAAAGCGGCAAGTGTTGCATTGATATCACTATCGTCTTGATTACTATTTTCAACCTTGATGTCTTTTGCGGAAACTTGATCTTTTTCCTTTGAGGAAACAGGATTTTTGCGACTATTAGCTTCATCAAAATAATTCAATGTATCAATCGCGGTATAGACTTCGGCCCGCACTAAAGTAGCGGCAATTTTTTCTACATAAGCGCGTGATAAATTATTATGATTAATTTCTAAAACCTTAGAAATCAAAGCGTTGATAACGCCGTTTTCTAAATGAAAATTCGTGCTTAAATCATCCAATAAACGCACATCTGCCGCGGCTAATTGCGTGCCCTTTTGTAGTTTTGATAAATACTCAATCGGGGGCATTAATTCCATTTCGTTAATCTGTTTAGCGGTAAGACTCCCGCCATGAATAATTGTCGGTGCCCGCCGTGAAGTGCGGGCATCACGGTTGATATAAGCGTATTTTGCCTCTTCTTGCAGAAAACCTTTAAATTGTTCGAAATTTATACGCTTGCCTAATTTGTTATCAGGTTGATACGCCATAATAACTAAGCGCGCTAATGTTTTTTCGCTAAAACCATATAACGTCGCCAACTTTTCAATTTGTTCAACTTCATCGTGACTCAAAGCTTTTTTGTTGATATAGCCTTGGGCGCTCAATTCTGTAAAAAAGACATCCGCCAAAAAGGCATAAGAAATATCTTGTACTTGATAAGATGAAGCATAATTTTCAATTTCAATGCGATATGCAGGATCATTAAAATCTGGTTGAAAGACATCGACAAATTTCGATGAAACTTCTTCCACATCGCTGAATGGCTCATCAATCTTAAAAGCATGCGCTAATTTCTGGGTTGCACGTTCACCAATAAATTTAACTAACGTACCTTTAAGAATTGGGTCATCGAGAAAATGGTAAGCATCTTTTGGTGCGTAAAGTTCATAATAGTAAAAATGAATTTTATGTTCTTTTTTGTAATATGTGCGTAATAAACCAAGCGCTTCTAAACGATTACGAGCGATTAAGAAATCTGTCCGAGAAACATCCATCCTCTGCCAAAGAAAACGATGATCTAAAGGTTCCATTTGAGCAAATGGGTAAATATGTTCCAAAGTAAGGTATAAGGAAAGACCGATTGCCCCGAGAAGTGGTTGATAAAAATTCGTCAAAACTTTGACGTCATAATCAGTGATGACACCGGCAATGCGGATTTCAAAAAAATCGTCGTCTTTTAATTGATGCATAACTTCCTCGGGCTAATTATAACATGGAAAAAAATCGTCTGCCTATGATAACCGCTACTTTGAATAAAAAATCTTAGATATATTTATTTGCAATACGCATATATGGTAAAATACTTGGTGTATTGGGATTAATCGAGAGGAGCTTATATGATTAAACGCGTTGGAGTTTTAACTTCTGGGGGTGATGCACCAGGCATGAATGCCGCGATTCGGGCAATTGTGCGTGCTGGTATTGCAAATGGCTTGAAAATGTATGCTATTTTCGAGGGTTTTAAAGGTTTAGTTGAAGATGACATTATCGAAGTTGATCGCTCATTTGTCAGTGAAATTTTAATGCGTGGCGGCACAATTTTGCGGTCGGCACGTTTACCAGAATTTAAAGATAGCGCAGTCCAAGATATTGCGGTTGCAAATTTAAAAAAACACGGTATCGATGCTCTTGTTGTCATTGGTGGTGACGGCACTTATCGTGGGGCGGGTGCACTCTCAAGAAAAGGCATTAATACAATTGCATTACCCGGTACGATTGATAACGATATTGCTTCCAGCGATTATACAATTGGTTTTGATACATGTTTAAATACAATTACGGAATGCGTCGATAAACTGCGCGATACAACATCCAGCCATCAACGTTGCTCAATCATTGAAGTCATGGGAAATCACTGCGGTGATCTTGCAATTTATTCAGGAACAGCATGTGGTGCCGATTTAATTCTTTCGCCTGAATATTTACCATCAGAAAAAGAAATTATCTCAAAACTTCGGCATATTCACTTAACAAGGTCTCGTCACGCGCTAATTATTGTTAGTGAAAAGCTTTTACCTAACCTCGAGGATTTTGCCAAACATATTTTTGAAGCCACCGGATTTGAAACACGGGTTGAGATTTTAGGCCGGATTCAACGTGGTGGTTCACCATCAGCATCGGACCGCGTATTAGCGGCGCGGATGGGCGTTTATGCAATTAATGCTTTGATGAATCAAAAAACTTCCCGTTGTGTCGGTATTCGCGGAATGCAAGTTGTCGATTATGATATTGATGAAGCTTTAAAAATGACCAAGAGTAATTCGAGTGAACTTATTGATGTAATTTCAACCTTGAAATAGAGGAGTTTTATATGTTAAACATCAGCAAAAAAACGAAAATTGTCTGCACGATTGGACCGGCCTCTGATTCTTACCAAATGGTTAAGAAACTCGTTAAAGCTGGAATGAATGTTATGCGGATTAACTTTTCGCATGGTTCATATGAAGAGCATTGGAAAAAAATTCAAATTGTCAAACGTTTACAAAAAAAGTTTGGGATATATATTCCCGTTATGCTTGATACCAAAGGCCCAGAAATTCGCTGCCAACTATTTGAAAATGGGGGCGTTGATATTGCACGCAATCATATTATCCGTGTCAGTATGACTCCACTTCTTGGCAACAAAGAAGTTTTTTCAATTAGTTATCCTGGCTTATTTGATGATGTTAAGATTGCCGATCATTTAAAAATTGATGATGGTAAGCTCGATTTACAAATTATCCAAAAAGATGTTTCGAAGCGTGAACTTTTGTGTAAAGCGCTCAATGCCCATTTTCTCAAAGATCGTAAAGGTATTAACGCCCCATTTGCACGATTAACGATGCCGTTTATCTCGGTTCGTGATGAAGAGGATTTGAAGTGGGGATGTGCGCATGGTATTGCAATGGTTGCGGCATCTTTTACGCGTCGCAAACAAGATATTCTCGATATTAAAGCATTATTAGCAAAATATCATCATCCCGAAATTCAAGTAATCGCGAAAATTGAAAATCGTGAAGCCCTTGACAATTTTGAGGAAATTCTTTCAGTTGTTGATGGCATTATGGTTGCTCGTGGTGACCTTGGTGTCGAAATTCCTCCCGAGGAAGTTCCAGTCGTGCAAGAATTATTAATTCGGCGTTGTCGTGAAATTGGTAAACCTGTGATTACCGCCACGCAAATGCTTGATTCAATGCAAACGCATCCGATTCCAACACGCGCCGAAGTTAGTGATGTAGCAACGGCAATTCGTGAAAGCACCGATGCTATTATGTTGTCGGCCGAGTCCGCAAGTGGTGATTACCCACTAGAAGCTGTTCAGATGCAAGCAAAAATTTCCGCCACAATGGAAAAAAATCTTGATTATACACGCCTTGCCGCGCAAGCATATGCAACTTCTTCACAAAACAATTCTGATGCAATTGCAAACTCCGTCGCCAACACCGCAAACTTAATTAACGCCGCATTAATTTTCTGCTTTTCTGAAACGGGTTTATCCGGTAATCGAATTGCAAAAAATCGTCCATCTTGTCCGATTATTGTCCTTACACACAAGCCTTCGACTGCCCAAAAACTTGGATTAGTATGGGGCATCCAAACAATTGTAATTAATCAACTCCCACAACTTATAGAAGATATGGAAGCACTCGCTCTTGTTAAAGCTCATGATTTAAAAATCCCGGCTGGTGCACCAATTATTATTACCGGCGGGACACCAACTGGCACCGGTGGAACAAACTTTATGCGAATTGTACGCGTCAATCAAATAAAGGATATTTAACATGCAACACGTGATTAGCCTTGATGTCGGCGGAACAAATTTACGCGCCGCAATTGTTAATGAAAAATTTGAAATTGTGCGTGTTATTCGTAAAACAACGCTGACTGGATCAGTCGAACTTTTTCTTAAACAAATTGTCGATATTATTGAAGATTTGGATTATGCAAAATTTAATCCTCTTAATATAGTTGTCGATATTCCTGGCCGTGTGCGTTATGACGGCTTTATTTATGCATTGCCAAATATCCGGATTGAAAAAATTGCTTTAAAAGATTATCTCGAATTCTATTTTAAATTACCAACTTTTGTCAAAAATGATGCTGAAATGGCTGGACTGGCCGAAGCGATGCTCGGTGTCGGCCGTAGTTTAAAATCAACATTTTTCATTACCATCTCTACCGGAGTTGGTGGTGCTTACATTGAAAATGGACATATCAAACAAATTAATGATGAAATTGGCCACACGCTTTATAACTATAAAGGTCGTTATTACGAATTTGAAAAAATTTGTTCGGGCCAAGGACTGCTTAATCTTTGTGCGATAAATGGTTTAGAAATTGAGAAAACAGCACATTTTTTTGAGCGTGTCCGGCTTGGTGATGCAACAATTTTTCCTATATTCAGTGACTGGCTTAACTTGATGGATCAATTTCTTGATTTTATTGAAAAAACTTATCAGCCTTCGGTCATTGCGCTCACTGGCGGGGTAATGCGTTCAAGTGATGTGTTTCTAAGCGAACTTGTGGAAAGACATCCTAATTTAATTTTAAAACCAACGCATTTTGCTCAAGATTCTGGTTTAATTGGTTCAGCATGTTATGGATTTCAACAAGAGGATTTAAATCAATAAACATGTTTGTGTTATGATTTAGTTATAAATGGGGGATAATTTATGAGCAAGATTGCAATATCATCTGATTCCACGTGTGGAATTTCACAAGCGCGGGCAAAAGAACTCGGAATTTTTGTTTTGCCGCTTAATGTCATCGTCGATGAAGTTGAATATCATGATGGTATCGACATTGATGGCCCATCGCTCAACGACAAAATGCGGGCGGGCGGGAAAATTAAAACCTCAACTCCGACACTCTATGAAATTGAAATGTATTTTAATGACATTTTCGCTCAAGGCTATGATGAAGTAATTCATTTTACAATTTCCAGTCAATTATCCAGTATGTTTGATCTTTTTACTGTTCACTGTGAACAATTCTTTGGTAATAAAGTTCATGTAATTGATTCGCTTGGTGTGGCAACACTTCAAGAAACACTGGTTCTTAGTGCAAAAAACATGCTCGATATGGGTAAATCAATTGAAGAAATTAATACCTATATTGAGGAAAATAAAGCTGATTACATTTTATATTTCATTCCAGAATCTTTAACCTATTTAAAAAATGGTGGTCGCATTAAACCAGCTGTTGCCGCCGTTGGTAATTTAATCGGAATGAAACCTGTTTTGCGGTTCAAAGATGGCGCGATTGAAAAAGAAGCAACAACGCGCAACTTTAAAAAAACAATTGCCCTTCTGATGGCCTATCTTGCAACTTTGAACTTTTCTCCGGAAAAATATCAAATGGTGATCTTCTACTTCGGGACAAGTCACGAATGGATTGATAGTGCCCGTAAGGCAATCGAATTACATTTAGAAGATTTCACGATTACTGAAGCTCCACTCGCAATAAATGTCGCCGCTCATAGCGGCCCTGGTACAATTGGTGTTGGTCTTGTTCGACTTCCTGTTCGTTAATCTTTACTTTTCCGTGATTTGCGTTAAAATAATTTTGCGTTGATGAAGACAAACATTTGTTTAACTCCTTCTAGCGACGAAACAACTGGTGTAAGGTTTCGATTGAGTGAATAAATGGACCACTTCTGAGCAACTAATGATGAATTAGTCGGTCGCCCCGTTATCAGCATTTAAGAGCATAACGATTTGTTGTTATGAAATAAGGTGGTACCGCGTGAAAGCGTCCTTAGGGATGCTTTTTTTATTTTATAGGAGGTTAAAAACATGTTTATTACTCTACCAGATGGCCGAAAATTTGAACTTCAAGAAAAACAAAACGGTCATGATGTCGCACTAGCCCTCAGTCCTTCGCTTGCGAAAAAAGCACTTGCTTATCGCTTAGATAATGAGCTTTTTGATTTAGCTGAACCAATCAAAAATCCAGGCAATTTTTCACTCGTTCTTAACGATGATCCAGATGCTTTACATCTATTACGTCACTCAACTTCACACTTGCTTGCCCACGCAATTCAAAATCTTTTCCCACAGGCTTTATTTGGTTTTGGACCAGCAATTGAAGATGGTTTTTACTATGATATCGATTTTCAATCTCAAGTGGTTACCGATGCTGATTTTGTGAAAATTGAGGCCGAAATGCGGCGTATTTCGCAGCAAAACGTGCCGATTTCGCGTCGTGTTTTAACGCGTGAAGCCGCCCGTGAGCTTTTTAGCAAGAATCCGTATAAACAAGAACTAATTGCGGAAATTAGTGAACCAATTTCTGCTTATCAACAAGACAATTTTGTTGATTTATGTAGTGGGCCACATGTTCCAAGCACTGGCTTTATTAAGCATTTTAAATTATTGAGTATTGCTGGTGCCTACTGGCGCGGTAACAGCGATAACATCATGCTTACACGTATTTATGGAACGGTCTTTTTTACTGACCAAGATCTTAAAGATTATCTTTATCGCATCGAGGAAGCAAAAAAACGTGATCACCGTAAATTAGGGAAAGAACTCGGTTTGTTCATGATTTCTGATTATGGACCAGGAATGCCTTTTTGGTTACCAAAAGGGATGATTGTCCGTAATTTACTTGAAAATTTTTGGTATGACATTCACACCGAAGAAGGTTATCAATTTATCAAAACCCCGATTATGCTTAACAAACAGCTATGGGAAATCTCTGGGCACTGGTTAAACTATCGCGACAATATGTATGTCGCACAAATTGATGAGCAGGACTTTGCGATTAAGCCGATGAATTGTCCGGGGGGCATCCTTGTTTATAAGAGCGAACTTCATTCATATAAAGATTTACCAATTCGTGTTGGTGAACTTGGTCTTGTCCACCGGCATGAAGCAAGTGGAGCATTAAATGGGCTCTTCCGTGTGCGCGCTTTTACGCAAGATGATGCGCATATCTACTGCCGACCCGATCAACTATTAAGTGAAATTCAACGTTTATTGAAGTTATTTGACAAAATATACTCGGTTTTTGGTTTATCTTATCACATCGAATTATCAACACGTCCAGAAAACAAATATATTGGTGAAATCGCTGTTTGGGATTTTTCTGAAAAAGTTCTCGCTGAAGCGTGTTCTTCTCTTGGTAAGGATTATAAACTCAATCCTGGTGATGGCGCTTTCTATGGTCCAAAACTTGATTTTAAGTTACGCGATTCACTTGGACGCATTTGGCAGTGTGGAACAATTCAACTTGACATGAATCTCCCGGAACGCTTTGATATGACGTATATCGACGAAAACAATGAAAAACAACGTCCAGTGATGTTGCATCGGGCGATTTATGGAAGTATCGAACGCTTTATCGGTATCCTGATTGAACACTTTGCGGGCGCGTTCCCGACTTGGTTAGCACCTGTTCAAGTTAGCGTTCTTCCGGTTAATGCACAGTACCACTCAGAATTTGCTTTGGAGTTAGAAAATATCTTTAAAGCAAATAAAATTCGCGTAAGTCTCGACGCCAGTAGTGAAAAACTTGGCTACCGTTTACGGAAAGCTGTCATCGATAAAATTCCTTATGCCCTCGTTGTTGGTGATCAAGAGGTGGCCAATAAACAAGTAACTTATCGCCGCTATGGTAGTCAAAAACAAGTAACAGTTTCAATCGATGAATTTATCGCTTTAATTAAAAATGAAATTGATGATAAAGCTTTACTTGCCGTTGATGATTAATCCATTTATTTCATTTGACAAACAGTAACACCCGTGCTAACATATGCGGGCTTAAAGAATATGTGGAAAGAAGAGGCGCCCGCTTCTCACCAGACCTAGCTTGCTAAGTTGGTTCACGCTACGTGATGCAAATCATTTATAACGGGCGCTTAACGCGTCCGTTTTCTTTATTCAAGGAGGATGATCATTATTACACCTAACAACTACCGTAACAACAGCCGGCAACGGCCGGTCAAAGATGTTGAGCCCATTAACGAAAATATTCGTGCACGTGAAGTGCGTGTAATTGATCCCGATGGTAATCAACTCGGAATTATGATGCGTAACGAAGCAATTCGGCTCGCTCAAGAAAAGTTTAATCTCGACCTTTTCTGTATCGCCCCAACAGCGAATCCACCAGTGTGCAAAATATTGAACTATGGTAAATATCGCTTTGAAGAACAAAAAAAGGCAAAGGAACTTAAACGCAATCAAAAGATTGTCGAACTAAAAGAAGTTCGTATGACACCAGTAATTGATACACATGACTTAAACGTCAAAGTTCAAGCGGCGATTCGCTTCTTAAAAGATGGTAATCGCGTCAAAGTTTCGATTAAATTCCGTGGACGGCAAATGAGTCACATCGAAGTTGGTCAAGAAGTTATGGATAATTTCATCGCTCAAGTCGAAGAATTCGCGACAGTTGAGAAAAAGTCGTATCTCGAAGGTCGCTTCTTAAATGCCATTTTAGCATCAAAGGTCAAAAAGTAGGAGGAATCTATTTATGCCAAAAATGAAAAGTAATCGCGCTTTAATGAAGCGGATTAAAGTAACGGGTAGTGGCAAAGTTCAACGTCACCACGCCTATACTTCACACTTAGCCCCACACAAGTCAACAAAACAAAAACGCCACTTACGTAAGGCGGGCTTAATCCATTCAACTGATTTAAAACGGATTAAGTACATGATTTCGAAATAGGAGGAAAAACATGGCACGGGTAAAAGGAAGCGTCCAAACACGGGCGCGGCGCAAAAAGATTTTACGCCAAGCTTCGGGCTACTTCGGCTCAAAGCATTTATTATTTCGGACCGCTCATGAACAAGTGATGCATTCGCATCGCTATGCATATATCGATCGGAAAAAACTCAAACGCGACATGCGGAAATTATGGATTCGGCGCATCAATGCTGCTTGCCGGATCAATGATATCTCTTATAGCCGCTTTATGAATGGTTTAAAAATTGCTAACGTCAACATCAATCGTAAAATGCTCAGCGAATTAGCAATTCAAGACGCTGCTTCATTTGCACAATTAGTTGCGGTTGCAAAACAAAACTTAAAATAATCATTTTCTAAAATAACTGCCCATCAATCGATGGGCTTTTTTATTTCCATACACTCTTTTTTCTGTATAATTAGCATATGTCAAATTAAAAAAATAGAATCGTTAAAAATTAAGTTATATTTAAGTACTTTTGGGGTTTCACTTCGCACAAAAAAAGGTATATATTAATATATGCATTAAAGATTTCACGCCAAATTATTTTGTGCTTGGAGATGAGAGTACTAATCATAATTATTTTACGTGAAGTCGACTGCATTCGAATTTTTCATTTTTTCAGTTAGAAAAGGAGGAAAGCATGAAAAAATTCAAACATGTAGGGATTATCGCCTTTGCGACCTTAGGCATTGTTGCCGGTCTCGCATCCTGCGGTCCAAAGACCTACGAAATCGCTCTTATTACCGACCTTGGTGATATTGACGATAAGTCGTTTAACCAAGGTGCGTGGGAAGGTGTTAAAGCTTATGCCGACGAAAACGGTATTTCGCATCAATACTACAAGCCCGCGAAGCAAACCACTACTGACTATGTCGATTCAATCGACCTCGCCGTCAATAATGGAGCAAAAGTTGTCGTGACTCCTGGTTACTTATTTGAAGAACCAATCTTCATCGTCCAAGACAAATATCCAGAAGTTCATTTTATTCTTCTCGATGGAGAACCACACAACGCTGACTATTCGGTTTATGACACTAAAGAAAATGTTCAACCTATCCTATACGCTGAAGAACAATCCGGTTATTTAGCCGGTTATGCCGCTGTTAAAGAAGGCTTCCGTAGCTTTGGCTTTATGGGTGGTATGGCAGTTCCAGCCGTCAAACGGTTTGGTCTAGGCTATTTAGTTGGTATCGATGATGCCGCTAAAGAATTAGAATTAACGGAAGAACTCCCAGTTAAATACCATTATACTGGTGGTTTCGCCGCTACGCCTGAAGCACAAACAAAGGCCACGACTTGGTATCAAGCCGGTGCTGGCGTTATCTTCGCTTGTGGTGGTTCTGTTGGTCAATCCGTCATGGCTGCTGCTGAAAACGAAGACGGCATCGTCATTGGTGTTGATGTTAACCAAGGTTACGATAATGAAACCGTTATCACTTCTGCTATGAAAGGTCTTGCCGCTTCTGTTATCCAAGCCCTTGAAGCTCATTACGATGGCACATGGGAAGGTGGCGCGACTTGGAATCTTGATGCCTCCAAAGACGGTGTTGGTTTACCAACTGATACTGAAACTTGGCGGTTTGAAAATTTCACTCTCGCTGATTATGATGCAGTCTTTGGCGATTTAGCTGATGGCACTGTGACCGTCGTTGATCGCTTACCAGCAACCTACATCTCTGATAGTGATCCAGCAACCGCAGTTGCTGCGCTCGACACTTCATTAACTAGTATTGCTGTTACTTTCGAAGCTTAATTCATCTCCAAAAGGGGTGCGGGTTTCCCGTGCCCCTTTCTGTATTTATAATTTTCCATATCTTGATATTTGTGAGGATTTATGAATAGCAAAAAATCTGCGAAAAACGAGGTCATCAATGTTGATGAACTCATCACGCCGAACCAAGCACAACGTGCTGACAGTTTTGATCATGAACAAATTGTGATTGAAATGCGCAATATTACAAAAGAATTCCCTGGTATTATTGCTAATGACAATATTTCTTTGACGTTAAAAAAAGGTGAAATTCACGCTTTATTAGGCGAAAATGGCGCTGGAAAGTCTACACTGATGAGTGTGCTTTTTGGCTTATATAAACCGGAAAAAGGCGAAATATATAAAAATGGTGAACTTGTCCACATTCACGGACCAAATGACGCGAATAATCTTGGAATTGGGATGGTTCATCAACACTTCAAATTAGTTGAAGTTTTTTCTGTTTTAGACAATATTATTCTTGGAAATGAACCGGCAAATAGTCTTGGTTTTCTTGACCGTAAGTCAGCGCGTGAGCGGATTGAAGCTTTATCCCATCGTTATAAATTATTTGTCGATTTGGATGCAAAGATCGAAGATATTTCCGTTGGTATGCAACAAAGAACTGAAATTATTAAGATGCTTTATCGCAATAACGATATTTTAATATTTGATGAACCAACCGCAGTTTTAACCCCGCAAGAAATTGAAGAATTGATGGGTATCATGCGTGGGATGGTTGCTGAAGGAAAATCAATTTTATTTATCACGCATAAATTAAATGAAATTATGATGGTCGCTGATCGTGTGACCGTGCTCCGTAAAGGTAAGTTTATTGGCACTGTTGATAAAGATAAAACGACGATCGAAGATTTGTCGCGCATGATGGTTGGTCGCGATGTTGAATTAACAGTTCATAAAGATGTATCCGTTCCGGGCAATGAATCCTTACGGGTCGAACATCTTTTTGTTAAAAATATCTTTACCAAAAAACACGTTGTCGACGATGTGTCTTTTTCCGTCCGCGAAGGCGAAATTGTCTGCCTTGCTGGAATTGAAGGCAATGGACAAAGTGAAGTGGCTTACGCTGTAACTGGACTTGTAAAACCTGAATCTGGCAAGATTTATCTTAACCAATTAGATGTGAGTGAAAAATCGGTCCGTTATCGTAATGATCACGGAATGGCGCATATTCCTGAAGACCGTCATCGCTTTGGGTTAGTGCTCGACTATGATCTTGGATATAATCTTGCACTAAAAAAATACCACAAAGCGCCCTTTAACAATTTTGGCATTATAAACTTTAATCAACTTTATGAACATGCGGCCCAATTGATTAGCCAATATGATGTGCGCACTTCTTCGGGGGCTAGGACATTTGCGCGTTCAATGTCGGGTGGCAATCAACAAAAGGCGATTATCGCCCGTGAAACAACAACTGGCGGCAATGTGCTTGTCGCTGTTCAATTAACACGTGGACTCGATGTCGGTGCAATTGAATATATCCATTCTGAAATTGTTAAACAACGTGATGCTGGCAAAGCCGTATTAATGATTTCACTTGAGCTTGATGAAGTTATGAATCTCAGTGATCGTATTCTTGTGATGTATGAAGGTAGAATCGTCGCTGAACTTGATCCGAAAAAAACTAATGTTGAAGAATTAGGAATTTATATGGCAGGAGGTAAAGTGCAAAATGAACAACAATCCGAAGCAACAAATAACTGATCCTGCCCTTAGCAATACTTTATCTTTGAATCCACAACCTAATAATGGAAACAAATTACCAAAAGTCAAAAAAGTTGAAAAAGATACAGCAGCAAAATTTATGGCGACACTCGTCGCTATTCTCGCCGGGCTAATCGTCGGATTATTGATAATGATTATTTCTCGGCCTTACGAAGCTCTTCCATCATTTTATACATTGATTGGTGGCTGGATGTTGCTCCCAAGTCAGGGGCTTACTGGAATCGGTAACTGGCTTGGATCACTCGCACCAGTACTAATGACAGGTTTAGCAGTTGGTTTTGCTTTTAAAACTGGACTATTTAATATTGGCGCCTCTGGTCAATTTACCATGGGCATGTTTTTTGCACTTTTGATTGCCATTTTATTAAAGGATATTCCTGGCCCATGGTTATGGATGCTCGCTTGTTTAGGCGGCATTTTGGGTGGTGCTTTGTGGGGACTCGTTCCCGGACTCACAAAAGCTTTTTTCAATGTTAATGAAGTAATTACCTGTATTATGATGAATTATATTGGCATGTATACAGTCAATGAATTAATCCGTCGCATTCCTGGCCTTTATGATGGAAGCCGCAATTTAACAGCACGTATTGGTGAAAATGCTTTTAATCCAACAATTGGTCTTCGTTATATATTCCGTAACTCAAGCATTGATATTGCTTTTGTTATTGCAATTCTACTTGCCATATTTATCTATTTCGTTCTTAATAAAACCATTCTTGGTTACGAACTAAAAGCATGTGGACTTAACCGCGAGGCCGCCCGCTACGGCGGCATTTCAGAAAAACGTGCGATCACGATTTCATTTTTAATTGCTGGTGGATTAGCTGGCCTCGGTGGGGCCTTTATGATCCTTGCATCAGGGGCTGATTTAACCTATGTTGGACCTAATGCTGGTTACGGGTTTGGCTCTGGTACACATTATTCAATCGCGGAAGTAATTCTCAATGAAGGTTTTGATGGTATTGCGATTGCCTTGCTTGGGCAATCGAATCCGATTGGCATTATCTTCTCAACACTTTTTGTTTCATTTATTAAACGCGGTGGTAATACGATTCAGATTTACGGTTTTAAACCGGAAATTATCGATATTATTGTTGCCGTTATCGTCTACTTCTCGGCGTTTGCTTTACTGATTGGTGGCATTATCACTCGCGTGAAGAAAAAGAGAAATGATAAATTAGCGTTCCAAGAAAATGTGGTTCCGCCGACACCAAGTGATCCGAGTATTGTCGATGTTGACAAAATTATTATAAAGACGGGTGGTGATCAATAGTATGCCATTTTTTGAAGCAATCTTAAAGGTCCTCAATGGGTCGCTAATCTTTGCTGTTCCACTGCTTATTGTCGCCCTTGGTGGCATGTTTGCAGAAAAAAGCGGTGTCGTGAATATTGCGCTTGAAGGTATCATGGTTTTTGGCTCCTTCTTCGGTGTAATTTTTATTCGCGTGATGCAGGAATCAACAAATATTAACCCTCAAATTTTAATTGTTTTAGCGCTCCTTGTTAGTGCGCTATTTGGGATGCTGTTTTCATCTTTACTAGCGTTATCCGCCATTAATCTTAAGGCTGATCAAACAATCGGTGGGACCGCTTTAAATATGTTTGCCCCCGCTTTTACTATTTACATTGCTAGAGCGATTTCTGGTACACTTGATCCTACTGCACCAGATTCGAAAAACATTCCTTTTAGTCCTGAATTTCAAATTCGTAAAATTCCCGTCCTTGGTGATATTCCAATTATCGGCGACATAATTTTCAAAGACGTCTTTATCACTACTTATATTGGAATTATCTTAATCGTTGTCGCTTGGTTTATTATTCGCAAGACGCGGTTTGGTCTCCGCCTAAGTGCATGTGGCGAACACCCACAAGCAGCTGACTCACTTGGTGTAAATGTGTATCGCTACCGCTGGTCGGGTGTATTAATTAGTGGCGCACTTGCTGGTATTGGTGGTCTTGTCTTTGTTGTGACATCTTCTGTCTCATTTACTGGTACCGTAACCGGTTACGGCTTCTTAGCAATTGCTGTTTTAATCTTTGGCCAGTGGAAACCAACCCGCATTTTAATGGCAGCTTTATTCTTTGGTCTCATGAAATCGTTTGCTTTTAAGTACACACTCTTCCCCTTCCTCGAAACAGTTAACATTGGTTGGTTCTTCAAGATGCTTCCGTTTATCGCGACAATTCTTGTATTAATCTTCACCTCAAAAAAATCGCGTTCACCAAAATCAAGTGGTGTTCCTTACGACATGGGAAAACGCTAGCTTTTTAAGCTTAATAATGAAAACCGCGCCGTAATTGCGCGGTTTTTTTATAAATAATCGTTTGCAAATGGCATATCATCAATTGTGATTGTTTCAATATTTTGCAGGCATGTTTCAATTTGTAATTCGTAATCCCAAAGCTTTTCAATCGCTTCAACTTCCTTAATTCTCGGCTTCGTCTTTGGATTTTTTGGAGCGAAAATTGTACAACAATCATCATAAGGGGCAATTGAAGTTGTGAAGGTGCCAATTCTTTTTGCAATATCTATAATATTTAATTTATCAAATGTCGCAAGTGGACGAATAACTGGTAAATTGCATACCGCATTAATCACATTAAGTGATTCGATTGTTTGTGATGCAACTTGACCGAGACATTCTCCTGTACTTAGTACTTTAATTTTGTGTCGGTTGGCATAAGCAGTTGCAATACGATACATCATCCGCCGCATAATTGTAATCGGATACCCTTCTGGAGCATGTTGATAAATCGCAAGTTGCAGTTCTGTAAATGGAACAATATGTAACTTAATCGACTTTTGATAACGTGTTAGAATCGTCAAAAGTTCTTTTAATTTATCAATTACCGCGGCTTGAGTATACGGCGGTGAAGCAAAGTGGAGCATTTCAACATTAAGACCGCGGCGAATTAATAAATAAGCCGCAACTGGTGAATCTATGCCACCACTCATCATGTGCAATGTGCGACCCATTGTTCCGAGTGGATAACCGCCAAGGCCGGGATACGTTCTCGTAATAAAATAAGCCGCATCGCGATCAATCGTAATTTTTAACGCAAAGTCGGGATTATGAACATCAACTGTCCATGATGTATTTTCAAGAATTTCTTTTGCAATTAAACGATTTATTTGATCCGAAATTAACGGATATGATTTATCCTTACGATGACAAATTACTTTAAAAGTTTGACCATCTTGAAAATTAATAATACGTCGAGCAGTCTTTATTAATGTTTCAGTATCGGTGGCAACTTTTTCGACAATTGAGATAGCGTGAATTCCACTAATATCCTGCAATGTTTCAATAATTTGTGTACTCTGTAATTCTTCACCATAAAGATAAATATGATCGTGCGTGACACGCATTTTCACCCTGAGTTTGTTAAGGCGATGACGTATATTTCCAGCGAGTGTGTCGACAAAAACACGTCGGTTTTTTCCTTTGGTTGATAATTCACCAAAGTGAATCATGATTTGTTGGGCACTCATAAATACGCCTCGTGTAAACGCTGAAATATATCTTTGAGTGTATGCAAAAATATTTTTGCTTCTTCCATCGTGTTTTGGAATGAAAACGAGATACGCATGGTATTCTTTGCGCGTTTTTGATCATCAAACATCGCTAATACAACAGCTGATGCAGCTTTTTTCCGCTCAGAACACGCCGCGGTTGAAGCTATCATAATGCCGGCATTAGATAGAGCTTCGACAACAACAGATGCTGGTAACGATTTTAAGGAGAAATTGATTATGAAAGCTGTGCCCGCGCGTGGCGAATTCATGATAATATCTTCTTCTTTTACTAATTGATCATATAACCAGTCATGAATTTTCTTAATTTTATCAATGTAATTCAAATATTGTTCGAGACTTAAACGAACTGCTAAAGCGAGGCTGACATCGAGTGGAACGGCAACTGTTCCACTGCGTAAGCCATCTTCTTGATCGCCACCGAATAAAATTGGTAGTAAAGTAATGTTTTTACGCATTATCAGCGCTCCACTACCTTTAAATCCATGAATTTTATGTGCGGAAAAACTCATTAGATCAATTAGTGTGTAGTCAAGTTCAACTTTTCCAACTGCCTGTGTAATATCTGAGTGAAAAAAACATTTTGGCCATTTTTGGATGGATTTGGCAATTTCATTAAGTGGATTAATTGCACCCGTTTGATTATTAACCGCCATGATGGAAACAAGGATTGTGTTTTCATTAAGGGCATTTACCAAATCTTTAATGCGAATAACCCCTTGCTCGTTTAGTGGTAAAACTGTTAAGGAAAAACCATAAAAGTCGCGTAGATGATAAAAAACATTGAGGACTGATGGATGTTCTCCAGCACTTGTGATTAAATGTTCTCCACGCTTACGATACTGCAAAGCAATTCCTTGCAAAGCAAGATTATTGCTTTCTGTCGCGCCGCTAGTAAAAATTAAATTATGTTCGCTTAGACCAAACAACGATAAAATCTGCTGCCGCGCTTTTACGAGCAAGTCGCGAGATTGATAACCCAAAAGATGATTACTATGTGGGTTAGCATATATTTCTAACGATAAGCGTGAAAAAGTCGCAACAACTTCGGGATTTACCGGCGTTGTAGCAGCATTATCAAAATATATTGATTTATTCATTGCTATATTTTTTTAGCACATTACCGGCATCAATATAGGCTTTTTCAAATTCGCCTTGGAAAAATAATGCTTCGTCCTGCTCAAGTGTATTTTTAATGTCGCTAAAGTTATATCGATAATTGTTAGCATAAACAATAGCGTTTTCCGCGAGTGTAGCAAGATGTAATTCGCTTTCCAGGTCGCTTAGTAAATTTGTCGATCTTTCACGTAATTGCGCAGTTATTGAAGCGACTTCAACAACATCGATTGGTTGATGATGAACAAGGTCGTTAATTTGTTCCATCTGCGAATAGCATTGATCAAACACAAGTTTATGCTTGCTTGCATAATTTGGCACTTGCAAATCGCGTAACTGGGCTTCAACATTCTTTAATTTAAAATAAGTTTCATTGATTAACGTAAATGACTCTTCAACTCCAACTTTTAATTGTTCTAAGTATGAAATAAAAGCATTCATTTGTGTTTGAGCTTCGTGCGCAACGGTTTGTAGATGCCGAAGTTTATCAACAAGAACTGAATATGGTTGACGCGTCGCCGAATGGATAAAAGTATCTAGTGTGCGTTTTAGACTTGATACATAATCGATTTTTTCTTTAATCTCTTCAATCTGATGCTCATTTTCTTGCGGAATTGCATAAACGGTTTTAATTTGCGGCATCGTATTTGCCAGACGAATAAATTTTCTTTCAAGATCCTTTACTTCGTTATACGAGCGATCAAATTCAGCTTCAAAAATAATACGATATTCTTTTTCTTTAGCAAATGAAGTAAATAAGACTTCAATGCGTTCAGTAATCGCAACAAGCCGATCATTTAATCCACTAAGTTCAAGTTTTGAAAGTTTAAGATTAACATCCTTTAAAGTCGCACGCGCAGATTCGACAAAGGAGCGCACCATTAAATGATGAAGCGGATATTGCTCATCGCTTAAAGTTTGGAATGTTTTTTCTAATTCATTGATTTTTTGCGGAATTAAGTTATAAGTCCGCACGCATAGATCGGGTGCAATATCTAAAATTTTATCGAGTGAAGCTAAGGTTTTGGAAATTTTATCGAGCATCGATTGTGCATCATCATAATTAGCGGTTTCCACTGCTTGATCATACTCAGCAAATGTTGAATCAACAAAATTAAAAATCTTTTGAAAAACCTGATCAATCGGTTCAAGTTCGCTTCGATGTAGTTGATGTGTAGCACGAATTTTACGATATTGTTCTTTTTCACTTACCGCAGCTTGACGTGCCTCGGTTTCTGGTTGAATTACTTTTTCTAATGCTTTATTAAGGGCATTGACTTCTGTTTCAAAATTGACCACGATGACGCGTTGATTGACATATTGCTCTTTAAAAAGTTTGTGATTTTTTGTTCCCACGACTTGCTCGAGTTTTTCGACAGCCAAGCGCGCTTGACGGTCATCATTATCGCGTAGTGCTTCATATTGTTGATTAAATTCATCATAAATCGGGCGCACTAATAAGTTCACACCCGAGACAATTTCTAGACGTTTAATATAAGCCGAATCTTGACCGATTAAAAGCGAATGAATGTATTCATATTTTTTTCTTAATTCATCAACTTGCTTACGATTTTTACGACCAACAAACACTAGGCGATCTAAAATAAAATATATAATCACGAGGGCGGCAATCCCGCCGATGACATACAGTACAATGTTTACTGATTCAACAAGAAAGTTAGCGGTAATTTGGTTCATAATTCGTTTATCCTATCTAATGTATTTAGTATAACGACTAAATTAATTGATGTAAATTCATCAGTCGTATATATTATAGATTAAATACTGGCTTTTTTCCTTGTTATTTTCATCTAAATATTATATCTTTGTTGACTTTTTCTCTAAATGTCGCTATATTTAACCTTGCATGAATGGCAGCATGCTCATACCGTTTGTCTAGTGTACCACCCAACATGGAAGAAAGTAACTTGCGCTACCAAGGGAAATCAATTGTGGTCACACCCAGGAACGGGGATGCGCACACTTTGCTTATAATGCAAATAAACAAAGGAGGAAATTTTCATGAGACATACTGGTTCTGATTGGAAACGTTCACGGCGCCTAAATTATTCGACTCTTGAAACAGGAAAAGAACTCGTAAAACGTAGTTATGGTCCTGGTCAACATGGTCAATCACGGCGGCGTAAACAATCTGAATACGGCAAGCAATTAATTGAAAAACAAAAATTGCGCTTCACTTACGGCGTCAATGAACGGCAATTCCAACGCTTGTTCAGACTCGCGTTAAAAAGCAGTGAAGTTACTGGCTTAGCATTCATCCAAATCTTAGAAAGTCGCTTAGATAACCTTGTTTACCGGATGGGCTTAGCTCGTACGCGTAAAGGTGCTCGGCAACTTGTCAATCACGGACATGTAACAGTTAATGGTAAAAAAGTTGATTTACCAAGTTACTTATGCGCGGTTGGTGATAAGATTGGTTTAACTGAAGTTAGCCAAAATCTCGCCGTCGTCCGTCAGTCATTAGAAACGCTTGCGGTTGTACCGGCGTTTGTGATTGTTGACAAAGAAAAAGTCGTCGGTGAATTTGTCCGGCTTCCCGATCGTAACGAAGTCGTTCAAGATATCAATGAAGCACAAATCATTGAATACTATAACCGGCTACTGTAAAAGATTGATAAAAATAAAAGATTGGCTTCGCGCCAATCTTTTTTTGTTATTTATGTTCAATTAAGTAATAATTTTTCTTGCCACGGCGTAGTACAGTATAACGTTCATGTAAGGCATCGTCCGCACTAATTAACATTTCTAAATCTGTCGCCTTTTCGCCATTCACCAAGATAGAATTTCCTTGAATGAATTCGCGTGCCTCACGTTTGCTTTTCGCTGCCCCGGTTAATAATAAGACATCAACTAGCGGCATGACTTCATGAACTTCAACAAGATGTTCACCGAATAGTTCGCGAATCTCTTTGGCACTTAATTCGTGGACAGCGCCCGAAAATAACACTTCACTCATCCGTTTAGCGGATTCTGCTTCGTTTAATCCATGAATGATTTTGACAATTTCCAATGCGAGTATTTTTTGTGCGTAGCGCGCACCAAGATTTTCTTGATGAAGGCGATTAATATTTTCAATTTCTTCTAGGGGTAAAAAAGTGAATACTTTTAAGTAATGAACTGCATCTTCATCACTTGTGTTAATGAAATATTGATAGAGTTGGTAGGGCGAAGTTAATTCGCTATCAAGAAATAATGCCCCGTCTTCTGATTTACCAAATTTGCTACCATCACTTTTTGTTACAAGATGACAAGTCATAACGCCAGCTGCGGATTCTGGTCCTTCAATACGCCGAATTAAATCAAGACCACTCACAAGATTGCCCCATTGATCACTACCCCCAACTTGAATGTTGCAGCCATAAGTTTGATGAATATGTAAGAAATCAATTGATTGAAGAATCATGTAAGAAAATTCAGTATAAGAAATACCATTGGTCATTCTTGATTGTACGGAATCTTTTGCAAGCATCATATTGATTGAGAAATAGCGTCCATAATCACGAAGTGCCTCGAGGTAGTTTAACTTACCAAGCCAATCGTAATTATTAACAATTATTCCTTTTTCTGGATCAGTTAAATCGATAAAGCGCTCTAGCTGGGAGCGAATAGCTTCCGTATTTGCATATAAAGTATCTTTATCAAGCAAATTGCGTTCTTTGGATTTTCCGCTCGGATCACCAACCATCCCAGTTGCGCCACCAACAACAGCAATTACTTTATGACCCGCTTGTTGTAAGCGCATGAGTAACGAAATCATCACAAAGTTGCCAATGTGCATGCTTTTAGCGCTAGGATCAAACCCACAATAAATTGTTTGCTTACTCGCTAGTAAATTACGAACTTCTTCTTCTGAAGAAAAATCCTTAATTAAACCACGAGCATTCAATTCATTAAAAATATTATTCATACGCATTCCTCCAAAATAAAAGCGTCCACCTAAGGACGCAGATTTGCGTGGTACCACCTTAGTTATGAATTCTCATTCACCACTCATTGATCGATAACGAGATCAAGCGCCTGACGGGTGCTCAGAACGTGTATTTCCTCTTCGATGCTTCCACTATTTCATCGTCGCTAGTTAGAGTACTGATTGTTCTTCAAAGCACAAATATATTAACAAGCTAGGAGCAAAAATTCAAACCTTGAACCATTTATAGCGTTGAATCACGTTTAATTAATGTTGATTCAACCTTAATTTGTTTCCGATCAAGTTTTCCTTCCATTAAGTCTGCGAGCATTTCCATCGCTTTGTGGCCGACAAGTTGCATATCAATATACATGCTCGAAATTGTTGGCCGAATGATATTCGCGTATTTTGTCCCAATAATTGAGAGCACCTCAACGTCTTCTGGCACACGTAGATGCGAATCGCGGGCCGCATTTATAATCGCCGCGGCGATTGAATCACGATAGGCAAGGAAATAGCCTGATTTTGTCGTTTTAAAGAAATCAATGAAATCAAGATAAGTTTTTGAGTATGAATCATCACAGCTCAAAATGCCATAATTGCGATTATCTTCAATATGCGTTGAAACAAAGGCGCGTTCAATCCGTGCTAACAAACGCCCGGCATTATGCACATGTAAGAAGTACATCTTCTTATCACCATTTTGGAAATAATCACGTAAAATATCACGTAATAAATGCTCATAGCCAAAAGTTAAACAAGCAACTTTATCACCAGTGACTTTGTTATTAACGGCAATCACTGGAACTTGATATGATGAAATTTTTTGGGCATCTTCGACATCGAGTTCATCATCAAAAATAATCGCGCCATCCACGTGTGATGTAATAACTTTATTCATCGCTGAAATTGCTTCGTCTTTGCTATGCGAAGTAACAAAAAGTGATAAAACGTAACCACGATCACGCGCTGCTTCTGTTAAACCATTAACCATGTTAGAAATGTAGACATAATTGGCACGGGGAATAACCACACCGATATTCGTCGAACGATTGGTCGCTAAAGCTTGGGCAACAGCCGAAGGCTTATACCCCAAACGAGCGATTGTTTCTTCAACTTTTTTACGCGTTTTCTCAGTGACATTAGTTTGATTATTAATTACACGGGAAACTGTGGCTAAAGAAAAACCTGAAGCTTTGGCAACTTCATAGATTGTGACGCGATCTTTAATGTTATCAACCATAGTAATACCCTCCCACTGACAGTTTCATTATATGAAAAAAATTTACATTGATAAAGATAAAAAGGAAAAATGTTTCATTAAAATGAAACTTTTCATTGAAAGCGATTAATAGATCGGATATTGAACAGGTTTTAACCGTGGATTTGGATAACGAGAACGGCCTTCTTTTGCCTCGGTTTTTCCATCGAGTTCAACCAAGTCTCCGGTAAAACCACATGTATCATTACGACAAAAATAAGATCCAACACCATAGACATCAACTGGTGTACCAGCTTTTTCAAAATCAGCAATCTTCTTTGGATCAAAGCCCGAACTTACAATTATTTTAACGTGTTTAAAACCGGCTTGATCAAGCGCTTCCCGCGTTGCAAATACTAATTCTTTGCATACACCATGGGCATCAAAAGAACTCGTATCTTGATCATCGAAATAATGATCGATTAAAGCCCGTGATGTATCAAGTCGAACAGCTTCTAGACGCTCACCGAGATGTTTTGCAACAAGCACAGCATCGCGCACACAGTTATTATGGTAATCAACAAGAGCGGTAACTTTTTCAGTTGGAAAAGTTTTTGCATAAAGTTCACAAGCGGCGATTAAATCACCACCACAAATTTGAATAAGCGCGTGTGGCATTGTCCCAACGCCATGGCTACCATACCAATAAGCTTGTGCATCAGTCGAAACACGGTCAATACCAGCAACATAAGTCGCATAGCCGTCACCGACTTGTGTAAGATAGTCATCTTGGCGATCGGCCATGGAGAACACGGCTTTTCCATTTGTTACTTTGAGAAGTTCATAAACATTTGTCGCCACGGATGAACGACGGGCGAGGATGCCATCAATGAGACTTTCTAAAAAGCCAAAATCTTCATATCGCCCTGTAATTGTTAAAACTGCTTCATTGGCGGCAATAATATCGCCATCATTGAGCGCCTCAATTATCAAATCCTCCGGGTGATGAGCAAATGTATGAACAAGGGCAATCGCTTCATCAAGTCCACATACCATGCTGTCATCACGCCGTTGAAACCATTGACACGTAACAATGTGGTTAGGCATAAATTTAGCGACAATTTGCCGTGATTTCAAAAAATAGTTGGCAGCGTAAAAACCATCAGCGATTTGCTGGGGAAATTGAAAAGTATTATTTGTTAAACGCGTAATTTGACCAGTTTTTTTTAATTCAATCTCATTGACACTCATCTTAATTACCTCCTAAAAGGAAAAAGTCGCTGCCCAGTTTTAAGTCGCAATCAAGAACGAGTAAACCAGCTTGATCACTAATTGCGAGCTCACGAGAGGAACATAGCATTCCTGAACTAGCAACACCGAGTAATTCTGTTGGAATGATTCGCGTACCATCAAACATAATTGCACCTGGTCGTGCAACAGGCACGACGAGACCGCTTTGACAATTTGCCGCTCCACAAACAATGGTTAGTATTTCATTACCCACATCGACTGTCGTGATGTGCAAATGTTCACTTTGGGGATGAGGTTCAACGCTAAGAATTTTTCCTACACAGAAACCACTATCTTCAATTAATGGTAGCGCCTGTAAATGTTCCGCAACTAATAAAGAGTTTATGACATCAATTAATGGTTTTGAAGGAAGAACAATTAGACCTTTTGCTTTAATTTTTACAATTTCACTAATCGCAAAAATGTTATATCCAACAATTTTATCGCCAGCATAAAGCACATGCACACGTCCACGAACTTCTTGATGATTGGGGAGTTCTGGTAATAAGTCAATTAATAAGACATCACCAAGTAATTGATAGTGATAAAAAAGTCCATATCTCATCGCCGTGCTTCCGCCCATTTAACTAATTGGTCACGATTTAAATCTTTAAGCATATAAATTAAACTGCTTCTAGCTGCTTGATAATCATCTGTATCAATTACCGAAGCCGCCGTATGAATATTGCGGGCACAGATACAATGCGTCAATGTCAAAATACCATCGTACTTTAAGTGAATTGCTCCCGCATCAGTACCGCCCGGAGAATCAAAATATTGATATTTAACTCCTACTTGATCAGCGGCCAATTTCTGATAATCAAGTAATTCTGGAAAAGCAATCATACTGCGATCGTAGAAGCGAATTAAAACACCGCCCCCAAGTTGACCAAGTTCACTTTTAACTCCCGTCGAATCACGTGCCGGTGAACAATCTAGGACAATTGCTAAATCGGGATGAATTTTATGTGCTAATGTTGCCGCACCGCGTGTTCCAACTTCTTCTTGGACTGTGGCACCGACATATAAATCAATATCAAGATTTATCTCTTTCAACTCTTCTAACACATCAATTCCAAGTACAATACCATACCGGTTATCGAAAGCTTTCGCCAGCAACCTTTGACCATTATTCAAGATGGTAAGCGGCCCTTCGACAACAACCATTTGACCAATATTTACTCCAGATGTTAGTGCTTCTTGCTTGCTCCGGAAACCAAAATCAAATAGCATTTGATCAATTTTTACTGGATGGTCGCGGTCTTCTTCTTTCATTAGGTGGGGTGGAACTGCATCAATCGAACCCGAAACAAACTGGTTGGGCCCAATTTTTAATCTTACACGTGAAGCCAAAAGCGTTTGTGGGTTTAAACCACCAACAGGATCACATTTAATCATTCCATTTGGACAAATGTCGGTGACAATAAAGCCAACCTCATCCATATGACCAACAACTAAGACTTTTATTGCATTCGGATTTTTGCTCGGTTTGTGGGCGACGACTGAACCGAGATTATCACTAATAATTTCAAATCCGAGACCTTCGTAGATAGCGCGGAGGGCGCTCGCAACAGCGACTTCTTGACCAGCGATGCCATCAATTTGTGTGAAGCGTTCAAACAGTTGGAGTTGGTGTAGGGTTAGTGACATAAGTTTTGCTTCCTTTCTTAGCAACTAAACGACAAATTGCGACGCCATCAATACGGAAATTACGTTCGTATTCACTAATCGCATCATAGGAATCTTTACCATCATAGGAGTAAGATAAATAACGAATATGCCAATTATAGGCGCGGAAATTATCAATCGAGAAATTAAATAGATTCACGTTGTCGGTTTTCATCCGGACTTCACCTTTACTAACAAGGATACGCGCATATTCACCAATGATGTGCTCACTTGTGAGCCGCCGTTTGTGATGACGGACTTTCGGCCAAGGATCAGAGAAATTTAAAAAAATCTTTTGAATGCTCGCACTTGGGATTTTTTTAATAAAGTTATTAACATCTTCATAGATGACAAAAACATTACTCAATTTGTTTTCAACAATTTTCTTGGCAGTAATCGCTGCTGCACTAAGATTTTTTTCTACAGCAATAAACCGTTGATTGGGATGATTTAAACCCATCTCAATGATAAAATCACCCTTGCCCGCCCCAATTTCTAACATTGTTTCTGGTTGCGCAAACAAGGATAGAAACTCCGGAGTGTCAATATCCGGACGATCAAATACGACTTCTTTATGGCTCAATAAATAGGGGAGCGCCCACGATCTATATTTTAAGCGCATCTTTACTCCCTAAGTCATAAATAGCGTGGGCATATAACGCCATTGATAATTCAAAATCACTGAGGTGAATGTGTTCATCCGGTGAATGAATTAAATCATCTCTTCCAGGAAAAGCCGATCCAAAAGCAACCGTGTTTTTTGCTTCTTTTGCATAAGTTCCGCCACCGATAGTTTCTGGTAAATGAGTATAATCACCAGTTTCAACTTGATATACATTAAGAAGTGTCTTAATAAAAGAACTCTCGGGATTGAATAACAAATAGGGGGCTTCAGATTTTAAATTCACCACAAATGGCTGACTTTCATCTTGAATCTTTGCTAACGTCGAAACAGGTTCAACAATTTCTGGATAGCGGAAATTCACAAGCATTGAGAAATGTTGATTATTATAAGAAATAATACCCACATTAAGTGTTGTTTGATGGAGTGCTTCGCTTTCACAAAATACACCAAGTTCATGACCGGTAGAATCTTTGAATAAGCGCGCAATTTTAGTCAGGGGATATAAACGATAATATTCACCAAGAAAAGCTAAAAGTTTTAAACCGGCATTATCACCAAGATGGGGCACTGAACCATGCGCACTTTTTCCAAAGATAGTAATAACGGCACGCGCGCCTTCTTTTACAAATTGGTAAGAATAGCCACTAGTTTCGAGTGCCGGTAAAATGTTTTCATCATATTGCACCTTAGCAATTGCTTGATCAATGACGAGGTTTCCCGCCAAGCCAGCATTAATTTCGCTGATTGGCGCGAAATCAATGTCGCTTTCTAATGTGAAATTGCTCATCGCTTTTTCACCATAAATTAGCGGAAAATTCCCATCTGGTGTAAAACCAAAATCAGCATAAGGCTTTTTAAGAATATGAAAGTAATAGTCAAGACACCGACTACCATTTTCTTCATTTCCGCCAATTACGAGTACAACGCGAAAATTATTAATTAAATTGCCATCTTTTAAAGCTTTAAGCGCATAATATGCACTCATCGCTGGCCCTTTATCATCACTCGTCCCGCGGCCAAACATTTTTCCTTGATCAATCTGCCCGCCAAAAGCGGGATGTTTCCAATTTCCAGTCGCAGGCACAACATCAGCGTGTGCATAAATCCCAATTGTGCGCGGACCATTTCCAAATGAAATTTCTGTGCAATAACCATCGCAATAATCAACATTAAAACCATCGTTTTCTGCTAATTGACCGATGTATTGAAGAGCTTTTTGCACTTCAGGTCCAAATGGGGCACCTTTTTTTACACTGCTATTATCGAGCACGGAGGGAATTTTAATCCATTCAGCAAGATTATTTATGGCCGTGGTCATATACGGCGATACAAGTTTTTTATAATCAATTTCCATAACTTTTAACTCCAAGGTCTATTTTACTATTTTTCTGGAGTAATTTCATCATGAGAAACCCGTTTATTGGTTTTTGTGATACCTAAATCATAATGTAGTAAAATCACTCGCAAAGCGGAAATAATTATTGGAACAAGGATTCCGCTTACAGCTGCTTCCACTGTCGTATTTGTTAAAAGAATAAGAAGGAATAATGGCCAAATTTGCGGGAAGAAAATCCCAGCAAATGTTAAGGTGATGATTCCATGTAGTAATGAGGCAATGCCACTTGCGATTCCGAGGTAAATTAGATAGCCTTTTTTTTCACTAAAATAACGTTTAACAACGGCAAATAAGAAAGCGGCGATAAGACCAAAAATAATCCGCGGCGCAATTGCTACCACCGGATTAGTGAAAAGTAACGAATCCGTTCCTGGTGATGATAAAGCTTTAATAAAACTTAAGACACCAAAAGCTGTGCCATAAATAATCCCGCGTTTATAACCACCAATATAAACACCGATTAGTACTGGTAACGGAATTAATGTCAACGATAGATTGGCATTAACAAAAATGAAACCAAATTGTGGGATAAAAGTCATCAGCGCGAGGATGGCGATAAACATCGCATCCAATGTTATTGCGCGAATCCGCGGGTTACTCATAAAGAACGTTCTCCAAAATTTTTATCATAAATAAGTTTTAATCCCCAATGTTGTAAATCGGGGGCATAGATCACATTATCGGCTAAAAGTTCGCGAACAAACGGAGCATTTCCGCCCAAAAGAATATGTTTAGTTTGATATCCGAGTTCTTGTTCAATTTTACCAATTAGACCAGTTAGCATACTAGCCGTACCATAAGTTGCGCCAGAATTCATTGCATCAATCGTGTTTCTTCCAATCACGTGGGTTGGACGTTCCAACGAAACATGCGGGAGTTGTGCGGTCTTAACAATAAGGGCATCAATTGACACGCGTAAACCGGAAGTAAATACAGCTCCGATAAATGCACCTGTTTGATCAATAATCGAAATTTTATTCGCAGTTCCTAAATCAATAATTAAAAGCGGAAAACCGAATTTATCTTTGGCACCAACCGCACTTGCGACTAAATCTGCTCCAAGTTCATCGGGCTTATCAATATGAATTGCTAATCCAGTTTTTAAACGCCGACCAACAACTTGTATTCTAATATCAAATAGTTTTTCAAACACTTCTTTAATTACATTTGTTAAAGGCGGGACAACAGAAGATAAAATACCACCCTGCACTTGGGTCGGATCGATACCTTCATCACTGATATAACGTTTAAAGAGCGTAAGATATTCGCTCTTTTCTTTACGTAAATCGCTTGAAGTCGCCCATGTTTTTACCAAGGTATCACCTTGATAAAATCCCAAATGGATGGCGGTATTGCCTAAATCCACGGTCAAAATCATATGTTTTTCCTCCGCTACCATCCTAGAAATCTAGGTATCGTGCACATAAATTATAATGCTTTTTGTTAGTTACAACAATTAGCGTGCTTGTTTAATTGATAAAGAGATGCGTTTACGGGCAAGATCGATACCAATCACTTTGACTTTTACAACTTGATTAACGGATACAGCATCAAGTGGATGCTTAATAAATTGGTTGGCAATCTCGCTAATATGAACAAGACCATCAACATGAACACCAATATCAACAAAGCAACCAAAATCCATAATGTTACGCACAGTTCCTTCAAGAATTAAACCAATTTTTAAATCTTTGATATCAGTAATTTCATGACTTAAATGCGCTCCAACTGCTTCTAAACGCGGATCGCGTCCAGGTTTTAATAGTTCATTAACGATATCATTTAAAGTAGGTAATCCGACCTTTAATTGACTAGCTATAGCATTAAGATTAAGCGTTTTTAAGGTGGTAGCAAACTGATCGGTCGCAATATGATCGATATTTAAATTAGCAACTTGTAAAAGTTTTTTTGTGACAGCATATGATTCGGGATGAACAGCGGTATTATCGAGCGGATTGTGATTT
Source organism: Bacilli bacterium (assembly GCA_028705995.1). GTDB lineage: Bacteria > Bacillota_I > Bacilli_A > RFN20 > CAG-826 > JAQWCH01. Next base: position 64,432 of record JAQWCH010000001.1, on the reverse strand, counting down.
GGAATACGTAAAAATCCCGCACACTGTTCATAGGCTTTGGGGCCAAGTTTTGCGACTTTTAATAGTTGTTCACGTTTAATGAAAGGGCCATTTTCTGCTCGATAAATAACAATGTTTTGGGCAATTGTTTTGCTGATACCCGAAACATACGTTAATAGCGAAATTGAGGCATTATTTACATTAACTCCAACACTATTCACACAATCTTCAACGACGCTACTTAGGCGTTCCCCTAATTTCTTTTGATTCATATCGTGTTGATATTGACCAACACCAATCGCTTTTGGATCGATTTTAACGAGCTCGGCAAGTGGATCAAGTAAACGTCGGGCAATGCTCACAGCACTGCGCTCTTCAACGTGATAAGTTGGGAATTCTTCTGCGCCTAATTTTGAAGCGGAATAAACTGATGCGCCGGCTTCTGAAACAATGATATAGCGAACCGTGAGATGCTCTTCTTCGATAAAAGTCCGTAAAAATTGTTCAGACTCCCGCGAAGCAGTTCCATTACCTAGAGCGATGTAATCGATTTGATATTTTGTTATTAATTGTTTGAGTTTCGCACGCGCACCTTTAACATCTTGGTGCGGAAGTGTTGGATAAATTACTGTTTTATCAAGCACTTGGCCATTTTTATCAATCACCGCGAGTTTACATCCGGTCCGAAAAGCTGGATCAAAACCTAAAATTGTTTTACCAACAAGTGGCGCTTCAAGTAGTAATTGTTTCAAGTTAGCTTGAAATACTTCCATCGAAGCATCTTCAGAGATTTCCGTTAACTCCGCACGAATTTCATTAACAAGCGAGGGAAAAATTAAGCGTTTGTAACTATCTTTTATCGCCCGCTGCATTTCCGCTTTAAATATTCCATTGCTGAGCAATTCTTGTTTAGCAATAAATTCAACTGCATCATCGTCATTAATCACGATATTAACTTTTAAAACTTTTTGTTTTTCACCGCGATTGATCGCTAAAACGCGGTGCGGACGAATTGCGCTAACAGCTTCTTGATAATCGTAATACATCTGAAAAACACCATCTTGGTCATTTCCGTTTTTACTAGTCGTGATTTTCCCAAAATGTTTAATAATTAATCGTATTTGTTGCCGGTATTTAGCTACATCAGCAATCCGTTCGGCAATGATATCAAGCGCACCTGCTAATGCATCGATTTCATTATTAATACCTTTTTCTACATCTATAAATGGCGCGACAATATCTTTAAAAGGCCGACGATCGTTTTGCTTTTCAATTATTTCACTTAATGGCCCTAAGTTCGCATCAAGTGCTTTTGAACCACGTGTTTCGCGTTTTGGTTTATAAGGACGATAAATGTCTTCAAGTTCCGCTAATGTTGTAGCATCTTGCAAGGCTTTGGCAATCTCATCTGTAAGTTTATCTTGTTCCGCTATACTTTTTTCAATTGTTGAAAGTCGTTGGGTAAAATTTAATAAATATCGATAGCGCTCATCAAATTTGCGCAATACTTCATCATCAAGACTACCGGTCATTTCCTTGCGATAACGGGCGATGAACGGAATTGTATTGCCATCATTGATTAGATTGATGACGGTATTAACTTGTTGTTCGCTCAGAGCTAATTCTTGCGCGAGTTGGAGATTTATATTCATAAATTTCCTACCGTGCGACGATATTGACGATTTTATGCGGAACGATGATAACTTTTACAATCGTCAATCCCGCTGTGTGTTTTTTGATTGCTTCATCTTCAAGTGCTAACATTTGTAAAGTTTCATTTGTACTATCAGTCGCCACGCTTAAAGTGGTGCGCAGTTTCCCGTTAACTTGAACAGCAATATTCTCCGTATTTTGCACAAGTTTCGCTTCTTCATAGGTCGGCCAAGGAGCATACGTAACGAGCTCTTGATGTCCGAGTGTCTGATAAAGTTCTTCACCTAAATGCGGGGCGATACATGCAAGCATTTTCACGAAACCAATTAAATATTGGCGGTAAATCGTATTTGCTTTATAGCAATCATTAATAAATATCATCATTTGACTAATCGCCGTGTTAAAACGTAAATTTTCAAAATCATCAGTGACTTTTTTAACTAAATAATTGTATGAATAGTCTAATTCTTGGGTATTTTCATTGACGATTTTTTTACGTAAATCATCATCAGAGAAAAGGCGTTCAACACGGTCAAGCCAGCGTTTAGCCCCATCAAGTCCATTATCTGACCAAGGTAATGATGCCTCAAGTGGGCCCATAAACATTTCATAGACACGTAGCGTATCGGCCCCATAATTTTCAATAATATCATCGGGCGTTACAACGTTACCGCGTGATTTCGACATTTTTTCACCATTGCTACCAAGAATCATCCCTTGATGGAATAAACGCTTAAATGGCTCGGGTGTAAAGACTATTTTTTGATCTAATAAAAATTTGTGCCAAAAACGCGCGTACAGTAAATGCAAGACCGCATGTTCGGCACCACCAATATATAAATCAACTGGTAGCCAATGTTTAATTAAACTAGGGTCGGCAATCATCTTATCATTATGCGGATCAAGATAACGCAAGTAATACCAACAAGATCCCGCCCACTGCGGCATTGTATTTGTTTCACGGATGGCAGCGCGGCCGTCCAGCGAAAAATTCAACCAATCTTTTGCATGAACAAGTGGTGATTCTCCAGTTCCCGATGGTTTATATTCGGCTAAGTCCGGTAACACTAATGGCAGTTGATCTTCGGGTAACACAAAAATCTCACCCGTATCAAGATAGGTTGCGGTTGGGATTGGTTCCCCCCAGTAACGTTGACGACTGAATAACCAGTCACGAAGCTTATAATTGATTGACTTACGACCAGCATTTTGACTAATAAGTTTATTTAAAATGACCGTTTTTGCTTCCGCTATCAACAAGCCATTGGCAATATCCGAATTTATGTGGGGCGCATCATCAACCATTGCTTGCGATGAAATATCACCTTCGAGAACAGCAATCAGGGGTAATTGATATTTATGAGCAAATTCATAATCGCGTTGATCATGGGCAGGCACTGCCATTACAGCGCCACTACCATAGCTCAGTAGAACATAGTCGGCAATATAGATTGGAACACGTTTGTTGTTAATTGGATTAATCGCATAAGCACCTAAAAAACAACCGGATTTATCTTTGTTTAATTCTGTCCGGTCAAGATCGCTTTTACGACCGACTTCAGCAATATAAACTTGTACAGCACGTGCTTGCTCGGGGGTCACAATTTGTTGGACTAATGGATGCTCGGGGGCAAGGCAACAATAAGAGCAACCATAAAGAGTATCGACCCGCGTTGTAAAAACTTCAAATGATAATTCCGGCTGGTGATCAACTTGAAAAGTAATCACAGCGCCTTCCGAGCGACCAATCCAGTTTTTTTGCATTTCCAGTGTTGACACCGGCCAATCGATTTGATCAAAACCCGCAAGTAATTTTTCCGCATAACTTGTAATCCGTAACACCCATTGCCGCATCATTTTGCGGATTACTGGGTAGCCACCAACTTCTGAATGACCATCAATTACTTCTTCGTTAGCCAGCACGGTACCGAGTTCTGGACAAAAATTTACCGGCTTTTCATCAACATAAGCGAGATCATGATCAAACATTTTTTTAAAAATCCACTGGGTCCAGTGATAATAACTGGGATCTGTTGTATTGATTTCCTTAGACCAGTCATAACTAAATCCAAGTTTTTGAATTTGCACACGGAAATTATCAATGTTATGTTTGGTAAATTCCATGGGGTGATGATTTGTTTTAATCGCATATTGTTCGGCGGGTAGGCCAAAAGCATCCCAGCCGATTGGATGCAAAACGTTATAGCCTTGCATGCGTTTCATTCGGGCGATTATATCACTTGCTGTATAGCCTTCGGCGTGACCAACATGTAAACCTTGACCAGATGGATAAGGAAACATATCCAGCACATAATATTTAGGCTTACTAAAGTCGTACATATCAACGCGATATTCTTCGCGTTCCCGCCATATTTTTTGCCATTTTGGCTCGATATTTTTGTAATCATAACCCATAGTTAATTCCTCCAAATAAAAAAGTGATACATAAGGGCGACTTTGCCGCGGTACCACCTTAATTTGTCATTTGTTTGACACTCATTATCTGCTTAATGCGCAGGACAGAATTTGTTTGTGGCGGAGATCGAAGTATTTTCTTCTACCCTTTCACCTTCGGTAGTCGCTATTAAGAAAAAGTTCTTCGTTAGTGCCTAAATTCATTGTTATTGTAGCACATATTAAATTAATTATTAATAAAAGTCCGCCTTAATAATGTAATAAACTCATCACAATTACTAGTTGAGCAGCTAAATATAGAATCATCACATAAAAATTATCGAGTTTATTTGGTTTAAGAAAGATTGTAATACCAAGATAGGTATCGCTACTGATAAAGAGGATGATGCCAAATAAGATTAAAATTGACCAGACACTTGGAGCAAGAATCATCCCATAGCCAGCAATGACAAGTTCGGCAACCAATAAAAATGAATAGGCGACCATCACATATTTAAAAGCCCCTGCTTTATTTTTAAATAGTAGTTGAATAAATAAGAAACTGCCACCTAATAACAGCACGAGGGCACCAATAATCCACGGGTATGACGGAAGTTTATCAATACCGATTTTTAATAATAAAATCGTGATATAGCCGATATGCGCGAGGGCAAAAGTAATAAAACCCGCTAAAAGTGATTTGCGATTATCTTTATAAATCATAAATATATCGCCCATATAAGCAAATAATAAGGCTAAGATTAATGTAGTGGCGGAACGGTCAACAACAATCGGATAAATACTTAAGGCCGGAATTAATATTAATTTAGTAATTGCACGCGCTCCATCTTTTCCTCGAAATGCAAATATCAAATGGAGGACGCTGGCTACGACAAATGGGATTAAGGCGAGTAAATAAAGAGGATTGAAAGTAATCATAATTTTTTACCTCCAAGGGCAGATTCATATAATTCAAGATATTTTGTTGCCGAGCGAAGCCAAGTATTATCAACTTTTAACGCATTGCGCATTAGTTGGCGTAATACCGGTTTATTGCGATAAATGCGATGCGCATAATCGAGTGTTAAGTTCATCCAATAAGGCTGAAATTCTTCGAATCCGAAGCCATTCGCCTGTTTAGCATTTTGTCCATCATAAATCACAACCGAATCTTTTAAACCACCGGTTAAACGCACAATTGGTAGTGTTGCATAGCGTTGGGCAATCATTTGACCGGACCCACATGGTTCGAATAAAGATGGCATTACGAAAAAGTCGCTACCAGCATAGATTTTATGGGCGAGTTCATGATTATAACCAATATAAATTCCAACTTGATTTGGATAGGTTGCCCGCAGGTTTTCGAGTGCTTGTTCGTATTGATACTCCCCGCTACCTAGGGCAATAACAATCGAACCACGTTGGAGGAGCATTTCCATTCCTGGGAGGTAAAGTTCAAGCCCTTTTTGCCATGTTAGACGACTAACTAAACCAAAAACCGGTTGTTCGCTTTCGCTTGGTAAACCAAGGTGTTTGAGTAAATCAACTTTGCAGGCTTTTTTTCCACTAATATAATTTTTGGAGGAAAAGTTTTTCGCAATTAAATAATCTGTTTCCGGACTAAACTCGGCATAATCAATCCCGTTAAGAATGCCAATAAAATCATCTTTCCGATAATTAATCACAGCATCTAAGCCTTTTGAGCCTTCTGGCGTTAATAGCTCTATGGCATGGGTTGGTGAAACAGTGGTGATTTTATCACAGTAAATGATTGCTGCTTTAAGACTAGACGCTTGTTGATGAAAACGGACAGCGCCATTTTCATATAAATCAAAACTCAATTCAAATAAATCCGGCAATAGATTAGGATCAAACATTCCTTGGAAAGCCGGATTATGAATTGTTAAAACAAATTTTGTTCCGGTAAATAATGAATTTTCCCGCTCATTTTCCCGCACTAATACGGGAAGCATACCCGCTTGCCAGTCATGAGCATGAATAATATCAAATGGTTTGTTTAAAAAATTTATTAAGGCAAGTGTTGCGCGATTAAAAAAGGCGAAGCGTTCAATGTCATCTTGATAACCATAAATTCCTTCACGATTAAAATAGAAATCATTACCAATGAAATAGTAGGTAATCCCATCAACAAAAGTTTGGAAAATAGTCGCAATTTGGCGACGCCAACTAAGATGAACGTCAAAACTTGCAATTTGCCGCATTGGAAATTGCTTTTTATTTTGAATCAAATTATAAAGCGGTAAAACAACACTTACTTCATGATGTAAGATGGCTTCTTCTTTGCTAAGGGCATAGACGACATCGGCCAAACCACCAGTTTTCACAAATGGATTGACTTCACTTGCCACCATTAATATGCGCATTAAATTTGATCTCCTTGTTTGATGTAAAGTGGCTTACCTTTCTCGCCTTTAAGCGATTTTGCATGACGAATTTTACAGTATTTATCAATAATCACATGATCAATTTCAATATTCTCCCCAATCACAGTCGAAGATAATATTATCGCGTTGCTCACCTTGCTGTTAGCGCCGACTACAACACCACGGGAAATAATCGAATTGCGGACATTTCCTTGAATATGAGCACCATTAGCAATAAAACTATTACGGACATTAGCTTCTGGTAAATAGCGTGTTGGTGGTGTATCGTGGGTGACCGTATAAATTGGCCAATCTGCTCTAAAAAGTTTTGCCCGATTTGAATAATCAAGTAGTTCCATCGAATATTCGACATAATGTTCTAGACTATCAAAACAGCGGACATAACCATGATAGGCATAAGTATTAACACGTTCGGTTGTTCCACACGTATAAGAAACAATATCATGGAGACAGAAAAATGATGAAATAGTCGCGGCCTTCTCCATTAATTCAATAAATTTTGCCCGATTAATCACATATGTTTCGAGCGAAATATTTGCTTTATTCACTGTCCCTTTATTGGGGCGAATTTCACTAACAAGTTTTTCTTCATTAAGCGTCAAAACATCGGAACCAATAAAATGATTACGGGCATTCGTCGCCGGAGTATAAACTAAAGTGATTTGCGCATGCGAAGCAATATGTTGAGCTAAAACTTCCCGATAATCAATTGCCATAATAAAATGTGCCGGCGCCACAATAACATAATCAGCATCCGAGCGTTTCAGCACCCAATCATTTGCACGAATGTTAGCAAAATCGTTGTTATAACGTTTATTGCCAATTGCTTCTTCGTTATACATTATAATTTCAAAACCCGTCTTCGTGTTCGTGTTCCACGTATTATTTGATCCAAGATGTTTAAGAATTGAACGGGGTTTTGTTTGAATTAATATACCAACTTCATCAATCCGGGAATTGGTAAAATTTGAAAGAGTAAAGTCCATAAAAGCATATCGACCAAGAAATGATGTTGATGCGAGTGGACGATCAGCGGTTAACGGACCAAGTGATGGTGAATGATGGAGGTTGAGAAAACCAATTACTTTTTGATAATCCATATTTAAAAACCATCCTTTCCATGAATTAAAAGAATATTATCAGCGGTACCGATATAACTAGCACCGGTGTGGAGAACGGCTTCACTATCAATAATCGCATATTCAATTGTTGCTGCCTCTGGAATAATTACATTCGGCATGATTACCGAATCACTTACAGTAGCGTCTTCGGCAATAAAAACTTCATTGGAAATAATTGAATGATAAACTTCACCAAGAATAATCGCACCTTGGTTAACAATTGAATCAATCACTTTGGCGTTTTTTCCAATGTATTGTGGCACTGACTTTGTGTCTTCTGTATAAATGGTTAGCCCATCTAGATCGCGGTATATTTCCGAATCGAGTCCACTCGCCAGTAAATCCATATTCGCTTCCCATAACGAGTTGACTGTACCAACATCTTTCCAATAACCTTGGAAAGTATAAGCATGGATTTTATTTTGATTTCTCAACATTTCGGGGATGATGTCTTGACCAAAGTCGCGGTTTGATTGTGGATTTTTCGCATCTTTAATGAGTTCGCGCCGCAGCACATCATAATTAAAGATATAAATTCCCATTGAAGCAAGCGTTGATGGCGGGTTCTTCGGCTTTTCAATAAAGGCGGTTACATCGCCATTTTCATCAGTCTTTAAAATACCAAAGCGACTGGCTTCTTTAAGTGAGACATCGATAACAGCTATCGTTAAATCCGCTTCCGCCTTAATGTGACTAGAAAGCATTTTCCGATAATCCATCTTATAAATGTGATCTCCGGAAAGAATTAAAACATAACGCGGATTTTGTTCATCGAGAAAATCAATATTTTGATAAATCGCATCGGCCGTACCGTTATACCAATTGGAGCCTTGTTCGGTTTGCCGTGGTGTTAGTGTCGCTGTTAACGCGCGTACGCCATTGAGTCCCCATTTATCACCATTACCAATATAGGAGTTAAGAAATGTCGATTCATACTGTGTCATGACACCAACAATGTTAATATCAGAATTGGCGATGTTGGACATCGGAAAATCGATAATGCGGTATTTACCACCAAAGGGGACACCGGGTTTCGCACTCTTTTTTGTTAAGTCTTTCAGTCTTGTGCCTTTGCCACCGGCCAAAAGCATCGCTACAACTTCATTCTCATTCGCCATAGTTGCCTCCTATGCAGTATTATTCATTAAATTGTTAAACATCGTGCACTACTATTGTACTTGTTTCTAAGTGATAAAAAAAGACCACATAGTGGTCTAAAAATTAAGCGCTAATTTTTTCTTCTTCGGCATAAAGGCGAACGTGCGAAGCGTTTTTGCCACGAAGGACAACAAGCGTTTCATCAACGAGGGCAGAGATATCGGCTACTTTGTCTGATGGCGCACTAACGATGGCCTGTAAGCCGAATTTACGTAATAAGCGAATCGATTCACGAATCCGACCACTATCCATTTTGGAGAACGCTTCATCAAAGATAATTAAACGTATCGTATTGCTGAGTTCACCACTATCTTGTACGTGGTAAAGTTGAGCAAAGGAAGCAAGCACGGAAATATAGAATGGGGTTTGTGTTTCACCACCGGATTTCTTTTTGATCATCTTTGAGAGTCGTTGTTCATTACCAGCTTTATCTTTCACAACAAGATCAAAATCTAAGTAATTACGATAATCAGTAAATTTTTCCACATTGGCTAAAACTGCAGCATTATTTTCTTTATCACCGGCTAAAGCAATTTGGGCAAAAAGGTCTTTCATCACCTGATCATACTTGGCGAGAAAAGCCGTTTCATCTTGATCAATTTCGAGCAAAAGATCATCGGTAATCATGTCATAGTAAGCGCGATATGTCGCCGAAGGACGCACGGTAAATTGATAGGAATCGTTACCAAACGTCGATGCTCCTAATGCGTGATTGAGTTCTTCAATTTGATCTTCGACCGTTTCGATTGCCCCACGTAACTTGGCAATAAAATCATTTTTAAATTGGGTAATCGCCTTTTCATATGCATCATGAATTTTCCCTTCATATAATGGGAGTTGGACTTCACGAATGTCATTGAGTTCAGCTTGATAAAGGATGTTATCATTTAAATCTGTTTCATAAGTGAGGCGGTAATCACGCACGTAATCTTTACGTAATTTGACCAATTGCGAGTAGAGATTATTCACAAGATATTGCGCATGTGAAAATGCTAAATTATATTCAGCAATAATATCCAGTGGTGTCTTACCTTCTTGCACTTGCTTTTCAAATAATGGTTCAGCTTTTTCATTAACAAGAAATACATCATAGTGTTCTTCAAGTGTTTTAAGCCGTGTATTACATGCTTTTTCAACTTCCGGAATCCGCTCATTAATGAGATTATTCATCTGTGTATTGAGCCGTCCTTTTTCCTCGAAATAGCCAGCGCGTTCTTTTTCTAAATCAAGCAAATCTTCATCAATCGCATCAATCCGTTTTTGTAAAGATTCGAGTTGTGTTAAATCGTGTTTAGATAGTTCGCTTGTTAAATAATCAATTGTTTTTTCCAAACCTGGTAGAGCTTTAAGACTATCAAGAATATTGACAATGCTATTAATTTCATTGGTATTGATAATTTCTAAGCGCCCAGCATCATTGATTTTGCTATTTAAAGTGCGGAATGTTGTCAGTAATTGTTGATTTAAAGCGATTTCGGCTTGTTTAGCAACAATTTGATCTTGACCGATCGAACGGCCAATGATGTGCTCGCGGTAAAGGCGTGGATTAATTTTACCAAAGCCAAAATTGCGATATAAATCACCATCAGCGGTAATTCCGTTACCAGAGCTACGGGCTTCATTGAGATTTTGACATTTACGAAGTCGGCCAATTAGGTAATTAGCATAAGCCCGGGCCCCAGGATGGTCAGTAATGATTTCTTCTGCGAGTGATTGAGCATCCGCTTCGAAGTTGCGTTCGATAATGCGGTCTTGGTCAATCAGCGTAGTCCCATAATAGTGATTTTTATCGAGTAAATCCCGCAAAATGTTATAAGCTTCCATATAATAAGCGGATTCGACAAATAAATTAAATTTTTGATTGTACAAATAACCTTCAATCGCATTTGCCCACTTCGGTGATTTAATGTCACATAAATCAGCAAAAATCATCACGGGTATTTCTTCGCCGTGGCGCCTTGTTAATTCATCTTGAAGACTTCTTTTGATTGACGAAAGCGCCCATTCATAAGATTTACCGCCACTATGCATATCGACTTCTTGTTGTTTGAGCATGGCTAGTTTTTGTTCGAGTGTTGTCACATTACGCCCAATGCTTAAACTTAAAGCCGCAATCCGTTGTTGGAAAAGCGATAATGCTTCACGCCAAGAGAGCAAATCTTCCGCAGCGAGTAGTTCAATTTGGTCAAGATATTGATCACGTAATTTAATTGATAAATTAAGTACTTGTAATGCGCTATCTTTTAACAAGCGCAGTTCATCACGTTGATCATTTTCTAAGCGCTCAGCGTTAAAATCATCAAGCGTATCAATTAAGCCTTGCGCAACAGCGATAAAATTAGCTAGGTAGCCATTTAAATTATTTACTACAAGTGCACTTTGTGCGGTTAATTCTTGTTTGCGTTTCTCCGCCTCAAGTTTTTGCTCAGTTAATTCATCGGTTAAACGATAGGTATCGGAGTTCGCTTTATCTTGAATATAGCGTGTTTTTTTGCGTTGAAGGTCAGCAATCATCTTATCAGTTTCTGCTAAATCGACATCAATATCAATTAGGCGACGTTTTGCCGTAGTAATTTGTTCATAGTATGAATCTAGGCGTTTTTTATCGTTATAATAACCAGCTTTTTCAATTTGATAAGATGAAATTTGCATCTCTTCACGTTGTTGTTCAAACATTTTATACGTGTGCGAAATTTCTTCGAGTCGTTCGACTCTTGCCTTCATAATTAAGGCTTCATTTTCTAATTTTTTATATTGCAAAATATTATCTTGCATCGGGACGATGTCAATATTTGTTTGTGGGTCACAAACATATTCGGTAATGAATGTTGTGATATCGGTAATTGGTGTGAAAGAAATTGACTTCTTCAACAAGGAAAAATACTTATCTTTGAGGCCACCAAAGCGGCGCTTAATATAGTCTTGATATTGCCGATTGGAGTCAAAAAATGTGAATTTTCCATTATTTGTATCATTTAGATAGGCGACGAGTGTTTTATAATCCATTGGGATTTTATTCGTAATAAATTCATTTTCTGGAATGGCAAAGTCTAGGGCAAAAAACCGATGTTCTTCACTGCCATCTTCGTAAACATCAAACACGCACCCAACAGTAAATGTTTCTAATGACTTTTGATCAGCAAACTCTAATGCAATATAGGAAGTAAAGCGTCCATTGCGTAAATAATGAAAACCGCCTTCGACATTGTCACCGAGTTCGCCGCGTAAATATCCTCTTAAAGTGCGGTTTGATTTATCCATCGCTGCTTTATTAAAGAAACGTCCGCTTGTATCGCCTAAGAGGATGACTTGCATCGCATCAATCAGCGTTGATTTACCCGAGGCGTTCAGACCAGTTAAAAAGACGATTTGTTCAAAATCGATTGTTTCATTCCAAAAGTAATGCCAATTGATTACTTTCGCCCGTTTCAGTAGTTTCATTCTTGCGAACCTCCTTCACGTGCAGCAAGTTCATCGAGAGCATTCGACATCGCCGCTATTTTGTCGTTATCGACTGCGTAAATAATCGCTGGTGTGATATAAAATGCCACATTGCCTTCATCAAATGATCCACTGACGCGAGCGATGATATTAAAAACACTGAGCGCCCGTAAGGATTTACCAATCAAGCGTCCTGAAAGACGTTTTCCCGGAAGTGATATACCACGATCGAGCATTACTTTTAAAACCGTTGGCGTCGTCACATAAATTGATTCACCTGTTTGATTGCTTTCACTTTTTTCGCTTTCATAAATTAGGCGTAAAACAAAAGCAATTAATGATACTTCACGGTCAAGACGATAGCGATTTTGATCATACGTATTTCGCAATGAAAAAACTCCATTGATTAAATCTTTTTCCATCTCCCAACCAGCAAACGAAAGGTAGCTATTAACTAAATCGTAATAGCGTTCTAAAAACCGAAATTGTGGATTGATTTTCATCGTTTTTTCACGCCGATCAAATAAATCCCGCACGATAAACGATTTTGATAATAAACTGTTAACAACCGTGGCAAATTGGTCCTGTTCGCTGCGTGGAAGCGCAACAAATTCTTCTTCAAACATAATTAAACTTCCAATTCCTTTCGTTTAAAAATAAAACGTGGGAGGGAGTAGCCTTGTGAGATAATTTGGCCATCTTCCATTTCCATCGTATAAAAACAATTTTCATCATTCGTCTTAAGCGAAGCTAAAATCAACAGGATAAAGGCATCAAAGTCGGGTAATGAAATTTCTTCAATTCGCATTTCTGAGGAATCACCAAATGCCGTTTCCATAAAATCATAAACGCGATCATCGGTAAAAACATTCCGTGTTTCATCCAAAAAGCCGCGCATAAGCATATCAGAAACATCACCAAAATCGATAATCGATAATGGTTCACTCTCTTGGCGATATTGACGCACAATCGGTAATGTAACTGAATCTGTATCAATGAAACCTTGTTGGTTTAACACAATTGCTTCTTGCATGTCTCGGACTAATGGAACAATACCAACGCCACTTAAGACGCCTTGGGCGTAGTAGCGGAAAATATTATCCAAATGTCCTTTGATTGTTTTGTCTTGAGCATTGAGATAAAGAATTTTGCTTGCTGAAGACTTTGTATAATCTTGATGTTTTTCATCGATTTGATTAATCATCTCGCTCAATGTATCGTACATATCGCAAATATAGTTAATTTTTGTAATTAAATCACGTTCAACCTCGGTTGGTGATTTTTTCCGGGTGTAGATTAAAGCTTGATTAACTAGTAACGCCCGAATTTCTTCGTCGCGCAACCAGCGTTGCAAAATCATCACAATTGGTCGTTTAAATTTAGCGACCGAATCAAATGTTTTTAAAGGGTGATAATAACGATCGGAAACGTGGTCTTTATAATTATCAAAATAATCATGCAAAATCGAGTTTGTCGAAAAAACGCGGCCTAAGCGATTTTGGAAAATTCGAATTGAGTGACCAAGTGTGACAAGTTCGGTCCGTAATTCCCGCGTATTCTCGTAAGCGCGCATCAACGTTGCATACATGAATTCATCGGGATGATCATCTTCAAGCCGGAGTTCGCTATAGGTCGCATGAACTAGCGAAACATATTCGCCTTCACGTTTTGTGATGATTTCATTAATTAGTTCTAAAAACTGAATTGAGTAGGAAGGAAGAGCGATATATTCTTCGAAGTCATTACCGTCGATTTGGATATCAATCCAACCAGTTTCTTCTAAGCGTCGAACAATCGCCGCTGTTTTCGTCGCTAGCGTTTGATTGGATATTTGATTGGCTTCTTCTTCATCACTCATTTCACTATCTTCATCAGCAGCAAGATCAAACTTGAGAATTTCATTAGTCGCTTTATCGCGCAAGGTACGGACGTAGTCGCTTTTTTTCATCGCGAGTTCATCGGTCTTTAGCGATTGAAATAAAACAACAAGGGCATCGGCATAAATCTCGCGGTTTGGCGACGCGAGAATGGAAAAAAATTTATCAGGAATAATCGTAAATAAACTCATTTTTTTCCTCCTCGCCTATTCAAAAATATTTTACCATATTTCCACTATGGGCTTAAAGGGAAAATCGGTAAAAAATCGTGCAAATTACGCCCCTAATTGCTATACTAGCCATATGAAAGTTTATGCATCTCCACGCAAGACGATTTTAAATTATACAATCGCTGGTATTGTTATGGCGGCAATTTTTTATTTTACCTTTGGTTCGTGGAAGTGGCCACCGCTCGCCGGCGATATTTTGTTTGTGACCTTACCAATTGTTATCGCTTTAATTACAATGATTCTTGGAATTAAAATGAACTGGTATGAGATTGGGAAAAAATCACTAACACACCACAAAGGCAATAAATTACTTGTCTACTATTACAGTGATATTCTTTACATTGATCAAGTTTATAGCGAAAAACATAAAGTCTTACTTTTCTATACAAAACAAGGCCATGAACGCTACTTACCGATGGATAGTGAAATGAAAATCTATCAAGCGGTAATCGAGCGCTGTAAGCATTTAATTTCTCAAGAAGAGTATCAAATTCGCTATCCAAAAACGAAATTCTAATTTCCGATGTTTTTTCTTGCTCTCACTAAGTGCTTATGCTATTATCTATAAGCAAAATCTTTTTTTGGAGGTGGCAATATGGCAAGAGTTTGTCCGGTAACCGGAAAACATAAAATCAGTGGTAATAATCGTTCGCACTCTTTACGGGCGACCCGTCGCAGTTGGAATGTGAATTTACAACCATTTAAGATCAATATTGATGGTACTGTGCGCACCATCCGTATGTCGACACGTGCTTATCGCACGTTAAATAAAACGGCGAAAAAAGCCTAATTATCCTGAAACAAAAAATGCGTCGCTCATGCGACGCTTTTTTTATATCTACTTGCTGATTATTTCCGGCGAATTGTCTTTTGATAGAGAAATAAAAAGACCCCGCTAATCGCTGCTAGAACAGCAGAAATTAATAAGACAATCCAAAAAGCGCCAGGATTATCGGCTAATGGAATATTGATAATGTTCATACCATAAAGACTTGCAATAATTGTCGGGACAGTTAACACAATCGAAACAACGGCAAATGTTTTCATTACAATATTTAAATTGTTTGAAATAATCGAAGCAAAAGCATCCATTGTTGATGATAATACATCGCGGAACACATTCGCCATATCCCGCGCTTGATTAAGTTCTATTTCAACGTCTTCAATAAAATCAAGTTCTTCTTCTTGATTTTTGTAACCTGGCAGGCGCTTCAATTGCATCAAGGTCGCAATATCGGCATTTAAGGCGGTTGAAAAATATACCATCGTCGTCGAGAAATCTAATAACTCATAAAGTTCTTTGTTCTTGTATGATGAGCGTAACCGAATCGAAAGTTCACGTGTTGCTCCATCAATTTTCTTTAAGTAATAAATAAATAAGGCTGATAAACGGTTAAATACCATTAAAGTAAAATGAACATGATTGGCTGGGTTAATCTTGCGGTTTTTTGCTAATGTCATCGGCATAATTTGAATATCTTGAACGGCAATCGTTACAAAATAATCTTTGTTGTAGGCGAGCGAAACTGGTGTTGTTTCATATTTTTGTCCGTGATCATCAATGATAAGTGGCGCGTCTAAAACGATGAGTAAATCCCCATCTTCGCTTTCAACGTGTGAACTTTCTTCACTATCGAGGGTCGTTAAGAGCAGTTCCGCATTTATTCCCGTCGCTTGACTAACGGCAATGATGTCGTCATAAGATGGGGCAATTAAATCAATCCACATCCCCGGACTGAGTTCGTCAAGAAGGGTAATATCGCCGCTTTTTGCTTGTAAATTACCATCAGTTTGTTGATAGATTGTAATCATTATTCGGTCCTCCTTGAGAATATGATATTGCAGTTATACCGTTGAAATTAAAGCACACTAACAATGAAAAAGTAAAGAACAAAGATAAGATTAATCATTATTAATGCCCATTCTGTATAGGCTAGGACAAAATATCGTGGGCGCAGAATTTGCAAAGTACCATCTTGAAGTTCGCGCTTATCCATTATCGGCCATTTGCTGAGGCGTGGATTGAAGGCAAATCCTAAAGTGAGAATTGCTGGAACCGCCGCAAAAAACGCCAGTGGTAATGGATATGAACCAAAGGGTGATTGCAACAAATAAAGTGTAAGTCCAACTGACTCCCCAATTGTTGTCGCAAAAAGTAAAGCAAGGGCAAATAAATGAAGTCGATAATTGTTCATTGTAATGATAAATAACGATAAAATAATCAAGCCGGAAATCGCCATCATCACATAAATGATAATGGAGTAATAAAATTGGGTTGATCCACTTGGCAGTACAATAATTGGAAATAAAATATAACTCAACATACTTAGTGAGATTAAACCAAAATGAATCGGTAAAAAGCTTTTATGCGCACCTTGAGAAAGCTCAAAAGGTAATGAATTTAAAAAATTAAAACGGCTTTGTTGTTGCCGAAAAAAACTTTCTTGACTGGCAATTAAGTCAATTGCTAGAAACAAGAAAACAGCGATGACAAGTGTAAAGGATAATGGACTATTCGTCATTTTGTAATAACTCCACACGTTTTTTAAAATCGGTGTGTCCAAATAAATAGGAGCCCGCGACAATAATATCGACGCCAGATGCGCGGACTAAGGGAGCGGTCACTTCATTAATTCCACCATCGACTTCAATCACAAAATGTAAGTCATTAGCTTGCTTAATTTTTACTAGTTCGCGGATTTTTTCTAATGCATTTGGCATAAACTCTTGTCCACCAAAACCGGGTTCCACACTCATCACAAGCACTAAGTCAACCATAGCTAAATATCGTTCGATAATTTGAACTGGTGTTGCTGGTTTAAGCGAAACACCGATTTGTACTTTAGCCTTTTTGAGTAGATTAATTAATGAAATAACTTCTTCATGTGTCGCACATGCCTCTACATGAAAAGTGATAATATCAGCGCCAGCCTTAATAAAGTCGGGTGCATATTTAAGTGGGTCACTAATCATTAAATGAACATCATTAATTAAGCCGGAATTTAAACGATTAATTGCTTTTAGAATCGGCACGCCAAAACTTATGTTTGGCACAAAGTGACCGTCCATAACATCAAAATGTAGATAATGTAATCCCGCTTGGCTTACACGATTAATCTCATCAGCAAGATGAGCGAAATCTGCTGATAATAATGATGGGGCGATTGATAATGGCTTTTTCATAAACTGACTCACTTTCTAATCAACTGTTAGTCTTATTATACTCATTCATCTGTGGCAAAACCAAAAAAGCGAACAAAGAATGATTGGCGGGGCTTTAATAAATTTGGATTCGCCAGTAGATTTTGAATTTCTTTTTGAAAATCACGCACAGTTTTATATCGATCACGCGGATTTTTCTTGCATGCTTTGAGCATAATCTTTTCCATTGCTTTGGGAAAAAGCGGTAAATATTTGCGTGGACTTGGAAATTTTTCTTTAATATGCTTGACGGCAATCGCTACATTTGTTTCTGCTTCATAAGGTAAATGACCAGTGGCAATTTCGAAAAAGGTGACGCCAATTGCATATAAATCACTTTGAATCGAAGCTGACTTTCCTTGCGACACTTCCGGGGCTAAATAATGTGCAGAACCAATAATATCTTGGCTATTAGTCATTTTTGGGGAAGCTAAAATTTGCGCAATTCCAAAATCACCAAGTTTAATAATCCCAGCAGGTGTCATATAAATATTTGCTGGTTTGATATCGCGATGAATAACACCATTTTCATGTGCGCAGATGACCGCTGAACAAAGTTGATTGATGATATCAAGTGTTTCCCGATGTGTAAAGCGAGTGCGTGTCTCTAAGGCTGCACCTAAATTTACACCGTTAATTAATTCATTAACCATATAAGGATGACCATCGTCACTACCTAAGTTTAAAACAGCGACAATATTTGGATGATCAAGTGATGCCGCCGCGCGTGCTTCACGTTCAAAACGTAAAACATTTTGCGGATTATCGAGCACATCATCTTTGATGATTTTGACCGCGACTAAACGCCGCATAATAATATCTTTAGCTTCGTAGACTTCGGCCATGCCACCAGCGCCTAAAAAAGCGGTAATCCGATAACGCTGATCAATTACTTGACCAAGTGGTCTCATAACTCACGCTCCCATAAAGCGACGGCAATATTATCGGTGCCTCCGTTGTTATTCGCGTTAGTGACAAGCATTGTTGCCTTTTCTTCAACACTATCATCAGTCAAAAGCACGGCTTCGATTTCATCATCATTAACGTGATTATAAAGCCCATCAGAACAAAGCAAAATAGTTTGATCGAGATAATCAAGTTTAAAAACATCTAGACTAACTGAGGGGTCAACACCAAGCGCATTGATTAACACATGCCGGCGCGGATGTGTTTTTTTTTCTTCCGGACGAATTTGCCCGGTTTTTGCTAAATATGAAACAAGTGTTTGATCTTCCGTTAATAAATTTAACCGCCCATTTTCTAGCCAGTAAGCACGTGAATCACCAGCATTGACAAGGGTTAAATCATTAGTGCGGATTAACGCTGCAACAAGAGTTGTACCCATATCGCGATAATCCGGATTATTTTGTGCCTCACGATAAATCACACTATTGGCATGGCGAATCGTTTTGGTTAACCACATTTCCGCACTTTTGCGTGTAAGAAAATAAGGGCGGTTGCGGTAAGCCCGGGCTATCGTATCAATTGCTAGACGCGCCGCTAAATCACCTTGAGCATGGCCGCCCATACCATCAGCGACTAGCATTAAAATATCACCGTGCGGATTGGTTAAAATGAGTGCTTGATCTTCGTTTGAATAACGCACTTGCCCACGATCAATTCGCGTGCAATAATTTCCAATTAGTTTCATTTTTTAGCATCCTCCTTGGCGCGTAATTGACCACATGCTGCATCTATATCCGACCCGAATTCGCGCCGGATTGTAACGTTAACACCACGTTTTTTTAAGCGTGAAAAGAACTTAGACACCGCACGATCATTCGAGCGTTTAAACCCATGCTCATCAACTTCGTTATATGGGATTAAATTAACATAAGCAAAAGTTGGACGAATCAATTTGGCTAACTGATCAGCATGTTCTTCTTGATCATTAATCCCGGAAAGAAGAATATATTCAAATGTGACTCGCCGACCAGCATTTTTCTCATAATCTTGAACGGCCGCCATCAAGTCTTTAAGTGGATAGGCTTGATTGATTGGCATAATTTGATTACGAATTTCATCATTTGGTGCGTGAAGTGAAATCGCCAGATTAATTTGTAAACCTGATTGACCATAAAGGCGGATTTTATCGGGAATTCCGCATGTCGAAACGGTAATGTGGCGCGCACCAATTGCTAAGGCATGTGGATCATTAATTGTTTGGATAAAAGTCATCACATGATCATAGTTATCAAATGGTTCACCCGTCCCCATGACAACAACATGGCTAACACGACCTGGTACTTCTTCAAGTAATAAAAGCTGATTTAAAACCAAAACTTGTCCAGTCATTTCTGACGGGGTTAAATTACGCTTTTTTTTCAACAAACCAGAAGCACAAAATTTACATCCCATGTTACAGCCAACTTGGCTAGAAACACAAGCGACATTTCCATAGTTGTAACGCATCAATACTGTTTCAATTTTTGCCCCATCTTCAAGTTCTAAAAGTAATTTAATCGTGCCATCAGCACTTTTTTGCATTGTCGCAATTTTTGGTAACGTCAAACAAAAATTATCCGCTAAATGCTCTCGATAGTTTTGGGCTATATCACTCATTAGGGAAAAATCAGTGATATTTTTTTGATAAATCCATTTAAATAGTTGTGTAGCGCGATAGGGTTTTTGTCCTTCAAGGACGAGTAAAGCACTTAGTTGTTCACGTGCGTAATCATAAAGGTTGCGTTTCATTCGATTGTTCCACTGCGGTGTTTCTTTCTAAGAGGGCGGCATATAACGTTGAATTATAACGATCAAACGGCAAATATTGTTTCTCACCGAGTAGATTAAATTCACGATTTTGTTTTAAGAATTCCACAGTAAGGCCATGCCCTTCTTTATGCGAAACTGTGTTGATGACGTAAAGAAGTTTTCCGCCAGGAGCGACGAACTGACTGCATTCACGAAGCGCTTCATTTTGGTGGAAAATTAACTCATCCATTGACTCTTGCTTAAAATGAACAAAGAAATCCGGGACCGTGCGAATTAAATCAAAACTTGAAGAATCGGGAATAACGACAACTAGATCGTACTCATCGCGAATATGTGTAATCATCGCCGATGGCTTTGAGACAAATGAATGAACATTTTTTAGTCCAAAACTTGCAGCGGTATTAACAACATCGAGTCGTCTTCGATCACTCGTAACCGCCATATCAATCTTTAGTTCACCACCAGAAAAAACAGCAAGATCTAAATAAATAGCCTGTGGTCTTGCTTCATAAATCAAGCAATTAATCATTGTTTTGGGTTCGAGTTCTGCCATAACTTGCGAAACGGCCAAACGTTGTTGGAAAATAAATTTATCGCGGAAAAGTGGGTGATGTTTTATATTCGGGCGCGCACGATAAATCAGCGTTTGAGCAGTTGGACCAGGCACAAAGTCTATATCACTAATGCAAATTTCATCAATTGTTTTGTTTTTCATTGGATTAAGGCGCAGCGTTTGTTGCACACGTCTTTGGTTAGCGGCCATTAATTTGATCGTTACAGCTTGTCCAAGATGTTTTTGCCACATTTTCACTAACCAGACTGGTGTGTTATACCTAAGTGATAAATATTCACTTGATTCTTGGTCATAATCACCACTCAGTAATTTTTGCGGATTAGTTGATTGTTCAATGATAGCCAACAATTCGCTCTCTGGAAATTCAACGCCAGCCGATATAAATATTTTTTTCGCACTAGTCATCACTTCTTCGACTGGGTATTGATGGTAACAAGCGCCATTCGCTACCACAAGCCACAAAAGTGGATTTAAATCAGCTGAAAATTCCAAATTTGCACGTTTCAGTACATCGGCAATCGCGTAGTGATGATGCATCTGACAAGACAAAAGACCCTTAATCCGTCTTTGCTCATCGGAATTAAGATCTGCGTCAGCAAAATAGCGTCGTGCGGCAACCGCTAACGGGAGACCTCCATTATAAACTTGCTTAATTATTTCACTAGCAACAACTAAAAAATCCATACATCAATAAAACCTCATATTTATATTAACATTGATATGGTAAAAATGTTAATAAAAAAAGGTCAATAAATATTGACCTTATGTTTCTTCTTCTAGATGCCTATTCAAGCGATGAAAAAAGATAGGTGATCTGCTGATGATAATTTGTTTCAGCTGGTAAAATGCCGGTCTTTTCTTGATCAAATGCATTGTTCATCGCATTTGGTAAATATTGACATTCAAGAGCTAATCCTTGGTGTTTTAAAAATGGTGTATGGTGGTTTGTAATGTCTAAACTTGCAACATTACCACTATAAAAAATTAAAATTGGATAATCGCTATAAAGAGTCATCGTAATGTGACTTTTATCACCAATAAGTTGAGCGACTGGTCGCACTTCTTTTTCATCAGGATTAAGAATGTACGGATGATTGTAGCCATCTGTTGGAGTTAAATACGGATTTTTTATGTAATCGCCAACTTTATGTAGTTGCCGAAAATCCATAACTTGTGAGACCGGGCAAATTGATTTTGGACATAAGCATTCATCTACTTCAGCAAATTTTAAAGCTTTGATACCTAATAAATGATTGAGTATATCGTCATCACCATTCAGATTCCAATAGACGTGATTAGATAAATTCATAATTGTATCTTGATTAGAAAAAGCGTGATAAACAATATCAATTCGATTGATAAGATGCGGAATTTGATATGTGACTTGAATATGCGCGTTCCCAGGAAACCCGCTTTCAAGATGCGGACTTAGGTAAGAAAATATAATAATAGTTGCAAACATATTCGTGTGTTGGGCAAAATTAAATTCTTTAAATGAGAGCCCATCATTACCACCATGTAAGCCCGCGCTTTCGCCGGCTCCAATTTGATACTCTTGCTTGTTGATAACAAATTTCCCATGACGTATTCTTCCAGCGTTTCGACCAATGGTTTTACCAAAATGACCAGTTGAAACATTAAACTCTGCAACATTTTGTGGATGAACCGTAACTGAAATATTGCCGTTTTTTGTCGGAATTTTAATATCAAAAATTGATGCTCCTATTGGCGAAAAAGTTACTTCCATTCCTAGTCGGTTTTTTACCTTGATTAATTCACTCATTATATTTTCTCCATCTTTGTTTTAATCAGGTTTTGATAAAAATAAAATGAATCTTTATATATCCGCTCTTGTGTTAAGTAGTCAATGTAAATCAAACCAAACCGGGGTTGATACCCCCAAGCCCATTCAAAGTTATCAAATAATGACCAAGCGAAATAGCCTAAAACTGGAACTCCTTCTTTTTTGATTTTAAGCAAAGCACTTATATAGTCAGAAAAATATTTGATGCGCCATACATCATGGACTTTTTTATCAGATGTCACTTTATCGACAACAGATATTCCGTTTTCCGAGATGATAATCGGTTTTTGATAGCGTTCAAAAAGAAATTTTGGGCCATAATAAAGCGTTTCAGGCACATAGTGTAGCCACGGAAAAACGCCAGTATAATTTTCGTTAGTATAAGGCAAAATTTTCATATTTCCGGCCTTATCTTCCGCGATGAAGTAGCCGGTGTAAAAATTCTGATAACAATACTCAATATCTTGACTAATAATTTCAAGATCTTTTTTATAGTTCTCAGGTAAAAATTGTTCGTAAAATTCAATGAATTCCTGAGGATAACGCCCCAGAAAAACTGGATCACTAAACAGTGTTACTTGATCAAAACGGCCACGTTCTAATGAAAAATAGTGACGCCGTGCTAATTCAATATTGGTGCTGGTATTTGCTACAGGTATTGCCACTGTCGATGTGTTTGCAATTCCAACAGTTGCCCCTACATTTAATTTGCGGATTACTGTAACCGCATGTCCATGGGCGAGCAGCAAATGATGAACGATTTTTACCGTTTGCTCATCGCTCAAGTAAATACCAGGGGCATGTTCTAGTGTTCGATGTCCGAGATTTACGATGCATTGTGGTTCATTTAAGGTGATGTAATGTAAGCACCGGGAACCAAAATGTTGCACAACAACTGCAACATAATGCGCGAATGCTTCGACCGTTTTCGGATTAAGCCAGCCGCCGATATCTTGTAGATATTGCGGTAAATCCCAGTGATATAGAGTAATAAACGGGGTAATTTTGTATTTTTCCAATTCATCGAGAATTCGATCATAAAATGCTAATCCACTTTTATTGACTTCGCCATTAAGCGTTGGAATTATGCGACTCCATGAAAGAGAAAAGCGGTAACTATTAACTCCAAGTTTCGCTAAATGCGTGAGATCATTTTGATATGTTTTATAATGATTTATCCCATTACGTCCATCATCATGATTTTTGATGCGCCCATTTTGTAAACTAAAAACATCCCAAATTGAAGGACTCCGACCATCTATATTATGGCCACCTTCAATTTGAAATGCGGATGTTGCGGTGCCCCAAAAAA
Organism: Bacilli bacterium; assembly: GCA_028705995.1. GTDB lineage: Bacteria > Bacillota_I > Bacilli_A > RFN20 > CAG-826 > JAQWCH01. The sequence continues at coordinate 40,568 of JAQWCH010000001.1, read as the reverse complement.
AGTTTTGCATTGTTCGTCCTCATTCGGTGCTCCGAGCGGCAAAGGAGTGAAATTACCGCACGAAGCCAAGTGGCAAATTATTAGCCTTTAACACTTCCTGCGGTTAGTCCGCTGATAATCATTTTTGAAAATAAAAGATAGACAACAAGTAATGGTAAAATGGCTACCGTTAGCAACATGTAAATAAGACCTAAATCAAACGTAGCTGGATTACTTGACCGTAGTAAATTAAAAATTAAGGGAATTGTTTGATAACTTGCGTCAGTTAAAATTAATGATGGAAGAAAGAAATTATTCCATGAAGAAACAAAGGCGAAAATGAATTGGACAGCGAGCGCTGGCTTCATAATCGGTAAAACCATCCGATGAAATATACGTATTTCACCTGCGCCATCAATGCGTGCTGATTCAATCAGTTCTTTATTAAGCACACTTTCCATGTATTGCTTAATATAGAAAAAGGTAACTGGGGAAGCAATCGCCGGTATAACAAGCGGAATTATCGTATTCACCATGTTGATTTTATAAGCAATTGCAACTAATCCGAGGGCCGAAATTTGGTTGGGAATCATCATCACAAAAAGAATAAACATAAAGGCAAAATTACGACCTTTAAAGCGATACATAAAGATGCTATAAGCGGTTAACGCCGAGAAGTATGTAGTCAAAAATGAAGTAATTGAAGAAATTAATAAAGAATTGCGAACAGCGCGACCAACTTGAATACTTGACATACTCATCATTGAATTCCAGTTATTAACTAACTGATCGCCAGGTATAAATGAAAATCCTTGTTGAATTTGTGGCGAAGCGCGTGTGGCATTGATAATCATGATGTAAAACGGAATGATACAAAGAAAAGTAATGAATATTAAAACCGCATAAATTAAAATGCGTTTAATCAATAAGGAACGTTTAATACTTTTTTGCTTTTTGGTCTTATTATTAATCGGTTGTGATATATTTTTCATTTCGCTATTCATTGTTTTATTCATGTACTTCACCATCACGATTTTCTTTTTTAAATTGCCGTAAATTCATCGGTAAATAGCGGTTTTCATCTTTTACTCTTCCTGCTTTTTGCTTTTTGCTTGTGGTTTGTGGAACTAAATAACGGAATACGATTGAACTTAAACCAAGTGTGACAATAAACAGAATTGTCGAGAAAGCACCACCCATGCCGTAGTTCTTCGATGGCACGATTAATTGATTCAAATACATAATTAAAGTTGTTGATGTTGTATTCGGATTACCACTTCCGCGTGTAAATATTTGCGCGACATCGAATAGTTGAATACCACCAATCAACGAAGTAATAAAAACATAAATGAATATTGGCATTAATAACGGCATTGTAATTTGAAAAAATGTCCGAAAAGCCCCACTTCCATCAACTGCCGCCGCTTCGTATATTTCATTATCAATTCCCATGACACCCGCCATTAATAGTAATGTTGTATTACCAAACCACATGAGGAAATTAATAAAGGCAATTACCCCACGTGTTCCCCAAACACTAGAATCAATTGTAAATGTTTCCGGCAAAGCTCCAATTTCAAATAGGAAAGAAAGAATTGGACCATTTTGGGCAAATAAAGTTAAAAACAACATCCCAAAAGCGCTTGCCATAACAAGATTTGGCATGTAAATAATCGTTTTCCAAAACCGTAATCCGCGTAATTTCAAGCGAATGTCGGTAAACCAGACGGCAAGCAATAAAGAAAGAATGATTTGTGGGACAAATCCCAAAATCCAAATGACAAAAGTGTTACCAAAATAACGAAACATCCGTCCTTCTTGGAAAAGACGAAAATAATTTTGTAAACCAACAAAGTTTGGACCAACTACATCTAAATTGTCCGAATAGTATTCAAAAAATGAATAAAAAAAGGTTGATAATAAAGGAACCAAAGTAAACAAAGTAAAAACAAGAAAAAATGGTGCGATAAATAAATATCCCCATTTTGCATAGATATTTTGCTTTACTTTCTTTGATTTCTTTTCCGGCATAAATGACCATCCTTGCCATAATTAATAGTGGTCTCCCCAGCGAACTGGGGAGACACACTTTTTTGATCTCAATAATTAGCGACTTAATGCTGGGTACTTAGTCAACGCGGCATCGTAGAAGTTGTCTAATGCAACTTCATAAGTAACAGTTCCTAGGAAGTAATCGCGCATGGCGGTTTGAATTCCTTCGTTAAGACCTTGATCGTAAGGTGAAATGTTACTCATATCAATTCGATCAGCACTTTCAACAAATAATGCGACGTGGTTTTGTCCACCTAAGAAAGCACTACCGTATTCTGGATCATCAGCAATTTCTTGCATACCAGCTTTATGATTGGTGAAATCTTCAGTATCAAGAGTAATTTGCTTCATGATTTCTTTATCACAAGTTAATTCAAGCATAATATCTTTAACTAAACTGATATTGTCGGTGCCATCAACACCAGCAATCCAGGTGCCACCCCAGTAATAACTTTCTGGTCCTTGGCAAACTGCCCAATCACCAAAGTGTCCGTTGCCTTCAACTTTTTCGCCATCAGGATCGGCTAAGGAGTTACCAAGTAATGTGAAGTTGATTCCCCATGTGGAGTAGAAGAAACCGAATACTTCACCTTCTGGTCCTTGATCAGCTGACCACTCGGCGGACCAAAGTGAGGTTTGATTATTATAACCTTTGTCTGTGTAATCTTTTGTTTGTTCAATCCAATTGAGAATGTTTTGATCAAGAACGATTTTCTTGTTCGCATCAACCCATGGAGCTGACACATTATTGGAGAACGTCCGATAAGCATCGTCGAAACCAGACAACATTTTATATCCAGCAGTGTGCATATCTTCAGCAACAGCGTCAAACTTTGTCCAGTCACTTAATTCAGCTTGAACTGCAGTTGGATCTTCAGTTCCAAGAACTTCAAGAGCGATGTCACGACGATAGGCATAAAGACCTGGGGTCGCTTGCCATGATGAGCCTTTAATTGCACCATCTTCATCAGTGACGATATCCTTGGTATACTGATATTGGTTAGCCATATCTGCTGTGGTTAAACCAATGTCCTTGATAACATCAAGAGTATAATCAGAATTCGCGTATTTTAAGGCATAATCAGCTTCCATCAAGAACATGTCAATCTGATCATCCTTAGCCGCTGAACCACGATTTTGCAAAGCGTTATCAAGGGCATCCTGATAAGCACTACCTTGGTTGGCAACCATTGTCCATTTGACTAAAGTGCCATCTTCTAAGGTGTCAATATCTCCAGCCTTGTTCGTGGAAACATAATCTGGATAATAGTCTCTAAACCTAGATTGGAATTCATCATTCCAGCAATAAATGTTGAGCACTGCGCCACCATCGGACACAGTAGCTCCACCACCACCACAACCCGCTAAGGCTGCAAGCGGAAGCGCAAAGACGACTGCTTTGTAGAAACTTTTCTTGTGCATTTTTATCTCCCTTCAAGTGAATTGCACTTATATACTTTTTGATGCTTCCCTAGCATCAATTAAAGCCAAAATTGTACTGCCTTTTTGAATTTCTCCGGAAACAATTAATTGTTCGGGGATAAATAGGCGGGGGTTTTCAATTAAATCGATGAGTTTTTCACTTGCAAGACGACCAATTTCTTCAGTGTTTTGTTTATATGTCGTTAATATTGGACGAAATAGTTTAGATAAGTTGCTACCATCATAACCAGCAATTGAGATATCTTTACCTACTGTTAATCCGTGCTTTTCAATCTCTGTGATACCGGCAAGAATCGCATAATCGTCAGGATATAGAATACAAGTTGGACGTTTTTCAACTGGTAATGCAAGTAATTCACGAGTCATAAGGCCAGAAGGACCTGGGGTAATGTAACGTGCGTGTTTTATATATTCGAGTGGGACATTTAATTTTAGTTCGGCAGTTGTTTTGTAAAAACCCGCAAGACGTTTTTTTGTAACATCTTTATCAGCTTCGCCAGTGATAAAAGCAATCTGACGATGACCTAATTCATAAGCATATCGCACCAGTTCTTCAACACCATGGGCATTATCACTCATAATGGCAGTGGAGTTGTTATAAACGTAGTCAATTGTCACAGTGGGAACTTCACTTTCGACTAGGCGAATCACCTCGGGATCTTTGAAATCGACACAGGCAATTACAACACCATCAACATTGCGATAACGCGCATGTTCATAATAAGAAGTGTAGTTTTTCAAACTTTCACTAATAAAAGTAATATCATAGCCACGTGATTCAGCATTGACTTTAAATGCATTAAGAATTGCTGAAAAATATTCATGTTTTAAACCGGAGTTCGCTTCATCAATAAACAAGATGCCAATATTATAAGAACGATTTGTTTTTAATGAGCGTGCGCTAGCATTAGGAATATAGCCCATTGATTTCGCCGTTTTTTGTACGAGATCAATTGTGTGCTTACTAATTTCTTTATCACCCTTGAGTGCTTTACTAACTGTCGCAACAGAAACTTTGCACATTTCGGCAATGTCTTTTAGTTTGACCATTATGCTCTCCTGTTTACTTAATCGTTTTCGTGACTATATTTTAAAGCGCTTACAAATCGTTGTCAACACCAATGTTTAATTTTTTTTATAGCAAAAACTTTCAAAAAAGAAAAAAATATATCGTGCTTTGACTCTTTTTGCCTATTTTCGCTTATTATTGATGCTTATTTTAATTAATTTTTAACTTTTTCTTGTTGGATTGAAATATTTTATTGCAAATTGTATAATGTTTTTGCTTATTTCAAACGTTTTCGTTCATTAATCGTCATAAATAATCACAACAAGGAGACATTTTATGCAATATGGATATTTTGATGACCTTCGGCGTGAATATGTAATTACGACTCCACACACACCACTTCCTTGGATTAATTATTTGGGTAATCAAAACTTTTATGGTCTAATCTCAAATACAGCTGGTGGTTATACGTTTTATCAAGATGCCAAGCTAAGACGCTTAACTCGTTATCGTTATAATAATGTGCCAACAGATCTTGGTGGCCGTTATTACTATATTAAAGATGGGGAAACAATTTGGAATCCCGGTTTTATGCCGACAACAACTGAACTTGATCGTTATTCTTGTCGCCATGGACTTGGCTATACGATTTTCGAAAGTGCAAAAAATGATATTAATGTTCTACTCACTTGTTTTATCCCACAAAATGCGGATTGTGAAGTACATAAAATAGAACTTACCAACAAAAGCACAAAGCAAAAATCAATTAATCTTTATGGAGCGGTTGAGTGGTGTTTGTGGAATGCTATTGATGACAACACGAATTTTCAAAGAAACCTCAATATTGGTGAAGTCGAGATTGATGCCAACACGATTTACCACAAAACTGAATATCGCGAACGAAGAAATCACTTTGCTTTTTATTATATGAATGAGCCTCATGCAGGTTTTGATACAGATCGCGATACTTTTTTAGGGGCATATCGCTCATTTGCTAATCCACTGACAATTTTAGAGGGACGCAGTGGAATGAGTATCGCTGCGGGCAATGCGCCAGTTGCCGTTCATCGCACTGATATTACGCTTGCTCCCGGCGAATCAATAACGCGAATATTTGTTCTTGGATATATTGAAAATGCTGAAGATGAAAAATTTATTAATCCAAATGAGATTAATAAAGAAAAAGCATATCGTATGATGGAAATGTTTAATACATCAGAGAAGGTGACGCGGGCACTTGATGAAGTAAAATTATATTGGCAGCATTTACTCAATCGCTTTCAAATCAATACTCCCGATGAAAAACTCAATCGCATGGTCAATATTTGGAACCAATATCAATGCATGGTGACTTTCAATATGTCGCGTAGTGCTTCTTATTTTGAAAGTGGCACTGGACGGGGAATGGGTTTCCGCGATTCTTGTCAAGATTTGTTGGGCTTTGTCCATTTAATACCCACGCGCTCGCGCGAACGCATTCTCGATATTGCGGCAATTCAATTTAAAGATGGGTCAACCTATCATCAATATCAACCATTAACAAAGCGCGGAAATGGCGATGTTGGAACCGGATTTAATGACGATCCTCTTTGGCTTATTGCCGCCGTTGCAAGTTACATTAAAGAAACTGGTGATATTTCAATTTTAAATGAACTAGTTCCTTTTGATAACGAACCAGGGAGTGAAAAACCGCTTTTTGAACATTTGAAGGCATCGATTAATTATACAATTGAGCATCTTGGGCCACACGGACTACCACTAATTGGCCGGGCTGATTGGAATGATTGTCTTAATCTTAATTGTTTTTCAAAGACACCTGGTGAAAGTTTTCAAACAACAGCTAATTTTGATAACGGAATGGCTGAAAGCATCTTTATCGCTGCAATGTTTATATATTATGGTCATGATTACATTGAAATGGCCAAACTCTACGGCGCACATGATCAAGCTCAACTAGTAGTAGAAAAAATCAAACAACTCGAACAAGCGGTAATCAAATTTGGCTGGGATGGCGAATATTATTTACGCGCTTACAACGCTTTTGGTCATAAAGTTGGTAGTAAAGAATGTGAAGAAGGTCAGATTTATATCGAACCGCAAGCTTTTTGTTCATTAGCAAATATTGGACTTCAATTTAATTATCCGCAAAAAGCGCTGATGTGTGGGATTAAATATCTTGGAACTGATTATGGTCTTGAACTTTTGACACCCGCTTACACGCGTTATCACCTTGAACTTGGCGAAATTTCTTCCTATCCACCAGGAAATAAAGAAAATGGTTCGATTTTTTGTCACACAAATCCTTGGTATGTAATTGCCCTTGCTCGCCATGGCTTTAACGATGCCGCCTATGATTTGTATAAACGCTTCTCGCCAGCGTATTTGGAAGATGTTAGCGAGATTCATGAAACTGAGCCATATGTTTATTCACAAACAATTGCTGGACGTTCATCAGTTAAATTTGGCCGCGCAAAAAACTCCTGGTTAACCGGAACAGCCTCGTGGGCATTTGTGGCAAGCAGCCAAGGTATTCTTGGTATTATACCAACATTTAATGGACTAAAAATTACGCCAGCGCTACCATCAGATATGAAAAAAGTTGTCGTCAATCGGTTTTATCGAGGTGGTCAATACAATATTACAATAGAAAATATTGGTCATGATAAAAGCGAATTAATTGTTGATGGCAAAGTAATAAATGGTAATATTATCCCCCTTGATGGAGAGGGAATTCACCACGTTTATTTCACTTATTAATGGAAAAAGACTAGCAAATCGCTAGTCTTTTGTTCTAATTAAGCTAGTAATTACTTGCTTTCTTTTTCGCAGTCGCATTCGCCATCTTCACAATCGCATTCATCACCTTCGCAACATTCCATATGCGGATGGTGGTGATGATGGTGATTATCTTCTTCTAAATCATGACCAGTAGCGCGGGCCTTAGTTTCAAATTCAGCAAACACATCACCGCCATAAATGGCACTTGTTAAGTCATCATCATCCGAAATTTCTGCATCATCGACTTCTTGATCTTCATTATCGTCATCGACAGTGCGAAGTTGATCTTCGGTGATAAATCTTGAATATTCTTCATTAATGCGTTCATAAGTATTTTTTGTTTCAAAATAATGAAATTCGACCGCGAGATTAAGCAAAAAATCACTTGTTGCTTCTAAAAGATATTCCGCTAAATCTGCTTCTTTTTTTGCTAAGGTTGAGGGTAAATTCACAAGAATTAATCCTTGCCATGATGTTTGCTCAACACCCTTAAAAAAGAGATTGCTTTCCGGAGCATAAAATAAAATTTCTTCTTCTTTAATATCAAGAATTTTGCTAATAATTGGTGTTGCTTCACTAGAAAAATGACCAGTAATATATTGATCAAGTCCGAGAACCATGATTGTTACCATAAATAGATTCCTACTACTTTCTTTTAACGCCGTTAATTATATCAAACATCTTCTGCATCAACATCAATAATGACTTGAAAATCACTTTTTGCGATTAAAGGCATTAAAGTTTTTTCTAATGTTGCTTTAACAATTTCATAGTCACGATATTTTATCAATATATAGCGCGCATACGTGTTTCGTTCATAAAAAATAAAGGGGAGTGATGGCCCAATAATACTTGCGTTGTCATTTAGTTTAGTCGCTAATTCTATTGCTAACTGCGTTGTTACACGTTCAACAGTCGACTCACTTTTACTCTTTAACGTTAGTTTAATTAAATAAGTAAAAGGTGGATTTTGTGCAAGGGAACGCACAATTAATTCCTGATTAAAAAATTCATGATAATCTTGTTTTGCACCAAGAGTAATTGCATAGTGCTGTGGCAAATTAGTTTGAATTATCGCTTCGCCGCATCGGTTTGCCCGTCCAGAGCGGCCAACAGCTTGCGTAATTAATTGGAATGTGCGCTCACTACTTTTATAAGAAGGCACCAATAAACCTAAATCGGCATTAACAATTCCAACCAGCGTCACAAGTGGAAAATCATGCCCTTTTGCAATCATCTGCGTACCGATTAAAATGTCAGCTTCTTGTTTTCGAAATGCTTCCACGGTTTTCGCGATGCGCGAGCGCTCTTTCGCACTATCACTATCTAAACGTAGCGTCCTGGCACTCGGAAAAAACTTTTTGACTTCACGATCAACTAGCTCTGTTCCATAGCCAGTTTTCCGAATTTGCGTTGATCCGCATGCTGGACAAATAGTTGACATCTCTTCCACATGATCACAGTGGTGGCATTTCAACATATTGTCACTCATATGATAGGTAAGTGTTGTTTGATCATTTGGACACCGAAAAACGTGCCCACAACTGCGACAAGTAATGTAAGTAGCATAACCGCGCCGATTTATTAATAAAATCGCCTGTTCGTTACGATTAAGTGTTTCACGCAGAGAATTAAGGAGCTGTTTGGAAAAAACAAGTGATTTAGAATCAATATTACGATAATCAAGCATATTGATGATTGCTGTTTTAGGCAATTCTTTTTTATTTATTCGCTCTGCTAAATTTAGTTGATGATAGACGTTTTTAGCGGCGCGCGCTTTACTCTCGAGGGCAGGTGTCGCGGAACCAAGTAAAACTTTTGCACCTTCAATTTCACTACGGAAAATAGCGACAGTCCGTGCATGATAAGTTGGCATTTGATCTTGTTTATATGAATCGCTATGTTCTTCATCAAGAATAATCAATCCTAAATTTGTTAATGGGGCAAAAATCGCCGAACGAGTACCAACAACAATTTTGCATTTTTTCTGAGCAATACGCCGGTACTCATCATACTTTTCCGCTGGTGTTAACTCACTATGAAGAACAGCAACTTGCTTATCGTAACGGGCAAGAAACATCGCGACCATCATCGGTGTCAAAGCGATTTCTGGGACGAGCATTAGCACAGTCTTGTTTTGAGCTAAATAGTATTCAGCAAGTGCAAGATAGACTTCGGTTTTTCCGCTTCCTGTTACACCTTCTAATAAGTATATTTGGTCTTTTGAATTAATAAATTCGTCAACAACTTCTTTTTGTGCACGCGTAAGTTCCGGTTTATCATTCACAGGATAAGATGGTAATTTGTAGCGGCGTTTTTCTTTACGAATTTCTTGAATACGCCCGAGTTCAATTAGTTTTTTAATAATCGATGGTGATTTTAAATCGCGTTTATTAACTTCTGGATTATTAATAATGTAGCGCAATAGTTCTTTTTGCTTTGGTGTTAAACCTTCTTCATTTTGATTACTGGCGAACAAAAAAACATCATATGCGACCTTTGGTCCACGCAAAGAAACCATCCGTGGACGTAAAGAAAGTGGAAGCATTGTTTGTAAAATTGCAATGTGTGGAGCTAAATAATAAGAAGACATCCGTGTGGCTAATGCCATTAATTGCTTTGATAATAAAGGTGTATGATCAAGGACTTTTTCAATAAATTTATAGGTAAAACCGGTCTCTTTTGATAATTCTTCGCCTGTTTTATTTGTCTTTTCCACGCTGACTACATAACCAACAACTGTCTTGTGATTAAACTCGACTAAAACACGAACTCCGGCAACAATCGTATCTTTTCCATCGTATAGATATGAAAAAGGCCGGTCGAGTGAACGGGCGGTTCTTTCAATTAAGAGTTTTACAAGGAGCATAACGCCTCCTTAAATTAGCCAATGATACGCGTGTTGAGCTTGTTACGAATAATCGAACGAATTTCATCAGCGGCGCGGAGCGGATCATCATTTAAAACAATATGTTGATAAAGGAATTTTTCTGAGAGTTCCCGTTTGGCTTTTTCTAAACGTTCATTAATCGCTTCAGCGGATTCCGTCGAGCGCCCGAGAATGCGCTTTTCTAATTCTTCAAAAGTTGGTGGAATCAAGAATATTGTCACAACTTTTTGATCGCGAATGCGGCGCATCACTTGTTTGGCACCTTCAACTTCGATTTCTAAAACGACGTTGATACCTTTTTTGCGTAAACTCTCAACGTATTCGCGGGGTGTTCCGTAACTATTTCCAACAAACTCGACATGCTCAAGAAAAGCATCTTTTTTTACATAATCGGCAAAAACATCTTTGCTCACAAAAAAGTAATTTTGACCATCAACTTCATGTGCCCGCTGCGGACGTGTTGTCATTGAGACCGAAAATGCTAAGTTGAGACTATCATCTGCCATCACATGTTTCAAAACTGTGCCTTTGCCAACACCTGATGGTCCACTAATGATAATTAGTAATCCTGTTTTCATACTATGCCTCTACTTATTTGGGTATGTACTATTTTTATATATATCACCCCTTTTGTCAATCTAAAGCCGGTTTTATGTTATAATTTTCCCGAGGTAATCTGATGGCGTTGTCACAGGCTTTTTTATCCGCAATGGTCGAACAAATCCGACCTTTAGTATGCGATAATTATCTAAAAAAAATAATTCGCTTTGCACCAGGAAGTTTTTCTTTTTCACTTTCAAAAAGCAAATCGTTAAAACTTGTGATTGCGCTTGATAATGCCACTCCATATTTTTCGCTTACTAACCGCGATTTACTCGGTAGCGGTCAAACATCCAATTTCTACCAAGTTCTTAAAAAGGAATTGAGTAACGCCTTTATACGTGACCTGCGAATTGACGATAATGATCGCATTATCTTTTTTGATTTAGATGTTGTTACTCCCGCGTACGAACAACGTCATTATCACCTTGTGTTAGAACTGATTCCAATGATGGCAAATATATTTCTTATCGATGAAAATAAAACAATTATCGCTTTATATAAACCTTCTAAATCGCTTGATGTTGCCCGCCCACTTGCTATCCATATGACATACACGCCCCCCCAGCGCTTACAAAAGACTTCGCCATTTTCACGTGAAGAACGCGCTATTATTAGTCAAAACCAATTAGATGAAAAAGAATTATTAAACAAGAAAAATTTATATATTAATGAAGAACAATTTTATTCAGCGTTTCCCTTTTTTGCTGATCAACGCAGTCAATTGATTTCACCTGAGGAGTTCTTTGATCTACAGTTTCAACAAATACAAACTAAACGCGAAAATGAACTTTTTAAAGATGTTTTTTCTTTAACAAACAAGAAAATCAAACAATTAAGTCATAAGATTAAGCGGCTAAATACGGAATTAATTAATGCGGAAAAACAAAGCAAATTAATTGATATTGCTAATTTAATTTTAACTTATCAAGATGATATTCCCGCCCATGCTTCAAGTATTATACTCGCGGATCAAGTTATTGCCCTCGATCCTTTAAAAAGTGTCTTCATGAATGCGCAGGCTTATTTTAAAAAGGCAAAAAAAGCGAAAACGGCATTGGTCGCTGTCGATCAACAAATAAAAGAAGCCGAGATGGAATTAGCTTATTTTCTTCAAATTCAGCACTCCTCGAAAATGGCTACCGAAGATGAATTAAAAGAAATTAAAACCGAATTAGCACTCAATGGTTACTTGCCAAAACTTAATCATCATGTCAAAAAACCAAATGCGGTTTATCCCTATGTTGTTGAAATAGATGGCTATCGAATTGCTTTTGGTCATAACAATCTACAAAATGATTATTTAACTTTTACCCTCGCGCACCCCAAGGATTATTTTTTACATACTTATCAAAGCGCAGGTGCCCATGTAATTATTTTTTCGGATAATCCACCCGCGAACATCATTGAAATTGCCGCGCAAATCGCGTTATTAAGTTCTGGACTTCCAAGTGGTGAAGTCCAAATTACTGACCGCAAACATGTAAAAAAAGGCGACCGCCCCGGCCGCGTTTTCGTCTTAAATTATCAAACGATGAACATCAGAAACATTTCAGCGGAAACTGAAAAAATATGGCAAAATGCTACTCGTTGGGTGGCAAAACATTAACGTAACGGTCTATTGTTACTGTAAATGAATCTTGAGCAAAGGCTAAGCCCACGCCTTGATAAAAAATATACATCATCGGAAAAGCAATCGTTGAACTATTTTCGATTAGCGCGGGTAAGGCTTTAGCGGCTTCGCCATATTCGACAGTTGCAAGGCGTAAAGCGGAATATTCATCGCTGCTAATCCCATTAATATCAACATAATATACATTCATATGATTGTAAAAAGCATATTGTTGTATATCGCTTTTTGCTGTTACGCAGGTCGCACATTCTTCAATGCCAATCAAAAAAACAATATTAGTTTTTTCAACCAACACTTGTTCGTTAATAAAAAAACCATCGGTGTCGATTAAACCGCCTTCTTCAACATAGCTTACATCCATTTGAAAACTTGGGGTTTCTGAATTTGGTGTGCAGCCGGCTAATAGCACACTTATCATAATTGGTAAATATTTAGTTATCTTCATCATTTTTCCTCTACTTTAAAAAATCTGGACCTTTTAATTGTTCTTGCGTTGCTAAACCAGCGAAATTTTGCTGTCTAAGCGCCTCGTAGCATACAATTGCCACGGCATTAGCAAGATTAAGTGAACGCGCCGTTGAACGCATCGGAATGCGTAAGGTGCGGGCAAGATGTGCTTTTAGAATCTCATAATCAATTCCCGTTGACTCACGCCCAAACATCAAATAGTAATCTTCCAGCGGTGAACTAAAGTCTTTTTGCGTATAAATGTGATGACCGTAGCGCGTAATATAATAAATGCTATCCGCTGGGTGAATACGATTAAATTCTTCGTAACTGTCATAAAGCGTGAAATTGCGCTCATCAATATAATCCATCCCGGCTCGCCTCAAACTTTTTTCATCAATCCGAAAAGGCACTGGACCAATAATATGCACATGGGCATTAATTGCCGCAGCGGTGCGCAGTATATTGCCGGTGTTTTGGGGGATTTCTGGATGGTAAAGCACAATATGTAACATTTTTAACCTCAATTTATTAGTTTATTTTACGCTTTCTCAACGTTTTTTTCATCTAATTCACTATAATAAGTGTATGAAACAAGACCTATCTAGTCTCCGCGCACAATTTCAGCGCTTGATTAAGCAACCGATTTTAACAATTGAAATGTTAAAAGATGGTATTTCAAACACTAATTATCTGATAAATGGGGAATATGTTTACAAACTTAAAACGTTGGGTTTAGATCCTTTTTTAGATATGAATGCGGAGATTTATTGCCAAACTTTAATGGCGGATTTGCACCTGGCGCCAAATTTAATTAATTTTGACTCCGACAAAGCAATTAGCATCAGCCGTTATATTAAAAACACTAATTATTTACACGAACCTTTGCTTGATGATGAAATTCGCCTTGTGGTCGCAGCTATTAACACACTACATACACTACCAAAAAAACGATTACGGAAATTTGATCCGCTGTTACGTTATCGGACGTATCAGCAATTAGCTAATTGTCCATCATTACTTCCTTTAATCGAACAACAATTATTAAGCGAATTTGGAAATTACTTTGAAAACTGTCAACTTGTTGTGAGCCATAACGATGTTGTTCGCGGTAATCTTTTGTTTGACAATCAGCATTTATTCCTCATTGATTACGAATATGCCGGTCTCAATGATCAACTTTTTGATCATTTATCTTTTCTCAGCGAAAACAATTTAGATGATTGCACTTTTATCACACAATATTTTCATATTGCATTTGGCCAAGATTACATAGTTGATTATGCGTTTATTAATCGCTACATCTTGTTTTTAGATTTTCTTTGGTACTACTGGGCGTTAGCTTATTATCAAAAAACTAAAAAAGATATTTTTGTCACGATTGCCGAAATAAAAAAGACGCGAATTGAAACGCGTCTTCATTTAACAAATTTTTGATAAAACTTTTCTTTATATCTTTTAAGAGCGCGGGCGATTGTCTCTTCGGCCAGATTTTTATCTTGGACATGATCGACAATCGTTTCTTTGGCCTCTAATGATTTATAAACTTGAAAAAAGTGCCGTATTTCTTCAAACAGGTGCATTGGTAAATCAGCGATATTTTGAATATCCTTGTAGCTTGGATCGTTAATACAAATTGCCAGAATTTTTTCATCAATTTCACCGCTATCTTCCATCCGAAAGATACCGATTGGCCGACAGCGGACAAGCGTTAATGGGAGAACAGGCTCGGAAGTGATAATCATTACATCAAGTGGGTCATTATCATCCGCCCATGTAAGTGGAATAAATCCATAATTTTGTGGATAATGCGTTGAAGTATAAAGAACACGATCAAGTTTTAATAGCCCGGTTTCTTTGTCTAATTCGTATTTATTTTTTGATCCTTTGTTAATTTCAACAACAGCGTCAAATTCCGTCGGCGTAATCCGCCGCGGGTCAATATCATGCCAAATATTCATTCAAGTTCTCCTTAATTAAATGACCGTGCTCCTATGTTATAATATGTCCATGAAAAATACAATAAGCACCCTACTTCCATTATTAATACTCACAAGTTGCGGTATTCCAGAATCCGAACGTGTGGATTTAGCAATGCGATTTGCTGCACCGGCGCAAAGTAATGATTACGCTTCTAAAGCGATGAATGAATACGCTGTTGAAATATCTTTGACACATCTTTCGCTTTTAGTTGCCGGTAAAGAAGATTTTTTGCTTTACATCGGACAAGATGAAGTAACATGTTCGGCATGTGCAATTAGTGGACCAGCGATGCGTGAATATATTGCGAGAACTAAAACATTAGTTTATTACCTTGATTTATCAGAATATAGTGATGCCCAAATTTTTGCGAGTGATTATGCTGATCAATATAGTTTTTTAGGCACTCCGACTTTGCTCTTTTTTAATGATGGAAAGATTGCCTATGATCATGTTGGCGCTGCACGCCTGGATACCTATTATAAAATAAGTAATCTAATTGCCGGGTATACAAAAAAGGTGCCAATTAACTACGTATTCACAACTGATAATAATGCTGATTTAATCAAAAATGGTCATCACGTTTTATTTCTTGACTACCAAGTGTTAGAGGCAGTAACACTATTTCAAACAATTAAACCAACTATTACCGATTATGATAATTTCTACCTTGTTGATTGGCTCTTAATTGAAAGTGAAGCACAGTCACAACTTAGCCAAACATATGATGTTGATTTATCTTATGGAGCGAGTTTGATTTATTGGAATAATGACAATCAACAAACAACTTTGAATTTAAATAATGAAAATAGCGCTGATTTCTCAACGCTATTTAATCAATAACTAAATAATAATTTTGCTTATTTTTCCATCTCAATTTGATATTTACGGTACATTGGCGTAATATCTTTGGCCTGTAATTCTTTTAAAAGTTTCTCATTAAACTCATATAATACAGCCCAAAATTCCACCGTCCGTGTATGGAAACGGAAGGAAATTTTCACACCGCGTTCATCGAAACCATCAATCACAATTGCTGGATCTGGTGAACGAAGGATGCGTTCATCCGCATTGATTATTTCAAAGCCAATCGCCCGCACTTGATCGACGTCGACTTGGTAGGCAAATGGTAGCGTAATCGCCGCCCGCCGTGTTGGCTTGGCGTTGTAATTAGTAATTTTAGTATTCACGACAATTTTATTTGGAATGTTCACGCGTTGTTGATCAATAGTAATAATTGATGTTGTCAACATGCCGACATTTTCAACACTTCCACTTGCGCCATCAATTTCCACCCAGTCGCCAGTTAAAAAGGGTTTTGTACTTAAGACAATCACACCACTTGCAAAGTTTGCAATAACATCTTGAATAGATAAACCGATTGCGAGAACAGCAGCCGAAATGATTGTTGCTAAACCCGATAAATCAACTTTAATAATTGACAAAACAGCAAGGAATAAAATCACATTGAGAATAAGTTTTAATAAATTAATCACAAATGCCCGCGCTGAACGATCAACACGCCGATCATTGATACGGGCAGCTTTACGTAGGATAAAGACTAAAAGTTTAATTAGGTAATGACCGCCAACAATGACGAGTAAAGCAAGAATTGCACGCGTTGCAATTTCCATGCCGTTATTCGAAAAAAATGTAATAATTGACGCCCATAAATCGGTAAAATAATCACCAACTACTGATAAGACCACCATATAACCACCTCACACAAAATTAAATCCAATAAATTATAACATTTTTTTATTCAATCGGACAATTGATGAAAAGTAAAGCGTTCAACCACTTAATCATAACTTAACAAAAAATAGCGTTTTTTTCTTTTGTTGCAAGACTTTTCGTGACTTGTTAATATGATTATCACCATTAGAAATAGAGGATAATTTATATGAGCTTTGTACTAAAATTTCTTGGGCAGGAAAAAGAATTCGACCAGAAGGTTCGCTTACTTGATTTACTTCCCGAAAACCATCAAACCCTAATTTGCGCGAAAGTAAATAACCGCATTCGCGAATTAACTTATGAAGTATATTTTGATGCTGAAATCATTTTTTTAGACGCGACTGATTCCGAAGCGGTGCGTATTTATGAAACATCGCTGCGCTATTTAGTTGCAATGGCAGTGGAACGGATTCACCCTGAATATGAAATACGTTTCTCCTATAACGTTTCACGGTCGATTTTTATGCAAATTTTAAATCCGGGCATTGTTAGTGACCGTAAGTTATTTAATGACCTCAAAGCCGAGATGGATTTATTAATCAATCAAGATATTCCATTTATTCGGAAAGTTATTCCAAATGATGAAGCGCGCCAGATTTACATCGAACGCGGCTTTGAAGACAAGCTTGCGATTTTAAAATATCGGCCCGAAAAAACTGTGCATTTTTACGATTGTGATGGTTACTATAACTATATGTATGGTTACATGGTTCCTTCAACTGGCTACTTACGCCGCTATAATTTAATCATGTATTCACCGGGTATTATTGTTCAGTATCCACGTGCGGAGTCCGCGGGTAATATTCCTTTATTTGAAGATGCCCCAACTTATGGTCATACGCTTAAAGAGGCGTATAAGACGGCAAAAACATTAGGAACGGATTCCGTATCCGCAATTAATGATTATATTCTACAAGGTCATACCGTTGACTTAATCAATATTTCTGAAGCACGGCATAATCGGATGCTCGCCGACCTCGGTAATATGATTGAAAAAAATGGTGATGATGTTCGTCTCATCTGTATTGCTGGACCCTCAAGTTCAGGAAAAACAACATTTGCTAACCGCTTGCGGATTGAATTAATGTCACGCGGACTTAATCCAATTCGTATCTCGCTTGATGATTATTATCTTCCGCGCGATCAAGCGCCAAAAGATGAGAATGGTGATCCTGATTTAGAGTCAATTCATGCTTTAGATATCGAGTTATTTAACCAAAATATGCTCGATTTAATTAATGGTAATGAAGTAACACTACCGCACTTTGATTTTAAAATTGGCAGTCGAATTAAAGGTCGCACTTTACGTATCGCTGAAAGCGAACCAATTATTGTCGAAGGGATTCACGCTTTAAATGAACAATTGACAACGCTAATTCCTAAACATCAAAAGTTCAAAATTTATATTTCGCCACAGGCGCAAATAAATATTGATAACCACAATCCAATTTCTTTAACGGATTTACGGTTGCTACGGCGAATTGTTCGTGACTTCAAATTCCGCAACGCACCGGCTGAACTCACAATGGGAATGTGGCCAAGTGTGCGCAAAGGGGAATTTAAGTGGATTTATGAAACACAAGAGGACGCTGATTTCGTTTATAACTCTTTGCTTCCATATGAATTACCAGTAATGCGCAAAGTAGCGTTACCACTACTTAAAAATATCACTTACGAATCACCATATTTTATTGTTGCCGAACGGCTTCTTCGCCTATTAAAATACTTCGTCGATATGGATGATACTTGGGTACCTTCCAATTCGTTGATGAAAGAATTTCTTGGTGGCAGTTGCTTCCAAGACGTCTAAGAAATTAAAAAACCGGCAGGCTTTATACCTGTCGGTTTTATTTTTGTTTATTAAAAAACCGGTAGTACTTCTGCGCTTCACGCTCATGAATGTTGTGCATACTACGATAATAAATATTGCGCATTAATTCATACTGCTTTTGTTCAGCTTCCGAAATCACTGAAAGATAAATTTTCCGGAATATTTCTTCCATCCGAAAGAATGACTCATAGAGGTTAACTAACGTAAGCGTACCAAATAAATCTTCACGCGCATAAATAAGAATTGGTGATGAATGGGCGACTTCACTCGCCATTTCGTAATTCTTACCATAAGCACTTAGTCCAGCAATTTTCTCGAGTCCATCACGGAAGTTTAATTTATAACCATTATCAAAATTAATATTAGGTAAAGAATAAAGCCAACCATATTCGATGTAGCGCTTCATATCCTTGCTCTTTAACCCATGCAATTTAAGTTCTTCTTTAATTTGCGCAAAAATATCATCGCTTTTCTTCTTATCACTAATGCCATGACGGAAAGCGACACCATAATTGAGATGGCGCAGATATGCCTGAATAGCTGGAGCTTGGAAACGATCAAGCACAATCAAAACACATTCAGTTTCGTGCAATGTGCGCCAAGTTACAAATGCTTCAGTTTCAAAACCACTCTTTAAGAGGTTGATAATTCCCTTACCAAGCGTTAATCCCTTGGTGATAATATCAATAATTAATGTTTTGTTTGGTTCTTTTTTCTTAAAGCGTGTTAATGTGCCCAAAGTAAAGTTTAAATAGAGTTCAAGTGTCGATATTGGAGGAGCAAACTGCGAATAGCGATTGGCGAGTTTATATTCAAGATGACCATTTGTCAAATATTTATCGAGGGCACTGCTCAATAAAAATGATTGGTACTTTTCATTTTCTTCGAGCTGTGTCACACGTTCTAAACTACCACCAAAGATGTTGTAGTAATGCTCACCGATTAAGTAATAAATAATCGTTGGATGATCAACAATTTCAATTTTTAACAAATCACTTTTCTGTTCAACTTCGGCAAGACCATCAAGAACTGTTTCATACATTTCATAAATAAAATCATAATGAAAATTTTCTGGTAGATGTAATCCGCCAATTAATTGAAGATATTTTTCTTTTGCCATCGGCGCGAGCCGGGAAGAAGGTTTTTGCATAAATCAGTTAGTTATATTTTATGCTATTTGACTCGGAAGTGCCACTGAACGATATTCAGCATTTAAAATACTAATCAGGTAGGCCCTAATCGGCTTATTAAATGTGCAAGCGAGATATTTGGCATATTTCGTAACTTGTTGATCATAGGAAATATCGTTAATATTTGCTAATTTGTAATCAAATAGAGTTATATAGTCGGCAAAAACAATAAAACCATCAATAATACCGGTGCGATTAAACTCTTCATCATAGAATGAATATTCTTGATAAACTTGATTTGCTTTAACATCAGTAAATAAATCGAGATTGATGATTTTTTGAACAATATTTTTTTGTTTATCGTCAACGATAAAATCAATGTTTTTTGTTTCAAAGTTTACAAGACTTAATAAATAATGTAATTCTTCTCCATAACGTAGGACATTGGGATCACTATCGGTCGTAATCGTCTTAGAAAATACGGTAACTGGCTTTTCTTTATAAACAAAATTGAATTTACCAATTGCAATTTTTTCTTTGTTAGCTGGAATCGTCAATATATTTTGTTGCGACTCTAAAGTTGCACTAACTTGTTCAATCAGATTGATCCGCTCTGGAAAGAGATCCCAATTGTAGACAAAATCTGCTAGACAACTGGCTTGAGAAATTGGCTTTTGGTAACCATCTTTGGGCAGTGGCAAAACCAAAAAGATTTTTTCGCGCGCTCGGGTTAAGGCAACATAGAAAAGCCGAATTTTTTCTGATATATCAGCCTGAATTTCTTTTCGATTCACTAAATAACGGAACATACTAGTGCCACCGCTTTCATCAATATTTGGTAGTTGGATGCCATAATGATTATCAGCGAAAAATGCGGTTCTTAAGTCGGCAACATTAAACCGTGATGCAAGTCCGCAATAAAAAACAAGCGGAAACTCCAAACCTTTCGATTTATGAATCGACATAAGTTGTACGGCGTTCTGCGGAGCTAAGTAATCCGGTATTGAGAAATCTAAATCAAAGTCAGTGATTGATTCGAAATACTCACTAAAATCCTTCAACGAATAATCAAGTTTTTCCAGCGTTGTTGCTGCATCAACAAGTGAGTTTAGCAAATATAAGTTTGCTTGAATTTCACCAATTAAGGGGAGTTTTGCCGCCAAATCAAAATCGAATATAATTTGCTCAATTCGCTTTTTTAAAGGTAAATCGCGCGTGCTTTTACAAAAGTTGTGCATTTTTAAAATAATTGGGTGATTAAAAAAATCTTTCTCCTGCGCGAGTGTTTGATACGTTTCATCATCAGGCAATTGATAAAGATAACTACGCGCAATACTAAGAAAACTATGCCGGGCTTGTTTGGAATCTAAAGAATCTTCATCGATCGCTACAGCGAGTTTAATTAATGAACGCAGTACTTGCGTAACGTGGGCGGTTGTTACGGTTCGTTCTTGATGAATTTTCACTGGGATTTGCCGTGCTTGCAGAGCTTTTTGGTAGATATCAAAATTTGTTTTTCGATCAACAAGAATTGCGATATCTTGATATTCAATTGGTCGTGGCGCTTTAGCGTCTTTCGGAAACACTAAATATTTAGAACTAATTAACTGAGAAATTTTATCACTAATAATGATTCCTTCTTTTTGCTGCCGCGACAAATTATCGTCATCGTCGTCGGATATTGCGTTATAAGTCAAGGCATCGATTGAACAATTATTCGCCACTTGTCCGTTAGTTGTATATGCTTTATTAGCAAAAATTATTTGGTGCGTTGCGCGATAATCCGCTCCACCATATTCAACACTCATTAATTGAGAAAAAAGCGAGTTAATGTCATTAATTACTTCTGAGCGCGAACGAAAATTTTCATTCATGTCAATACATTTTCCGTTTGTCCCATCTTGGTAAGAAAGATATTTGTCACGGAAAATATCACTATTCGCATGGCGGAAGCGATAAATGCTTTGTTTAATATCGCCAACCATATAAAGATTGTTATTTGCAATCTTGGCAAGAAATGCTTCTTGTAAATCAGAAGTGTCTTGATATTCATCGATCATGATGTACTGCATTTGTGAGCGAATTTCATTTTGTACTTGTTCATAATCAAGAAGCGATAAAGCCATTTTTGCAATGTTATTAAAAGTGTATACATTGTATTTGTGTTTATACTCGTCCATCTTCGTCCGTAACTTTTCTAAGATTTCAACAATTACACTAACTACATTTTTAGTTGAAAAGTAACGTTTTTGTAGATCATCATAACTACCTAAATCGGCATATTTTTTTAATTCTTTAAATTCCTTGCTAATTGCATCATGCAAATTTTTGTCTTCCTCTGATAATTTATTGACTTTGCGCGGGAATTTTGCGTCAAAATTACGCAGTGTATTTAAGACTAAATTGATATCAGCCGCGGCAAGATATCGTTCGAAAAACTGATTTAAATTAGTCGCCTCTTTGGCATTATCAATTTGGCGAAGATATTTTTGAATATTTGAAATAAAATCTTTGCATATCAGCAGAAAATTTTCATATGATTGTGCAAAAAACTGTTCAGAAAAATGATTAGTTAGATAGTGTTTAATATAATCTTTTTCATCATTTTTTAAATCAATTAAACGATCAAAACTTAAAATCAGTTTGCGGATTGCACTGTCGTTTTTAATTGTATAGTTGGTAATTAATTCCACCCACCGCGGTTCTTTTTCTTGATAATACGCTTGCAGTATTTCATCGAGATAATGCTGTTTAGTGACGGAAATGAGGTTTTCTTCAATAATTGAAACATCGGCATCAATTTTCAATAAATAATGATACTTACGAACTAAATAATAAGCATAAGCATCAAAAGTTGTAATTTGCGCATTTTCAATTTCATCGGCAAATCTTTTTGTTGCTTGTTCTTTTGCTAAACGATTTTTTATTCTTACTTTCATCTCATGGGCTGCTGCATTGGTAAAAGTGAGTACTAAAAGACGATTTAAAGGGATATGTTCATCAACAATAAGACGAAAAACTCGTTCAGTTAAAACCGCTGTTTTCCCACTGCCCGCACCTGCACTAACGATGACATTGCTTCCACGTGTGAGAATCGCTTTTTGTTGTTGTTGTGTAAATTTATTCATCTTCGTCAAACTCGCTTTCCTCATCCTCGCTATTTTTATTGCTTTGCTTTTCTAATTTAATTTCACGATAGTCTTTCCCATCTCGATAACAAATATCGCGATACGGGCAATATGCACACGCATCAACGCTTGTTGCAATTTTTATTGGCGCGATATCAAATGCAAGTTCACGAATACATTGATCCGCTTCAAATACTTTTTGTTCTGCTAGTGCGGCGAGTTCATCAAAACCTTCCGCGGATTTCACTTTGGCGTGGGCGGTAAAGTCACCATCTTTTTTCACCGCTAAGGAACGAATAAAGTTAGAATATTCGTAGGTCGGATCAAACGCGGAGAGTAAATTTTTATCATTGATTGAAACACCAACAAGTTGGAGTTGTTTACGATAAAATTCTTCTGTGCTCAACCCTGCTTCGCGCGAAATTTTGCTGTTTAAAACTGGATGAATATATAAGCCAATAACTTGTCCAGTAGTAAACTCTTTGCTTTTTTTGAGCAGTAAGGCGTAAATTGGTAATTGCAATGAAAGCCCGTATGGTAAATATGCTTCGTGATAGCGTGCTTTCCCCGTCTTATAATCAATCACAACATAAAGTGGACCAATGGCGCTATTGATTTGATATATTTTATCCGCGACACCACTTAAGCTAATATTATTTGTTAAATTCACTTCAAATTTCTTTTCGACAACAATTTGCCCAATATTAATTAATTTTTCGTGCTGCTCAATAAACTCTAATGTAAACCTCAATTCACGCTTGATTCGTACAAGATAGACACTTTCTTCCGCAGTAAAATTATTGCTAGCGGCAAATTTGTCAAAAGCTTGTTCATAAACAAAATTATTATCGCTGATTCTTGCCTCCAATATGCTGTGCACTAGTTGACCTAATTTAATCGCAAAAATTTCTTCTTGTTCATTAAGATGAACTACATGTTCAAGATAATATTGAAACGGACAATTAAAGAAACTATCCAATTTAGAAAACGAATAACGTTGATTAGAGGCAATATTTATTGGTTTTTTAAAAGTAATTTTATTTTGATAGCCGCGATAATTAGCACTTTTTAATAGATGCTGATAAAGGGGCAAGTCTTGATGAGATTCCCGATATTTATAAAACAAATCTTGTAAATTACCTGCATAAAGTTGTGCCCACGGCAAAGAGTATTGCGTTGTTAAGTTGGGAAAATCAACAACTTTGAATTTGAGTTCGGAAATCATTGATGAAGGATATGTTGATCCCGTGCTTGTTTTATCACTATAAGAAAAAACAACTTGTGTCGAGGCACATATCTTTTCCATTAAAAACTTTCGCGCTTGCGAGTTGATTTCCGCAGATGAAAGTCGACCAACTAGTCTTTTTTCTTCATCATTGAGAAAATCTTCGTCTTTAGATACTTTTGGGTAGTGACCATCAATAAATCCTAAAGCAAAAATTGTGGGTGATTGAAATAAGATATCCTCAGTGATTTCAAGTGCTCCCTCATAGTGTTTTTCGGGTGCATCAATCGCGGCGAATATCTCCTGTAAAAAAGATGGATAATCTTTAAATTTATTTGCTGGATAGGTTTTAATAATTGCGGTTATTTTTTTGAGTAAATCTGGATAATTTTCAAAAATTAGCAAAGCATCCATAAGATTTTGCGTTTTTTTAAAGTATTTAAGAAACTTTTTTACAATTGGCAAAACAATAAGCTTGGTATTTGATTTGAGATTCACTGGAATTTGGTACAGATTAGCAAGTGTTGTTAGCCAAAATTCATATTCCGCTGGGGGGTTAAGTAGTTTAACTTTATTCAAATCTTGATTTTCTCGGATGCCCTGCGCACCAAGATAATTAAAAAAGTAGGCGACTTCTTCTTCAATACTCGCAAAATGTTTGACTTCAAGCTTTGGATTAACATTAGGTAAATGGAGAAATTGAAACTCGCTATTGAGTAAATCAGCAAATATTTTTAATTCACGGTCATCTTCATCAAAGCCGATAACGGCGATTTTTTTGTTATTTAACTGTTGCAGAAAATAAGGATTTTTAACGATCAGGCGCCGCGCAAATAGTTCTTTTTTTAAATTAATTAACTCGAGAAGTTTCGGCGTTAATTGTGGGGGCGTAACTAAAAAATTAAGACTCGATAAAAGTTTTGGAATAAAATTCCATGCATATTTTTTTTCTTCGTATAAATAAATCTCGCATTCTGGTGTCGAAGAAAAATCCAAAGATGAAAATATTTCTTCTTTTGTGAGAACTTTTAAATGGGACAATGGATAGTCTTTTTTAGCCTTTAAAATGCTCATCCGTGATGCGGATGGGATTATTGCATAATCAAATGAGTAAAGATACTCGTAAAAATTCATAGCCTAATTTTATCATGAAAATATAAATATCGTCAAATATATATATTATATATATTTGTTTTAATCATTTAAAGATGCGCGCGGCTTTTATTGCCTTCTTCCATCCTTGATAGCGATGATTTACTTCTTCTTTAGACATTAACGGCTTAAACTCTTTAGCGTAATGATGGATTTTTTCAATGTGACTAAGTCCCTGATAAAAGCCACTAGCTAAGCCGGCAAGATAGGCAACACCAAGCGCTGTTGTTTCAAGAACAACTGGCTTTTGAATGTTCACATTGAGAATATCGCTCTGAAATTGCATCAAATAATTGTTCGCTGTGGCCCCACCATCTACGCGAAGATTTAAGAGTGGACATTTAGCCTCTTTACGCATAACTTCAATCACATCTTTGCTTTGAAAAGCGATTGCTTCTAATGTCGCACGTACAATGTGATATTTTGTTGTTGCTCGTGTTAGACCAAAAAAGGCGCCGCGCACATCATCATCCCAGTATGGTGTTCCGAGTCCAACAAACGCCGGAACAAAGTAGACACCTTCAGAATCGTTAATCATTTGCGCCGAACGTTCGCTGTCGGGGGCATCTTTAATTAATTTCATTTCATCGCGCAACCACTGAACAGCGGCACCGGCAACAAATACTGATCCCTCAAAAGCATAAATTGTTTTTCCGTCTATTTCCCAAGCAATTGTTGTTAGTAATCCATGTTTAGATAAGATTGGCTTCTCACCGATATTCATCAACATAAAACAACCCGTACCATAAGTGTTTTTTATATCACCCGGCGCGAAACACGTTTGCCCAAAAAGTGCGGCTTGTTGATCGCCGGCTACCCCCATGATTGGCACACTACCACCAAAAAATGTTGCATCACCAAAATGATAAGAATTTGGATATACCTTTGGGAGCATTTGGGCATCAACACCGAACAGATTTAATAATTCTTCATCCCATTTTTGTTCAAAAATGTTATAAAGCATTGTCCGTGAAGCATTACTCTTATCGGTGGCATGAACTTGACCTTGTGTTAATTTATAAATAATCCAGGAATCAACTGTTCCAAATAATAGTTCGCCATTGAGCGCACGCTTTTCGGCATCTGGCGTGTTTTCCAAAATATAACGAATTTTACTCGCAGAAAAATAAGGATTCAAAAGGAGGCCGGTTTTACTGTGAATTTTTTCCTTGTTATCGTTATATCGATCACAAATATCCGCACTTTGCCGACTCTGCCAGACAATTGCTGGGGCAATCGGACGACCGGTTTTTTTATCCCAAATAATCGTTGTTTCGCGTTGATTGGTAATTCCAATTGCATCAATCATTGTAAAATCAATATTTGCTTGCACGAGCACATCATTAATAACATCAATAACGCTAATCCAAAGTTCGAGCGCATCTTGCTCGACAAAACCGAGTTGTGGATAACGACAGCGTACTTCGCGTTGTGCTTGTAAGGTCGCCTCTCCGGCTTTAGAAAACAAAATCGCCCGCGTGGAAGTTGTCCCTTGGTCAATAGCTAAAATGTATTTCTGCATATTATTTTTCCTTTTAAAATTATTGATATTATTATTTTACGCATTAAAGTTCTCGATAACAAATAAAAAAAGGCATTTCTGCCCTTTAGTTTATTTGCGATGAATTAAAGCTTTTTCGATATCTTTTACTTCTTTAATGATTGCTTTGGAAAGGTTTTCACTTCCATCAAGCGTCACAAGCACATCATCTTCAATCCGAACACCAATACCGTATTCTTTAAAGTAAAGACCGGGTTCAACAGTAATCACATTGCCTGGTGCTAATGGCAGTTGTCGATCAGCTGGATCATGTGTATCAAGGCCTAAGTGATGACTAACTGAATGATAGTAATACTTACTGATTTCATCAGCAGATTTGATTAAATTTTCTTCTAATAAACGATTTGATAAAAACTCAATCGTATATTTTTGTAAATCGAGCAAGGTTAATCCTGGTTTAATCATCTCGATTACTGCTTTATTACACGCTAGCACAATTTCATAAATTGCTTTTTGCAATCCATTGAATTGGCCACTAACCGGATAAGTACGAGAAATATCTGATGAATACAATTCATTTGCCGCGCCAAGATCAAGCAGTAAGAGTTGACCATCTTTCATGCGCTCATTTGGTGTCGGGTAATGCAAGATTGTTGCATTAACGCCACTGGCCGCAATTGTGGCAAACGCCAGTTTAGCGTTGTGCCGATCGCCGATAACATACTCAAAAAGCGCCCGAGCTTGATATTCGAACATCTCTGGCTTAAGCTGAGTAAGCATGGCTTTTAACCCCGTGTTTGTAAAAGAAATTGCTTTGCGAATCGCGGCGATTTCGTTTGGTGACTTGAGCATTCTTAACTGTACAATTTTGGGATAAACATCTTCGATTACAAGATGCGGATACTTTTGCGCAAGTTTGTTTTTAAGTTGTTCAACCGATTGTTCGCCACGAATTTTTAATCCGAGCTCTAAATCAAAATATAAATAGTCAATCCGACCATAAGTATTATCGTCCGGGCTTAATACTGTGGCAATTTTGCTATCAATTTGCTCAGTGAAAAGGACATTCTCAATTCCACTAATTTTATAAGCTTGATTGACTGATAGCCGGCGACCAGTCCATTTTTCTTTAATTTCTTCGGGTTGTTCAATAAACAAATATGGAGTAACAACCTTATCAACTTTTAAAATAATTAAGGCGCTATTGGCTTGAGTAACACCAGTTAGATAATAAAAGTTTTTATTGACCACAAATGGATACTCTTCATCCGCTGAGCACTTAACGCCACTACCGCTAAAAAGGATGATCGCCGCATGATCTGGCATTGTACTCAATAATTTTTCTCGTCTTAGATTAAACTCACGTGCTTCCATATCTATCTCCTAAATAATAATTTTATAACGATTTTGGTACAAGCATGAGCGTTTTTTCAATAAACAAAGGCAAAATTTTCCCTTGCAGCCACTCATTAATCAGCTCCGTAACATCAACTGGGCTTGTGATTTGCACTCGCACCTTATTAGTATAATCCATTTTAAGTTGAATATCGGGATAATAACTAATTTTATTTTGAATTATTTGGGCCTGGGAAAAATCTAGTTCATATTCGCTATGAAAGCCACTAATTTCTTGAAGTAATTCAGCTTGGATAATCGCTTGATTTGCCGTATCAACATAAGTGCGTAAAAGGCGCCCCGCGCCGAGTTTTACACCACCAAAATAACGAACTACAACAATCAGCACCCGATTTAATTGATGATTATCAAGCAAACTTAATAATGGCCGGCCACATGTTCCGGAAGGTTCGCCATCATCATTACTTTGACTGCGCTCATCATAGACAAAAGCATATGGATAATGGCGGGCTTTCGGCCATCTCTTTTTAATTTTTAAAATTTCATCTTTATAATCATTTTCTGATTGTAAAGCAACAAGAACCGCAATAAAACGTGATTTCTCAACCACGTTTTCAAAAATAGTTGTTTTAACAATGCGATATTTGTTCATTAAAGATATTTTACCATGTGTAAACGTAATGTTAATCGCTATCTCAACGCTTTTTCTACCATCTTCACTGCTCATCGAGTAAAATAATTGATGTATGAATAACAAATTGTTGCCCGATGCTCAATCAACTGAATTGAAATCATCTGAAGAAAATTTAAATGATGTGCAACCATCACTAACTTTTTCCAGTGAGAAACATCTTATTCTTTTTGCACTTGGTTTTTTAGGTGTAAACTTTTTTTCGTTTTTTGTTGTGCTTTTTTTCCGTCTCATACTTGGCCATATTCCCGGACAAATAAATCCTGGTTTTCTGCAAACAGATGATTTTCTTGGTCTTACAAATGGCTTAATATATTTCGTTATCATCGTCACGATGATGATTCCACTTAGTGATCATATCCCTAATATAATCGCAACGTTCAAGCATAAAAAGGTTTGGATTAATGGTCTTGGATACACCGCCTTGATAATTATTATTTCCGGCATATATAGTTTTATTTTAAATATCACTGGGCTCACTGTGAGCGATAACGCAAATCAATCGGCAATTACCGCACTTGTATTAAATTCACCAATTGACTCATTTATTTGGATTGTCCTGCTTGGGCCGATTGTTGAAGAATTGACGTATCGGCTTGGACTATTTTCAATGATTAAAAGAAAAAATCGGATTTTCGCTTATATTGCCGTAATGCTCTTATTTGGTTTAATTCATTTTGATTTTACAAACCCGAATTTACTAAATGAATTTCTCAACTTGCCCTCATATATTATCGGTGGGGCGGTTTTATGTTTTGCATATGATCGCGAAGGCCTAGCAACTTCAATTACCGCCCATATTTTCAATAACTTGCTGAGCTTTATCATGATTTTTCTTGGAGCATTATTCCTATGAGTCGGCGCTTTCAAATATTATCAAGCCTTGGTTTACGCATTATCGCAATGGTAATTATGGTCATCGACCATATAGCCGCCTTAATGATTGATTTCAACCTGCCGATTAATTCTGATGTTTATTTACTAATGCGTATTCTCGGACGCATTGCGCTCCCATTATTTATCTTTTTAGCTTTCGAAGCAGTGCGTTATACACGTGATATAAATAAGTACGTCCGACGGATGGCGCTGATGGTGATGATTATGGCGGTTGTCATCGCTATGATGGAATTTGTTTTACATATTTCTTTTCCGCCAAAAAACATTTTTATCGACTTGATATCTGGGGTCATGCTGGTTTACTTCTTTTTACATCCCAAAAAGAAAAACTGGTATTACCTATTACCAACCGTCTATGTAATAATCACAACAATTCTTGTATATGGAAATATTCTATATATACCGGCATTTATGCTGGCGGATTACAGTTGGTTCTCTTTATTACTCTTTGTTGGTTTCTATTTAGCGCATTTGATTGCTAAACTTTTTATCACTCGTTCAACCGGTATTAAGGACTTAAATGAACCAGCTTTAGCCCACATTGAACAGTTCCATACTCTTTATATTTATTTATCAAGCGTTTTACTTTTGTCTGTGAATTTAATTTGGTATATTTTAGACATAACTTTGCCAGTCATGACATGGAACATGCGCTTACAAAGTTATTCGCTCCTCGCGGCCATCTTTATCTTAATTTATAATGGTCGTCCTGGTTACCGAGCCCGTTGGCTCCAAGTATTCAATTACGCTTTCTATCCATTGCATCTTGGTCTCATCGCACTCGTACTATATTTGATTTCAATTTAATGCTTAAGAGAGGAAAAAAAATATGATTAAACACATCAAATCACTCGCCGAATTTCAAGTGGAGGTGCGCGAAAATCCACACGTGCTTGTTGACTTTTGGGCTCAATGGTGTGGACCTTGCAAAATGATCGGTCCCGTCCTTGAAGCAATTTCTGATGAACATCCAGGTTTGACCATTCTCAAGGTCGATGTTGATTCCCCGAGCAACCAAATTATCGCTGCTCAATTCCGGGTCAACTCCATTCCAACGATGGTTCATTTCAAAAATGGGCAAGTTGTTGGTACGCAAATTGGCTTTATGCCAAAGGCCCCGCTTGTTCGTTGGCTTGGGTTATAAGAAATAACTAAAAATAGAGGGGTCCTACCCCTTCTTTTTTTTATCAATTTTCTTTTTGTAATTTATGCGCTTACCACTTTATCTCACGAAATGAATGTGCTAAAATGCATAGCACGGACCAGTGGTGTAGTGGTTAACATGTCTCCCTGTCACGGAGAAGATCGTGGGTTCGATCCCCATCTGGTCCGCCAGATGCAGGTGTAGTTCAGTGGTAGAACACCAGCCTTCCAAGCTGGTTATGCGGGTTCGATTCCCGTCACCTGCTCCATCTATAAAAAAACGCCGATAAAATCGGCTTTTTTTATTCTTAAATGATCCTTGCTATAATGTTTATTGTAGCAAATAAAAAGAAAAATATCGCGCAAGCAATCTAATAAGACTACAATGTAATCATGCAATTTTACCACTTTCAAATTTATGTGATTAATAAATAATAACTTTTATAAATTAGGATATCATTATGAAAAAAATCATCATCGCAACGTTGAATCCAAACAAAATCCGTGAGTATCGTCAGATATTGACTCCACTTGGTTATGAGGCGATTAGCCCAATAGAGGTCAATATTCCTTTGAATTTTGTTGAAGATGGTCAGACATTTACTGACAACGCTCTAATCAAAGCACGTGCACTTGCCAAACTCATAGATGCAGCGATACTAGCAGATGATTCTGGACTTGAGATTAATGCGCTTGATGGTTTTCCTGGCCTTCACTCACACCGCTTTTTACTTGGCGCAAGCGATGATGAAAAAAATCTTGAAATCATTAATATGATGAAATCTCAACAAGATAAGACCGCCCAATTTGTTTGTGTAATCGCATTAATTTTACCCTTTCAAGCACCGCAAATATTTAAAGGAATCGCCCCTGGGTATATCCTTGATTTACCGCAAGGAAAAAATGGGTTTGGTTATGATCCAATATTTTTTTCTTTCGAAGCAAATGCCCCATTTGCAACATTATCAACTGAAGAAAAAAATCGCTATTCACACCGCGGAAAAGCCACCGCTCAACTTGTTGCATACTTAAAAAAGAATAATTATTGATTAATTCCGTAAATAGTAATTTGCATCAAAGAAATATATTCAAAGTTATAATGCTGACCTGCTATTTCTTTTGTCATGAAATCATTAAACGCAATTGTAATTACCGCGCTTTCACTACTGGGATGATTAATATAAAAACTATATGTGTGATCGATTAATGGAACATAGACACCAAGGGGTTCTTCATTTTCATTAATTGAAAGAATAAGATTAGCTTCACCAATGGACGTGGATACTGAAGTTGCTAGATTTCCATATTCATATCCCGTAACTAACTCGATTTGATAAGTATCATATTTTACTAAAGCTGGTAATGTGAATTGATCGCTTTTTTCGTCAAATTGCAATGCTCCATAAACGGAATCGCGGGTTAGTGTTGGACTGGGATTACCGTTGCTTGTTATATCCTCATCGGTCGCTAAATCAAGATGGTATAGTTGATTAGTCGCTAGTGATGATTGTTCCTCTAGTTGTGCGTTCTGACTTGTACGCGCCACATTTATCGCTACAACAATCAATATCAATACTAATATAAGACAACCGTATATGAGCTTTTCGATAAATGATATGAACGGCTTTTTTTCATTTTTAAGATTTTCCATCATCACTCCTCTTTCCCACTGACTTAAGTAATTGATCAACGACTTTACGGTCCGCCGGAAGTAAATCGAGTTCCTGAATCTCCGCGAGGGAAAACCAACCACCAGTTTTATGCGCTTGATAAACAATTGTTTCATTTGGTAGTAGATCAACAAAGAAAACATCCATTTCCAACATGAATACCTCATAATCGTGTTGAATATGCGTAAATAAGCGCGGATTATGTACACGAATATTAAGTTCTTCTTCTAACTCACGGTAAAGAGCAGCAATTGCTGTTTCCTGCTTTTCAATTTTACCGCCGGGAAATTCCCATTTATTAAAACGGACACCTAATTCTTTGCGTTGGGCGGCAAATATTTTATTATCGTGATAAATGATTGCCGCAACAACGGCGATTATTGGTTGATTGTCGTTCATTAGCCTAGAAAATAAAATGCGCTAAAATTAGTGCAAGATCGATTTGTAAATTATTGCCAAAATATACCATCAAGCCATAAAATGCAAAAGCTAAAAAGAATAAAGCAATAAATATTAGTCGAATATCTTTAAATCTGCGCATAAGTTCCTCGTATATATTATAAACTTTATCATCCATTATGACATTATTTAATCACAATGATGGAAATAGCATAAAATTGATTGGTATTTTTTTACCGAATGTTGTTTTTTTACTGCGTTTCGCGTAAATAGTCGCTATAATAGTAATGGCTTATAAATACAATGAGGAGGTATTAATCAAAATGCCAATTATTACAGATGTTTATGCGCGCGAAGTAATTGATAGTCGCGGCAACCCAACAATTGAAGTTGAAGTCGTCACCGAAAGTGGTGCGTTTGGTCGGGCAATTGTCCCAAGTGGTGCTTCCACTGGTGAACGCGAAGCCTTAGAACTACGCGATGTCGATGATAAAAAACGCTTCAATGGTAAGGGTGTCTTACAAGCAGTCGAAAATGTTAATGAAGTTATTGCTCCCGAAATCGTTGGACTTTTTGTCGATGATCAAGTCGCAATTGATAAAGCCTTAATCGCTTTAGATGGAACAGAAGCAAAATCGAAATTAGGCGCTAATGCTATGCTAGGTGTCTCGTTGGCCGTGGCACGTGCTGCCGCTGATTTCTTCGGCATGCCTTTATATCGTTATATCGGTGGCGTCAATGCGAAAAAATTACCAGTGCCAATGATGAATGTCTTAAATGGTGGTAAACACGCTGACTCGTCTGTTGATTTCCAAGAATATATGATTATGCCCGTTGGCGCTCCTTCTTTTAAAGAAGCAATTCGCTGGGGTGCTGAAATTTTTGCTGCTTTAGCAAAGATTTTAAAGAGCCGTGGTGATGTTACTTCGGTTGGTGATGAAGGTGGTTTTGCTCCCCGTGGTCTCAAGAGCAACGAAGAACCATTAGCCTTGCTTGTTGAAGCAATTAAAAAAGCTGGTTATCAACCTGGAAAAGACGTCTATCTTGCGATGGACGTCGCTGCAAGCGAAATCTATAACGTTGAAACTGGGCTATATGAATTAAAACGCTCTGGTCAAGGTAACCTAACAACTGAGCAAATGATTGAAATGTATGAAGACATGGTCGCTAAATATCCTATTATCTCGTTAGAAGACGGACTTGGAGAACGCGACTGGGATGGTTGGAAGAAACTTACCGATCGCTTAGGCAAAAAAGTGCAAATCGTTGGTGATGATATTTTCGTGACTAATCCAAAGATTTTAGCGGAAGGAATTGAAAAAGGCGTTGCTAATTCAATTCTGATTAAAGTCAATCAAATCGGCACCTTAACCGAAACGCTCGATGCGATGGAAAAAGCTGAACGCGCTGGTTATACCTGTGTTGTTTCGCACCGTTCTGGTGAGACCGAAGATACGACAATTGCCGACTTAGCTGTTGCCTTAAATGCTGGACAAATCAAAACCGGTTCGATCTCACGCACTGACCGTGTAGCAAAATATAATCAACTAATTCGCATTGAAGATGAATTAGGTGATGAAGCCATCTATCCTGGTAGTGCGGCCTTCTATAATCTTTAAATCGTCGTTAAATAATTTAAAAGCGTGATTAGATTTACTAACCACGCTTTTTTTATTGTTTACACTAACTTATTGCTTAAACATTACGCGCTCGTTATTAAACATTTTCACGAGCACAAAGGCAAGTAACGTCGCATAGACGAGCGTACTACCGAAAGCAAGCAATATATTAATTAATGATGAAGAAAACGAGAATATCCCTACGAGGGCCTGTAGGGGCCCAATAATCGGAATAAGATAGATTAATGCATTTGTTGCGGCCCCACCTTGCGTGAGGAGTGGTGTAACGCCAATCACCATTAAAAGCATCAAAATTGGCGCGCTATAACTACTCGCTTCTTTGACGGTACGCGCAAAAGCGGAAGCAATTGACATTAATGTCACAACAAAGAGGACCAGGGCGATAATCATCAATAAAATCCCCAAGTAGTCAGTGATTTTAAAACTCGATAATACAAGGGAAAAGCCGCCCTCAAGACCAGCGAGTTGTGGAAATGAAAGTAATACGGCGATAAAACTTGATAAACCACTGAGGAGCGCTTCAACTGCGAGCGCAAGGATTTTTCCAACTGCATATTCGCCGCGTCTAATTGGTGTGACAAGGACCGTAGCAAGCGTTCCGCGTTCTTTTTCACCCGCAATGCTTTCTGCTGTTAATCCAACCACTCCACTACTGATAAAGATAAGAATTAAGAAGGGGAAAAGCGAGGAGAAAACAAAACTTGCAATATCGCGTTCGGTCGCTTGGTCGTAAATTTCGACTGGTTCATTAAGATTAATTAAATCTGGTGTCGCCATTTCTTCAATATGATCAATAATTGCTTTAATTTGCGTGTAAACGCTACTGCTTTCTGTTCGCGTTGAATTATAGTAAAGCTTGGCATATGGCGCTTCTGCACCACTTACGCCATTAATGACATCGGCATATTTGGCGTCAAAATCATCTTCAAACACCATGAGTAAATCCACTTCTTGATCACGCACTAAATCGCGATATGTGACAATTTCATCTTCTTCAATCGCAGTAATCGTAATTTTTAAGGCCGGGTCTTGAATTTCAATCGCGGAGCGAATCGTTTCTGGATAATTAACCGTGTAGACACTCGCAATATAATCTTCACTACCTTGCATAAATGATTGAAGACCAACTCCAATCACGTTATAGACAATAAAGAGTAAGAGTCCCGGAAAAATAACGGTGGAAAAAAACAAGCGAAAATCTTTAAAGAACCGCGCCATTTCTTTTTTAAAGACAATCCACGTGTTATGCATTATGCTGTTCCTC
Organism: Bacilli bacterium; assembly: GCA_028705995.1. Lineage (GTDB taxonomy): Bacteria > Bacillota_I > Bacilli_A > RFN20 > CAG-826 > JAQWCH01. The sequence goes on along the minus strand of JAQWCH010000001.1, from coordinate 4,993 downwards.
CTTATTTATTTGATAGGCCTCATAAAGATTGAAGAAACGATCTTCTAGTGTGAGTCCGTCTTTAATTATGGCGAGTTCACCTTCCGCAATCATTTTGCCTTCGATGATGATGCCAACGTGCGTACAAATTTTTTCAACCAAGGAGAAAATATGTGTTGATACAATAATTGTCTTGCCGGCTTCTTTTAAATCAATAAGAAAATCGGTAACAACTTTTGCGGTTAACACATCGAGTCCATTGGTGGGTTCATCAAAAATAATAATCTCCGGATCATGAACAATCGCAATTACGAGCGAAACTTTTTGCCGCATCCCCGTCGAGAGATTAGCCACTTTGACTTCGGCAAATTCATCAATCCCAAAGCGAGAAAAAAGTTTGGCTTTACGCACTTTGCTTATTTCGGGATCAACGCCATGAAGCGCACTAAAATAATCATAAAGATAGTTCGGTGTAAAAAAGTCCTCAAGTTTTAAATCACTTGTTAAAAATCCAATTGTTTCACGTACTTTGTTGGCCTGTGTTTTGACTGAATATCCAGCAATGTGCGCATCCCCTTGCTCGGGTTTAATTAGTGTTGCTAGAATCCGCAAGGTCGTTGTTTTTCCTGCGCCGTTTGGACCAAGTAACCCATAGATTTGCCCAGAAAAAACCTGTAAAGATAAATTGTCGACCGCTTTTATTACTCTTAGATTTGTCCCAGTTAATTTTTGCTGTTTGCGTGAGAGTTGAAAACTCTTGTATAAACGCTCCGCCGAGATTACGACTTCTTGCATAAAAACCTCCCCTAAACAATTATGTATAAATACTTTTTTATTATAGACCACGTAACATTATTTCGTAGATTTTTTCGAAATCGTGACTTAAAGCGTATTGCTTATACGCATCAAATTTAATGAAAAACACTTCGCCTTCTAGTGAACTTTGAAGTGTACCAGAAAAATCACTTGAGCGATAAAGCACGGCTAAATCGCGACGATTATTTCCATATATTGTCCATGAATAAACACCAACACACTCAATCGAACGTAGTTTTAAACCAGTTTCTTCGAATACTTCACGCGTCGCTGAACTGGCTAAATCTTCACCAGGTTCGACATGACCACCGGGGAAGTTTAATCCGGGCCAATCATTCTTCGTCCGCATGACGACCAACATCTCGTTTGCGTCATTATAGACCATTGTCATTGTTGTCAAAACAACGGTTTCTTGGGGTGGAAACATAAAAAAATACCAGCTTTCTTTGCTTTTTATTATGCCATAATTATGTAATATTTTTCTATCAATTATATAAAGATAATCATTAGCCACCCAATCGCGATAAGTAAATAAACAAATGCTATCAACGCGCTATTTTTTACTCAAAACAAAAATTTAATTATGGAATTAGTGTTTCTTCACGATTTGGGAATAACGTTGTGTTATAAGTTGTTAAGACGCCGACCGTATTCGGAATTGCATCAAAAATAATAATATTACCAGTTTTATTTGCGTAATAGACTTTCCCATCATTAGCGACTGTCGGTGTGGCGTCAAGCATGTTATAGCAAATCGTCCCATAGTAAAGGCCATCAAAACTAAGCATTGTTTCTTTTGGTACATAGTCAACAACCATTACATCTTCAAACACCCCACTTGCATAACGATAAACATAATCAACAGCATAAATTTGTGCTGATTGAGTACCAGAATCTTCGTCAGTACCGGCTAAAGAAAGATATAAAAAGCCGGCTGTTGTTGCAGGATTTGTGGTTGATTGACCAATCAAAAATTCATAATTTTCATTAACCATTGTTTGCGGTATTTCAAAATCAAAATAAACCACTGATTTATTACCGACATTTTTACCGATTGCAAAGCGTATCTCGCCAAAATTTAAAATATTTGTGCCATCGCGTTTAAAATGATAAACAGAGATGCTTTCTTCAGTTGATCCTTGATTTTGCCGGAAAAATGCGATACCCGAAACTCCACCCTTGAGGGGCTTAAACCAAATGGTATTTCTAGGAACAGCAATAGTCGAGTTGTCACTTAATGTTAATGTTAAAGTATTAGAAAAACTTGGGGCAATGCTTGGTGGAATTGCACCAAAACTTACGCTCTTTGTTGTCGTAGAAGCATTGACACGCGCATAAAACTCTTCCGTGACATAATTAAGATAGTTAGCGGATGTGACCATTGTAATTGGATTTTCATTTGTGCTTGCGACCTGCATCGTTGTCGACGTTGTACATACAACTTTATTATTGTATTTGTAAAGACTATTGATTCCGCCATTAATTGCGGTTACTTGTAGGCTTGAAATATAATAGGCGGTATCAATTGCCGAACCTTCAATAATTCTTGTTCCCGTTGTCATCGGGGAAAATGGGCTATCTGGATTATTTGGATCAATAATTAAATCGCCACCCGCTAAGTTGCCAGGCGCATCATCCCACGACACATGAGGCGCTATTTGTTAATTATTATCGAAAAGTCACTATTGACATTAATGACTGTTGTTCCCAAAGATATTTTTGGGTTTTTAACACCAATTGCCTGCAAATTTCCGTCAGCGTAACCCGCCACAATTCCAACGATGCTGCCTTCGACTTTACAAGTTACTTCAATATTTTCTAAATAAAAAGATTTTGCCACACCGATATACGGAGTTGTGCCATCAAGAACATTTCCGATATTACCAAAAAAGCCAATTGATGTACCAACATCAATCGTTGTAATTGCCAACGGTTTTTCTTTCCAATCATATGGATCTGATGAAACCCATAAATTGGAGATTGTTTTTCCATTACCGTCGAATTCGCCAATAAAGGGATAGGCATCGCTTCCAATCGGGGGGATTGCTCCCGATGTTGTCGAGTTATAACCCGTTAATGTTCCCGCCATATCGACATCGTTTGCTAATTTAAAGTATCTTTTGGTCGAAAAAGCGCCGGCATTTTGTAACCAAGAAAGATTATAGAAGTGTTTATAAGTTGTCAGCATGAATGGATCGAGCGCCGTACCATTACCACCGGCAAAATAATTTGAAATCGAACTTCCGGTAATCCCTGTTTCAAAATTCAACATGGTTGTAAACCAAGCAAATGAAGTTGTTCCTAATGAAAGAGTGGTCAATACAACCATCGCGGCGATGATAATACAGCGATTTTTGTCCTTACATATTCTACGTCTCATAAGTCCACCTTATAAACGATATCGTCTTGATATATAACCGGTTTTTCGTTCATCATCCGCGCACTTTCAATATAGTTCATTATCGCTTCATCATATTCTAAAACAAACCAACATTCAGTCGCACCGGGATTAATTGTACTGATCGCTAAAGAAGTCACTTTTGTTGGTGTAGATGAAACGCTGACAAATGATTTTGTATCGGTATTTGTATAGCTGATCGTCGCGCTTTCCCAGAGGCCAGACAAAGTTGTCCCTAGACTAGGAGTAATTTGTATGCAATTACTCATAAAATTATCATCATAGGTGTTTTCACTGGCTGTACCCGTAGAAAAAATTTCTTGATTCGTTATTGCACTAAAGACAATTGGTACCGATTCGATATAAGTGAATTCTACATGAACAACAATTGCCCGTAAAAAGCGGCTATAGACAATGCCTTGTGAATCATAACGTGGAAGAATATTAACTTATTCGTTAACAATGTGATGTTGGTTGTCGATGTTTCCTTTTGGATGACATCAACCCCATAACAAGTGAAATTATCAACCGTAAAACCTGGTGCGGCCACTTGCACACTTGAAGCATGAATTTGGCGGGTGCGTTCGCTCATGAACCACGCCATTGTCGTATATGTAAAAGAGCCTAATGCCGTAATTGTGAGCACAAGGTTCAAATAAAGTAAAATAAGAGTCTTTTTGCGACGTGTAAATCTCATATAGTTTTATCTTTCATTTAGTAGCATATAGAGAAATGGCCTCTTGTCCGTGATCAAATGGTTTAAAAACATGGATAAGCGACTAAAACTAAATGAACAGAAATATGTAATCCCCAGAAGGTTTATCTCAAAGATGGTGGCCCAAGCCGGAATTGAACCGGCGACACAAGGATTTTCAGTCCTCTGCTCTACCTACTGAGCTACCGGGCCACACTACTGGCGGACTAGATGGGGATCGAACCCACGGTCTTCTCCGTGACAGGGAGACATGTTAACCACTACACCACTAGTCCATATTGCAATTTATGCTTTTATATTATCCATAAACACCTCGTAAAAATCAAGTATAAAAACCGAAAATCGCGATTATCCGTTTATTAAAACAAGGAGAAAATAAAAAAGCCACCAAAAGGTGGCGATTTTAGCAATATAGCGAACTAATTACCAGTTAGTGGCACGTAATTCTTGATAGGCTTGTTCGTGACTACAAACTGGGCAAATTTTGGGAGCGGTTTTACTAATCACTAAGTTACCACAAACACGACATTTCCAGACAACAGCGTCTTCGCGTGTGAATACGATACCTTCTTTGATGTTAGCAGCCAATCTACGATAGCGTTCTTCATGAACCTTTTCAATCGCTGCAACACCACGGAATTTAGCGGCAATTTCTTTGAAACCTTCTTCTTCGGCATCTTTTGCCATCCGTTCATACATATCAGTCCATTCATAGTGTTCACCATCGGCCGCATCAAGTAAGACATCTGGCATGACACCTTTGGAACCATCGTGCAAATATTTGAACCATAATTCCGCGTGTTCTTTTTCATTCGCACTTGTTTCTAAGAAAATTTCTGCAATTTGTTCATAACCAGCTTTTTTTGCGACAGAAGCATAATAACGATATTTATTCGTTGCTTCGGATTCCCCAGCAAAGGCCTCACGGAGATTTTTCTCGGTTTTTGAACCTTTTAGTTGGGCATAAAGTTTTTCATCCATATAAATATCCTCCTTTTTATTTCACTTTTCATTATATGGGTAAAAAGAAAGCGATTCAAATAAAACTTTGATAAAAGGCTTTAGCTAGTCAATAAAAAAAGGTC
>JAQWCH010000019.1 GCA_028705995.1 Bacilli bacterium | reverse complement strand
AAATTCGATTTTTTGAACTATTTGTATCAATAATTTAGATTGTGCTATTATTGCCCTGAGGTGATGAAGATGCATGAACAAGCTCTACGCGCATTACTGCGCAAACAAAAAGATAATATTGATATTAGTCGAATAGATGAACTCGTTAATCATCTATTATTAATACCTGAAGAGCACATTCATAATGGCATATCTAAAACAAAGGAATCACTTGCCACTTTGCTTTTTGGTTTATTCTTTGGAATGCTCGGTGTCGATATGTTTTATATTGGTGAAACACGTCGAGGGCTACGCAAACTAATCATGACTATTCTTTTGAGTGTCTTTGATCTTGCCGGCTTTATTCTCATAATGATTGTTGTTGCAGATAATCCTGGTGGTCAAATATCTGCAAATATGATGCCATTATTTATTATATCGCTTGTTCTTTTTGGCCTCACGCTTATTTACGCACTCTTTATCACTATTTTTTGGATTATGGATATGACTGAGGCCTATAAACTAACACAAAAAGCCAATGCTGAAATGCTATTGAAATTATAATTTATTTATTTTTCTATTTTACAAAAACATAAGTAAAAAGCCTCCTAATTTACAAATGGAGGCTTTTTTGCAGGTGATTTATATTTTTAAAGTGTTTTACCTATTTAACGGGTCGAATATAGAAACGTCCATAAACTTGGTGAACCGCTGTGACATTGACAAAGACATGCGGGTCGATTTGTTGAATTAGTTCAATTGCCCGCCGCACTTCCGAAGAAGATATTGTCATATATAAAACAAAACGTTCATTACCAGTGTAAGCCCCTGTCCCTTTCACAATGGTACATCCATGATGAAAATGAACGATGAGTTCTTTGGATAAATCTGGATTTGTTGTAATAATTTGTAATTGGGTTTTCTTATTTCGAATATTGATTAAGTCAACAACAATCGCACTCATCACAACATAAATAACCGAATAAAGTAGTGAAGTAATCGCGGGTGAAAGTGGATTATTGAATATTTGATTGCCACTACTATTAACATAAACTTGATAAGCAGCGGGATTTTGATAATTTTCAATTAATGATACAGCAGTATATAAAAGCATAATGACGACGTTAATCGTAATCGCGTATTTACCAACATTGGTTGAACGCCGATTAGCAAAAAAGTATGTGAATACATCAGTGCCGCCAGCGGAATGTTCGAATTTAAAAGCAATTGATGCACATAGTCCAGCAAAAATACCCGCGAGTAATGTCCGTGTTAATTCGGTATCTAACACAACAAGATTCGCCCAACTAACGGGGATAATCGCAATGAATAAAGATGTAAATAATACGTTAAGAATGGAAAAAATCGTAAAGCGTTTTGTAACTTTAATCCAGGCAAATACTAGCACTGGAATATTTAAAGAAGAATAAAGAATTGACTGAAAAACATATCTATCAATATTGATGCCAAAAATATCAACAATAACCTTAACAATAATTTGTGATAGCCCACTGACACCACTCGCGACAAAATTAAGCGATTGTGGACTAGACGGGTTAATAAAAAGTCGGAACCCAACCGAATAGATAAATGCACTTAAAATACACATAAATAAAGTCACAGCATAATCAAATGTTGTTTTTAAATGATTGTGTTTCGCTAAGTAGTTTTTTAGGTGCGTAAATCGTGTTTTTTTGTGGTTCATGTTATTCTCCAAGAATTATAGCAAGAAACTTATAAAAGACAATCGGAACTTATTTTAATAAAATAAGAATTGGATAAAATACAATCGTCTAAACTATAACTTTTTTAGTTGAAATCACTAGGTCTCAATGATATTATTAACGTGCTATATTTTACTAGATATAGGAGGATTACTCTTTTATGAGCAAACAAGCAAACGGCGGAGACAATATCTTCAAGCGTATTTGGACTTGGTTCAAAAATACTGCTTGGATTCAACCTTTACTTATTGTCGGTATAATTTTTGGAATTATCTTCTCAATTCCGGCAATTTCTACGGCAATTAACGATGCACGCGAGCGGCGGGCGTCAGCCAACAATTTCTATGCTGAATATCAATTGAGCCTAGAAGGCGGACCGGAATCAGAAGCGCAAAAATTCATTGATGCGCTGGCAACTGGTGAAACCGCGGAATATGGCGAAAAGTTCTTCTTCATGGTTGTTCAAGAAACGTGTGGGGATTGTGAAAATGCCCGCGATGCCCTTGAACTTATTGTTGATGAATATAAAAAAGATTTCGATAACGGTGAATTCAAACTATATACAATCTTCGCTGATGAAGACACTGATAACGACTGGGAAGAATTCAACGAAGTAGCAAAAAATGCTTTTGATTCATTCCTTAGACGTGGTGAAAACCCTTCGTTCTTTGAAGATGTCGCTGATCGTGTGCGCGATTCTGGTTATTACCTTAATCATAATCTCGGTACTTCTTCAATTGAAGCGGCCGATGATGTCCTTGAACGCATTACCGCGGATAGCATTGAAGGTGATTTAGCTTTTAATACACCAACGATCTTCTTATATGATGCAACCGATGAAGTTGGTAACTATGGAATTACCGATGCCTTTATTACGGTTGAAGGCTCAAGTAAGTACGAACGCGCTGACACACTTGTTGATTGTTGGAATCATGAAAACAAATTTGAGACCGACGATCTTATCATTGAATAATTAAGAAAATTGCGCCTATCGTAAAGATAGGCTTTTTCTTTTGTCGCTTATTTGTTTTCGCTATAATATGAATATGTGAGGTAGCTTTATGCTCTTTAAACAATGGAATCGATTTCCAAATGACATTGTCGCCTGTACATCAACGCGTGCTGGCGGCGTTTCGGGTGGCGTTTACCAATCATTAAATCTTGCACTCCACGTTGGTGATCAACTAGAGGCAGTTAGTGAAAATCGTGAACGTTTCCGCAAAGCGCTAAATCTAAAATCATCACAGATTGTTTTTACCTTTCAAAATCATGGTGTTGATATGTTAGAAGCAACAAAAGATGATGGCGGAAAAGGTTATGCAGATTTAGAAGATGGTTTAAAGGCAGATGGCCTCTATACCAAAGAAAAAAATCTGGCTGTTGCAATTCAACACGCCGATTGTGTGCCAATATTTTTCTATATACCTAAAAAGCGTATTGTCGGCATTATTCATGCGGGATTTCCTGGGACTTTAAAAAGCGCGACGAAAGTCATGCTCACTGAATTAATGAAAAAAGAGAAGGTTGCACCGCAAGACATTTATTGTAATATTGGTCCAGCTTTAACTTTCTCGCATAAACTCATTACCCTCGAAACACGGGCCGAAATCGCAAGTTCAGGCGAAAGTTTCCACTTTGCTTTAAAAGCGGTTGGCGATGAAAATTATTTTGATACACCACTGATGAATTTTATTCAACTCCGCGAACTCGGAATTCCGGTTGATCAAATCGATTATGGTGGAGAGTGTGTTTATGAACATAGTGACAAATACTTCTCCGTTGCCCGCGATGGAAGTAAAAGCGGGCGGATGATTTCACTAATCTATCAAAAGTAGTTCTGAATAATGAAAAATGATTCGTTTGTGCCGAATCATTTTATTTATTTGTGTTTCTTTTTTAACGCGCCAATTACACTCGCTGGCACAAGCGGACTAATATCAACGCCTTCAATATACAGTTCTTTTAATGTTGAAGAAGCTAAAAAGTTATATTGAGACTTTGCCATAAAAAATACGACTTCAATATCTGGATCAACATAATTATTACCCGCGGCAAGTTTGAATTCATATTCAAAATCAGAAACCGCTCTTAGACCACGTACAAGAGCAGTTGCTTGATGTTTTTTCGCGTAATGAACGGAGAGACCTTTTGTTGCATCAACGCTGACATGTGGCATACTTTTTGTTGCTTCGCGAATCATTTCGACCCGTTCATCAATCGTAAAAAATGTTTTCTTATCGGCGGCGATTGCAACTAAAATAATCACTTCATCAAAAATATCTAAAGCGCGTTTTAAAATATCCATATGGCCATTAGTGATTGGATCAAATGATCCTGGATAGACGGCAATTCTTTTCATGCTATTTTTTCCTTATTATTTGGACAATTGTTTGTCCGTAATGATAATTCTTAACCTTGAATTCAGTGAGAGTAGATGCAGATATCGCAACTTGACCTTCATAAACGATTATAGCACCATCTTTGAGCAAAGCGTAAGCATTGAGGCGATTAATAACTTCTTCGGCAACTTGGTTTTGATAAGGCGGATCAAAAAACACAAGATCAAATTGCTGATGAGTTTCGGCAAGTGATTTGAGCGCGGAAATTGCATCCTGATTAATTAAAACACCTTTTTCATTTAAGAGATTAAGATTTTCTTGAACAACTTTGATCACATCAATTCTTTGATCAACAAAAGTAACGTTCGTTGCTCCACGTGAAAGTGCTTCAAGACCAAAAGTTCCGACTCCACAATATAAGTCTAAGACATTTGCTTGATTTGTCGCGGCGCCAATCGCGGAAAATATTGCTTCACGAATCCGGTCTTTCGTCGGACGCGTGTAAGCATCAACAAGAAATTTTAACTGGCGGTGGCGATATTTACCCCCAATAATGCGGATTGGCACAATGCCCTCCTAAATGATGGTTAAAGGGTCGAAATACCACTTGGTTAATTTGCTCATACATAGCTTGCACTTCACGATATTGCGCACGATAGGCAATAACAAGCGGATGCTCATCTAAAAGCAGTTTAGCGTGATATAGACGCGTTTGCGCTTCTTGTACAACTGTGCTATCTAAATCATAAACTTTGAGCAGCTGATTTAATGTGTCTTCGCACAGATGCAAATCTTTACTTAAAAATTGGATATGCTCATCATTTTCCATTGTGTTTTCACTAATAATCAGAGCAAGAACGCGTGAATCGCGATTAATTGCATCACGTAAATCTAGTGTGGTTTGGATAATTTCAGCGCTTTTTTGTATATTCATGCTATAAATTATAGCAAACTTTAAAAATGTAAGCAGTTTTATCACGCGAATTATTTTTTTGTGCTAATATATCGATATCGAGGAACAGATGTTAAAAATTATAAATGATAGCAATCCCCGCCTCCGTGAGCGGTCTTTGCCTGTGAATATCCCTTTAACTACGGAAGAACAAACGCTAGCAAAAGCAATGCTTGATTATTTAAAGCATAGTCAGGATGAAGAATATGCAGCAAAACATAATCTTCAAAGCGGCGTTGGTCTAGCAGCACCACAAGTTGGTGTTTTAAAGCGGATTATTGCCTTATATTACCCCAAAGCGGATAGCGATCAAGTCGTGGAGCTCGCTTTAGCTAATCCACGAATTGTTGCTTCTTCACTGCGTGAATGCTACATCAGTGGTGGTGAGGGTTGCCTTTCTGTTCCAGTTGTTCACCCGGGTCGCGTTTATCGGCCCTGGAAAGTCACGGTTGAAGCATACGATATTATCAACAAAAAAAATATTAAACTCGTGCTGCGCGGGTATGATGCAATTGTCATCCAGCATGAAATTGATCATCTCAATGGCGTACTATATTACGACCATATTGATCCTGAACGCGCATTGGAAGATGATCCATCTGTTGTTGTTGTTTAAACATTTTCGTTACACGAATAACTAATTCGTTAACGTTTTATACTTGGAGGTTTTTATATGGCTAGATCCCTACTTGGGGCGCCGGTTTCTGTTTATGCCCTTGGCGGTTTAAACGAGGTCGGAAAAAATACTTATGTTGTGGAAAACGATAAAACATTAATTATAATTGATGCTGGCGTACGTTTTCCCGAAGAAGACTTGCCCGGTGTTGACTATGTCATCCCGGACTATTCGCATCTACGCAATAATCGGAATAAAATTAAAGCGTTATTTATCACTCATGGACACGAAGATCATATCGGTGCTATTCCATTTTTAGTGCGCACAGTAAATATACCCGTGATTTATGCTCCGCGTTTAGCAGCGGCATTAATCCGGCACAAATTAAAAGACTTTCGCGTGCGGGAATCAGTAAAAATTGTCGAATACGATGAAGACGATATTTTTTATGTTGATGATTTTAAAATTTCGTTTTATCAAACAACACACTCGATTCCTGATGCTTTTGGCATCTGCATTGATACGCCGCACGGACGTATTGTTCATACAGGTGATTTTAAAGTTGATTTAACACCAGTTGGTAAAGACATTAATCTTGGCAAAATGGCCGAAATCGGTAATGAAGGTGTTGATTTATTGCTTTCGGATTCAACAAATGCTGAAACTCCAGGCTATACACAAAGTGAGCGCGCAGTTATTTCATCAATTAATGATATCTTTGCTAATGCCCCAGGGCGTTTAATTGTTTCAACCTTTTCTTCAAACATTTCACGCATCCAACAAATTGTTGAGGCTTCGGTAACTTACAAGAAAAAGATTGCGATTATTGGTCGTTCAATGACCAATGTCGTTTCAACTTCACGCGAACTTGGTTATATTAAGATTCCCGATGCTTCAATTGTCGATATCGATAATATTGGCACTTTAAAACCGGATGAAACTGTTATTTTATGTACGGGTTCGCAAGGTGAACCAATGGCGGCTTTATCCCGCATTGCCAACGGCGATCATAAATCGGTGCGCATCTTACCTGGTGATACTGTTGTTTTCTCTTCTTCGCCAATTCCCGGCAATAGCCAAAGTATTGATAAAGTTGTTAATCAACTAACGCGTTTAGGGGCGAATGTTCTAACAAAATCAATTTTATATAATATCCACTCGTCTGGTCATCCAAGCCAACAAGAGTTACAAATTGTGTTAAAGCTTTTCCGGCCAAAATACTTTATGCCAATTCATGGTGAATATCGGATGTTAAAGATTCATACCGAAGTTGCCGCTAAAGTTGGTGTTCCATTATCGAACTCCTTTATTTGCGGTAATGGCGATACACTCACTTTAAATAATCACGAAGTTACACGGGGCATGAGTGTTCCCGCGGATGATATCTATATTGATGGCAATGATATTAATGGACTAAGTAACGCGGTTATTCATGACCGCAAAATTTTAAACGAAGATGGCATGGTTTCTGTTCTTGTCGTCCTTGATTCATACAAAAATCAAATGATGATTCCCGCAAAAATCTACACACGCGGCTTTGTCCAATATGGCTTCACACACCTAATTCCGCATGCGGAAAAACGGGTAAATGATGCTTTAAATGGTTTATTCCATGGGCAAAAAATTACATTTGGTGATATCAAAAACACAATTCGTAACACCTTAAAAGGCTATTTATTTAATAAAACGGGGCGTAATCCAATGATTATCCCGGTGATTATGAATAAGGGAAGTGAATAAGATGCTTATTCTCGCATCAAAGTCACCACGGCGGCAACAATTACTAAAAAAAATTGTCGACCAATTCCAGGTGATACCAGCCGATATTGATGAAGAATTAGTCCGCGGAATCACATCTGAACGGGCAAAAGAAACGTCAAAAATGAAGGCGTATAAAATCGCTGCTCAATATCCAAAGGATACGGTTCTTGCTGTCGACACAATTGTTGTTTTTAATCATGAGATTTTTGGTAAACCACGCGACAACGTGGAAGCCAAAGACATGCTGACACGTCTATCCGGCCAACGCCATCTCGTCATCAGTGGCTATACAATAATGGAAAATGGGCGCGAAATTAATCGTTCAGCGGTAACTGAAGTATTCTTTAATGAATTAAGTCCAGCGACGATTGATGCCTATGTCGCTAGTGGTTCGCCGCTTGATAAGGCAGGAGCCTATGGAATTCAAGATGAAGAATATCAGCTCGTTAAAAAAATCGTTGGTAGCTATGACAATGTCATGGGCTTACCAACGGAAGTATTACGTAAATATTTAACCGCTACTGGGACTTTGCGGACCAATTTTTCGCAATAACTTTAGCTTCTTCACCGAGTACTAGAGTAATTTTATTGGTCATTAAAACAAAATTATCGATTCCGAGTGCTTTTAATGCGGATGGATCGATTTTATCAAAATCGCTGAGAATAATACTGAGTCGCGACCCTTTTGCCTCCATCGTTTGAACATTGTTCGCACCACCAAGCGCATTTAATAAATCTAAATATCGCTGATTTAGCGCGCCACTGCTGCGCTTTTTTTTACGATTAGCAATAAGCAAAAACAAAATAACAAGCACAATAATAAATGCGATTACAAGTGCAAGATAAAGTGCGTTATCCCGTAGAAAATTATTAATCTCGTTAGCGTAAAACACGTTTCTTAGCTCCATCGACAACAAACGTTTCGCGCATTGTTTTGAAATATGCGTGATGATTTTGATGATATAACTGCACACGTAGATCGCTTAAAAACACTTCCATTTTTATCGGCCCATGTGTTGGTAAAGTCGCATAATCATAGCCAACAATTGCTTCGGGAAAGCGCCCTTTAAAATGAATGTGGCGTTTTGCGCTTAAGAGTAAGCTCGAACCAAGCGAACGAAAAACATTAGAAGAAATTGGGGCAATCTCCGTTAACTGCAAAGCATCTAATTCTCCTTCAACAACCGCGCCACCAAGCGACTTATTATAGCCACTGCTACCGAGGACACCAGCGACATTTAGTCCGTTACCACGGAATGTTTCAAGAAATTGGTCGTCAATATGAACGTCGCAAATCAAAGTATGAAAAGGATTTTCCAAGCGAATTTCATTAACGCCATAGACCGTTTCTTTATGGTCAGAAAAATCCACATGCGCTTCAAGTAGGCGATAAGATTTAGCCGTAATTGTTTGTTGTTCTAAATCAGTAATCACTTGTAAGGCATTTTCCGGTTCATAATCGCAGAAAAATCCGAGTGTGCCAGTGTGAATTCCAATAAATTTAACCCGTTTAATATCTTCAATATAGTGATGGACAGCACGCAAAAAAGTCCCGTCACCGCCGATGAAAATGACATATTCGGGATGTTCCTCATCAATTTGATGACCGGCATCAACTAATGCGCCACGTAAAATACGCCCAATGTGTAAAGAATCATCATCTTCGCGGATATAAAGTGCTACCTGCATAGTTATCTCCAATCTGCTACTAATTTCGTTGAGTTTATTGTATCATAAAGTAGAAATAGCGAGGTTATTTTATGTCGTCAAACATTGAAATTGAAGTTAAAGTCTTACTTTCTCTAGCGGATTTTGAAAAAGTCAAAAAAGTGATGAAAGCCGATGAATATCCGCTGATTAAACAAACAAATCACTATATAGATACCAACCGCAGTCAATTACGTAAGTATGGTATGGCTTTACGCGTTCGTGAAATCGATAAAGAATATACATTAACGCTCAAAAGCCCACTTGCCGAAGGTCTTCTTGAAAAAAATCAAAATTTATCAGGTGCCGAATTCGAAGCCTTAAAAATGTCATCAATTTTTCCTGAGGGCGATATCAAAATATTTTTAATTGGTCTTGGTGTCCAGGTTGCAAAACTACAAGTTTTGACTTCGTTAACGACACATCGGATTTCACGCCCCTATCAAGATTGTTTGTTCTCAATGGATGAAAACTATTTCGATCATCAAGTTGATTATGAACTCGAGATGGAAGGAACCTCGGTCGCTAATGCGGAAATCCAAATGCAGGAAATTTGTAAAAAAGCCCATGTCCCATTCATCCGCAACACAAAAAGCAAACAAGCACGAGCGATGAACGCTTTAAAGTCACGGAAAAAATAAAAAACTCAGTTACACAACTGAGTTTCTTTTTTTAGTAGCAACGCGAATCGCAATTATCGTAATTCTCACATTCCTCTTTTGAACAGTAACGTTCAGCGAGGCGACGCGCCTTGGGAATAAAGATGCGAATTTCTTCTTCGTTATAGCCGACTTGAATGCGCCGATCATCAACCATGATTGGACGTTTTAAAACAGATGGATTTTCCCGCACAAAGGTAATGAGTTCTTTGACTGTCATCGACTCAAAGTTAATATTTTTTTCTTTTACAATTTTGGAACGACTCGAGATGATATCATCAAAGCCATTTTCGGATTTAAATAGAATGTCCTTAATTTCTTTTTCGTCGAGGATAGCCGCAAAAATATTGTGTTCTTCAAAAGGAATCTTTTGATCTTCAAACCATTTTTTTACTTTGCGACACGATGAACAACTAGGTGAAGTATAGATTTTAATCATGTGGTTATCCTCCCTTCTTTGGTAATTTTATTATACATTAAGCAATCAAACAATAATTATTTTTCTTTTTATTCTCCTAATTTTTTCGTAATATTAGATATATGTTGAATATTTAAGAAATTATGGCGAGAGGAACTAATTATGGCACGCATTTTATCAGGGATTAAACCCACTGGCCGACTCACACTCGGAAATTACATTGGCGCATTGAAAAACTTTAAGAATTTTCAAGATAGCGGTGAAACTTTTATTTTTGTCGCTGATCTTCATGCTTTAACTTTGCCAATTGAGCCGGAGTTCTTACGCACAAACACGCGTGACATTGTCGCTTTTTATCTTGCTGCTGGTCTTGATCCAGAAAAATGTACACTCTTCCGCCAATCACAAGTTAGTCAACATGCTGAATTAGCAATTATTCTTCAAAACTATTTATACATGGGCGAACTAAATCGCATGACGCAGTTTAAAGAGAAATCCCAAAACATGAATCAAAACGCGATTGGCTTAGGCTTATTTGCTTATCCAGTTCTCATGGCAGCCGATATTCTTCTTTATGATGCGAATATCGTGCCAGTCGGCGAAGATCAAACACAACACGTTGAGATTACCCGTGATTTAGTCAAACGCTTTAATAATCGCTATGGTGAAGTCTTAATTATGCCCGAAGCGCGGATTAATAAAGTCGGAAAACGGATTATGTCGCTTAGTAATCCCACAGTGAAAATGTCAAAATCTGATCCAAAAGGTGATGTTTTCTTGCTCGATGATTTAAAAGTAATACGCAAAAAGATTATGTCTGCGGTGACTGATTCTGGTAGTGAAATCATTTATGATGATGAAAACAAGCCGGGAATTAGTAACTTATTAACAATTTATGCCGCATTAAAAGAAATTTCAATAAGTGATGCTGAAGCGTTATTTATTGATGCGCGCTATGGTGATTTCAAAAAAGCGGTCGCCGACTTAGTTGTTGCTGAATTAGGTGCCTTTCAAGCGCGTTACTATGCGATTATTAACTCATCCCAAGTCGAAGACGTCTTAAATGCTGGTGAAAAGAAAGCGCGCCAAATTGCCCAGGGTGTCTTGCACCGTGTTCAGAAAGCGGTTGGGTTACTTTAAATATATATGAAAAATAAACGTTATTTAATCGCCCTTGATTTGGACGGAACTTTACTAACTGATGAAAAAACAATTAGTGAGAAAACACTCGCTTATTTAAAAAAACTTGATCACCTTGGACATGTGATTGTTTTAGCAAGTGGGCGCCCTTTACGCTCATTAAAGCACTATGCTAATCAACTTGACTTACACTCACCGCTGATTACCTACAATGGTTCATATGTCGTAAGCGAACACCATAATGACTATCCAACAAAAGTAATTCTCTTCCCCGAAGAAGAAATTAAAACAATTATTGCCGAAATCGGCTTAGAAAATCTTGATAACATAATGTGCGAAACACCCGAACACATCTGGTTGCTCCGGGAAGATGAAGACTTAAATAGCTTCTTCTGGCATGATGGATTAGAAATCTACTATGGTGATATTTTTTCCACCTTACATGAACCAGCAATGACGTTAATCATGAAATTAAAAAACCGCTCAAAAGAACTCCAAGAAAAAGTAAAAAAAGCTATCCAAAAGTTTCCCAATCATCAAGTGCGGTTCTGGTGGGATTCCGACTATGCAGAAATGTTTTATTGTGATGTTACAAAAGCACATGCACTAGCAGAAATTGCTGATTTCTACCATATTCCCCATCAAAACACGATTGCCTTTGGTGATGCCGAAAATGATGCGCAGATGCTGACTTGGGCCGCTCATGGAATTGCAATGAAAAACGCTAACCCTAATTGCCGCGTTCATGCCCGCTTTATTTCGTGCTTAGATAATAACCATGATGGAATTATCTATGAACTAAGCAAAATTCTAAAAGTTCCTTTATAATAAGAAAACGGCGGACACATGTGTTCCGCCGCTTTTATTTAGTTAATTTTTCAAATGCTCTTTTAATTTGCTCTTTAGCCGTTGTTGCTTCTAACAAGCTTTTGCGGCAAATACTATAGTAGAACTTACATTTTGGTTCGGTTCCACTTGGACGAATAATAACCCGGTCACCCGTTTCTAGTAAATAGCTAATAACATCACTTTGTGGAAGTGACACTAATTTTTCTTCAGCAGCGCTTTTTTCAATACCTGTAAGATAATCAGTGGTCTTGATGATCTTAATGCCATCAATGTTTGTTAGTGGTTTTTCCCGTAAACGTGCCAGCATCGCGTTCATCGCTTTTAAACCTTCTAAACCTGGGAAAGTAACGGAATCAATCGTGTCATCATGATAACCAAATTCTTCCTGAATTTGCCTATAAACTTCGTCAAGTAATAACCCTTTTTGAAGATAGAAATTAGCCATTTCAGCGTACATTACTAACGCTTGTAAAGCGTCTTTGTCGCGCACGATTGGTGAAATTAAACAACCATAGCTTTCTTCATAACCAAAAGCAAAAGACGGCCCACCATTTCTTTCCGCTTCGCTGATGGCATGACCAATAAACTTAAATCCTGTTAAGAAAAGTTCGCTTTTTACACCAAATTTAGCTGCAATTTTACTCCCGAGTGGCGAAGTGACAATCGTTGTATATAAACGGCTATTTGGTGATAATGAGCCATTTTTGTTACGTTCAGATAAAATATAATAAATTAGCATTGCGCCCGATTGATTGCCCGTTAAACGGTGATATTGTTCGTCCCGTCCGCGAAAAGCAACGCCAACACGGTCAGCATCCGGATCGGTCACTAAAATAAGTTGGGCATTTTTTCTTTTTGCGAGTTCAATCGCTTTTTCATAGGCGCCATCTTCTTCCGGATTGGGGGTTTTTGTATTGGAAAAATTTGGATCAGGCGTCATTTGTTCTTCGACGACGCTAAAGCGATAACCTAATTCATTCAATAACCTTTGGCCTAAGTAAGCCCCAGTTCCATGTTCGGGTGAAAAAACAATTTGCAGTTGATCTTTCGATAAAGCAGGATTGATTTGAATTTTTTTGACATCCTGAAGATAAGCTTCATCAATTGCTTTATCATAAATCACCGTATTTTCAACATATGGTTCAGGTAATTCAATTTGCAAATAATCGGGTAAATCCTCGATTATTTCAACTAAACGCGCAATTTTATCGGGAACTAGTTGGGCACCATCTTCATCATAGACTTTGAAACCATTATATTGTTTGGGGTTATGAGATGCCGTAATCATAATACCGCCGACACAATGGGAATAACGAACGGCATAAGATAATTCTGGGGTCGGCCGCAAACTATCAAAAATATAAGCTTTAATCCCAAAGTGGTTTAAGACTTTAGCGGCTAGTAAAGTGAACTCCCGGGAATAATGCCGGTTATCGTGACTAATCGCGACACCACGTTTTTTTGCGTCAGGAAATTTTTCTAATAAATATAAAGCAAAGCCAACTGTTGCTCTTTGAATTGTAAAGTAGTTGATACGGTTTGTTCCCGGACCAAGTATTCCGCGCATACCGGCCGTCGCAAAAGCGATATCGGTAAAAAAAGCATCTTCGATTTCTTGTTTAGTCATCTTTGCTAATAGATTTTTGTCACTAGAGGTTACTTTTGAAGAAACAAGCCATTCTTCGTGTTTTTCATGTGCGTTAATCATGTTTTTCCTCCAAGTTTTTTAAAGATTTTAAAAGGTTTTCGGCTTCTAATGGTAAAGAAACCGCAAAAGTTTTTCCTGATAAATATTTTAATGGTTTAGGAACATCCTGAAAAGAAACTTCGACCGCATAAAGAAATTGATGATTAAAACCATATAAGCGATTAAGTTTGCGGTTAAGGTTATAATCCCCATATTTAGGATCACCGACGATGGGATGATTAATACTTTGAAGATGCACGCGAATTTGATGAGTCCGACCGGTGACAATTTGCACCTTGAGTAACGAGTAATCGCCAATGATTTCTAAACGTTGATAATGAGTAATGGCGTTTAAACCATTTTCATCAACGCGGACAGTGCCGGTTTCACTATCTTTGGATAAATTACTGTTAATGGTGCCTTCATTCGGCGTATGGCCTTTAACAAGTGCTAAATAGTATTTAGCGATATCATCTTTATCCTTAAATAACGCTTCGAGAGTTTGTAAACTCATGAGGTCTTTAGCAAATAAAACTAGACCACCCGTATTCCGATCTAAACGATGGGCAGGGGCGGGAGTAAAACCTTTCGTGCTCGGGTCAAATTCGCCTTTACCATAAAGATAATTCAATACTTCATTGGCAAGTGTTTTTCGCTTTTCACTTGCATCACCATGCACAAGAATCCCGGATGGTTTATTGACAATTAAAAGATGTTCATCTTCGAACACAATTTGATGATTAAAGGTGGTCTTGATTAAAGGTTTGGGTTTATCAAATTCAGCGAGTTGTTCTTCAGTTACATATATTTGTAAAACATCACTAGATTGTAAAATATAATCAATGGTCACCCAGTGATGGTTAACCTTGACATCCTTTTTGCGAAATAATTTATAAATAAAAGAAAGCGGGGCCAGGTTAAGTTGCTTCCGCACAAATTTATCGACCCGTTGATTACTGACTTGTTCTGTTATTAAGATTTCAATCATGGGTATATTTTACCATAGTCGAAAATAGATAAACGTTTTTTTATCCAAGAAAAAATTATATCATTTTCCGTTTTTCAATAATGACAGTCGATTGATTTATTGCTATAATTAGCGGCAACGGAGAAATACCCAAGTGGTTGAAGGGGCGGGCTTGGAAAGCTCGTAGACCTGTAACAGGGTGCGAGGGTTCGAATCCCTCTTTCTCCGCCATTGTGAATGAATATGATCCCTTTTTTAGGCATTTATGCTTTGAGAAAGGGATTTTTTATATTGAAAATAAATTACTTA
>JAQWCH010000033.1 GCA_028705995.1 Bacilli bacterium | reverse complement strand
ATGGGGCGAATAGTGGGAATTGAACCCACGCGTGCCTGGTTCACAGCCAGGTGTGTTAACCACTTCACCATATTCGCCATCGTTTAAATATTGTATTTAAATACCATTCAAAAGTCAAAGAAAAACTTGCTTTTTGGATAAGTATTTTTAAATAACAAAATATTTAGAGTTTATTTGCCTCACAAGTGATAAAAATTATATTTTTAATGTGATATATTCTCTTGTTCAGTTTTTTCCTTGAGCACTAATAGGGCTTCGCGTAATACCGGTAGTTCGCGTTGTTTAACTAACCGACCCACAAGTTCATCTTGCATGTTTTCATATAGCGTAAGCGCATCTTTTAGTGTGACCCAAATGATTTCTTTGATTAGCCTTGATTCCCGTGGTTGAAGATTATTACCACAGAAATTTGCACATTTAAGAATAAAATAAAGAGAACGATTTTCTTGTTTAATTAAGTTATAAAAATCATGGACTTCACCGATTTCTGCGACTAAACGAGTCTCAAATCCGAGTTCTTCAATGATTTCTCTTTGAACTGCGCGATAAATACTCTCATTCGGATGAACACCGCCACCGGGTAATTCATAGTAATCACGATGGCCAAAATGATCGTCAGCTTGGATGTGTGTTAGTGCAATTTGATTTAAATCATTGATCACAATTGCCCGCGCGCTGACTCGCAAATGGTCATGACCGATATTTGGGTATTGATCATCAATAAATGTGCCAATTATTTTCATGCGCCCATTATAACACGGAGTAATTATTACGCGATATGAGCATTATTTTTTCATTAAAGAATATTATTGATATAATGATATTGAAAGAAAAATCTTTCTAAAAAAGGAGAAAAAAATTATGTTAAACAAAAAAGTTGCAAAAGCCATGAATGAACAAATTAATAAAGAACTTTACAGTGCTTATCTTTATCTAGCCATGGCTAATTATTTTGAAGAACAAGGCCTCTCTGGCTTTGCTAATTTCTTCACAGTTCAAGCCAAGGAAGAGGAAGATCACGCATGGGGATTCCGTAAATATCTTATTCATCGGGGAGCCCCGGTTGAATTATTTACAATCGAAAAACCCGATGCCGAATTTAAAACCTTACGTGATGCATTTGCCATTACCGTTGACCATGAACGTTATGTCTCACGTTCGATTGAAGACATTCTCGAACTAGCGCATGCGGAAAAAGATCATATGAGTGCTGAATTCTTACAATGGTATATTAAAGAACAAGCCGAGGAAGAAAATTCCGCAGAAACCAATTTAGCAACATTTGATTTCGTTGCCGATAATAAAGGTGTTCTATATAACTTCAATCTGGCATTAGGTAAACGCGAATACCATCCAGGCGGACCTGAAATCGACTAATCGCTGCTAATAAGATATTAAAAAAACCGCTCTTTATGAGCGGTTTTATTTTAGCCTGGCGGAAGCATAGAGATTCGAACTCTAGCAGGGCTCACACCCCCTATCGGTTTTCAAGACCGACCCCTTCAACCACTTGGGTATGCTTCCAAATTCATGGTGGACCCTTCAGGACTTGAACCCGAAACCAACCGGTTATGAGC
Source organism: Bacilli bacterium (assembly GCA_028705995.1). Taxonomy (GTDB): domain Bacteria; phylum Bacillota_I; class Bacilli_A; order RFN20; family CAG-826; genus JAQWCH01. The sequence continues at coordinate 2,044 of JAQWCH010000033.1, read as the reverse complement.
CGGTAGCTCTAACCATTGAGCTAAGGGTCCACACGTATGAATATAATACAATATATTCACTTTGTTGCGTAGTAAATTTCTTGCGTACTGGATATTCTTTAAAAAAAGTCGCTGTCTAAACAGCAACAATTTTTCTTCATGGTAGCTGCGGGCGGATTTGAACCGTCGACCTGCCGGGTATGAACCGGACGCTCTAGCCAGCTGAGCTACGCAGCCATGATAATCTGGTGGAGCCAAGGGGGCTCGAACCCCTGACCTCCTGCTTGCAAAGCAGGCGTTCTCCCAACTGAACTATGGCCCCAAGAATGCGCTTCAGGCGCTTCGACGTTTAGAAGAATGTGCTGTTAATCAATTCCTCTAACAAAAAGCCAGTGTGAACTAGCTGAAGCAAACATGGTCGGGATGACAGGATTCGAACCTGCGACCCTCTGGTCCCAAACCAGATGCGCTACCAAACTGCGCTACATCCCGGACAAATGGCGCGCCGAGCAAGAATCGAACTCGCAACCCCCAGATTCGTAGTCTGGTACTCTATCCAGTTGAGCTATCGGCGCATATTTGCTTATACAATATATAACTGAAAGCCAAACTTTTCAAGCAATTTATACTTATAAGCGCGTGTTTTTTCCATAATTGTGATTTTTTTTATGAAACTATTTTAAAAACAAAAAAATATTGCCAATTAATCAAGTGAATAATTGGCAATATAAATTAGTATTTTGATATTTGAATGAAACTAATCAAGAATACTCGCAAGTTTTTTTGCAATGATATTAGCAGCTTTTTTTGGTGCCATCCGTGATAATTTATCAAGCATCTTGGCATCTTTTCCAGCGACAACACGATATTTATTCTTCTCCATGCCACGGACAATAATCTCGGCACATTGTTCAGGAGTTAATAATTTCATTTTGCTTTGCTTTTTAGATTGATCGTCACTATTTTGTTTGCGGTTGTCCGCGCCCGAATTTTTGCTAATATCAGTGGCGACACCACCCGGAAATACAACTGTGACATGAACATTTGTTCCCTGTAATTCGGAATGGAGTCCTTCAGTTAAGAGTTTCACCGCCGCTTTTGAGGCTCCATAAATTGTTTGACCAGGAACTGGAACAAATCCGCCCATACTTGAAACGTTAACAATATGCGCTTCTTCGCGTTTAAGCAATGCGGGTAGAAATGACTTCACCATATAAAGTGTTCCATAAAAGTTAATATTCATCACCCACTCTATTTTTTCATAACTAAGATCGTTAACTTTAATAAATGGCTGAATTACACCGGCAACATTAATGAAACCATCAACAGCTTTATGTGTTTCTTGCACATCTTTAAGAAGTTTTTCTACTTGTTCTTTTTTAGCTAGATCAACAACGTGTAAACTCAGCTTATCAGCAAAATCACGCGCTATTTTTTTTGTTTCTTCTAGTCCAGCTTCACTGATATCAGCGGCGGCAACAATTGCTCCACGATGTAATAGATTAAGCACAACAGCGCGGCCGATTCCATTGCCACCACCGGTTACAACAATGACTTTTCCATTTGCTTTCATAGTAAATCTCCTTTATAGAAATATTATACATCATCTATCGGTAAACTTTTACCTATTTGCTCGGTTTTTATACAAAAACGTTAAAAATTGCGCTATATTTTTGGTTTATTTATTATTAAATATGTAAAAAAAGTGCGGTAAGTAATAGATTTTTTATTAGTAAAAAAAAATCAATTCTGAAAATTAATTTTAAAAACGGAACTTCTATTAACCTTATAGAGGCGTATTTTAAGAATAAAAACTTTTAACTGGTAGAAAATTACTAAATTGATAAAAACCTTATAAGTAATATAATCAATGGAAATATCGCTAAAGTAATTTTACCTTTTTTAAAGTATGATTTAGGTTTTTTTATTATTTTTGCCTGTGTGTGGTGGTTTTTATAATTAAAATACTTGTGACATGTTCTTATTACACAAAAAAATGCCCAATGTGGGCATAAATATGTGTAATTAGCCCTTTTTCTAGAACTAATTAAAACTGTTTTTGGAG
>JAQWCH010000032.1 GCA_028705995.1 Bacilli bacterium | reverse complement strand
GGGTAATATTAAACTGAGCCATGGATTTCATCCTCCTCGGTTTGGTATTTGTTTGTCACTTATATTCTAACCGAGGATATGAGTTTGTGGCTCATTTTCTTTTTACACAATTATAAGGGCTTAATCTAGGCATTTTCAAACTAAATAGTATTTTCATCTAACAAGTTGTTTATGGTCGCTATTCCCAGTTTGAATATAGAATAACGGTATTTTTTTACTAGCCGCCACCGCGAAGCATTAAACATAAAGGCATCGAGGTCAGCGCTCTTTAGTGATGATAAAATTGACATTAGGCATTAAAAAACGCGATTAAACCTGCTATTAAATGCTACTATTAATTGATAAAATAAAGTAGGATTTTAAGCAGTAATCAAGTTTTAGTCTTGGACACTTATTAATGAATTATTCGTAATGAAAAATGATATTCGTCGTTATATCCATAAAAAGAGGACACAAATTATGCTTTATGAACAAACGTTAATGCGGCTAAACGCAATTGACAATATCAAAACCGCAGACATTGATTTAATTGCCAAAGAATACTATCAAAGTAAAATTGATGTTGCAGAATTATATCCGTATCTTTCCAAAAATAGTGCTATTCATCGCATTTATTTCTATGTTTCGCTCAAGTCGATTAAAAAATATGAAGATCAAATTTCTTTTATCGAAGACCATTTTTCTGATTTACATGATTGGTGGCATGTCGACTTTTTATTGCAATTGCTGACAAAAGCTCCATCTTTTTCTTATGTTTATGAAAAAGCCAAACAATATATTCAATCTGAACTTACGTTTGTTAGAAGGTGGGGCTATGTGATTTTTCTTAGTGGTTGGCAAAAAGATCGACATTATACCCTAAAAATTTTAGCCTTATTGCATAATGATCAAGAACATTACGTGCAAATGGCGGAAGCTTGGTTACTAGCGGATTTGGCCATTTATAATCCGGAAGTAGTGATCGATTTTATTAAGTCACAATCATTACACTACAAGATCATTGGTAAAGGAATTCAAAAAATGTGTGATTCCTTCCGCATCAATGATGAATTTAAAATACGGGTTAAAGCCTTACGCAGTTTATATAAATAGAAAAAAACAGTATTAACGATTACGAAAAAGCCAATTGATGGATAGCCACATTTATTTGTTTTTCACGTTTCTTTTTCGCTGACCAATTGAAAATATGGTGATTTTTTATATGCGCATTTTTATTAAGTAACAACGCTTTAAATTGTTTCATTGCTTGATTTCCACCCATCCACTTAAAGGGGAAGTGTTGAGTTAAAAAACAAATTACGGGTTTTTTAGATAAATCATCGATTTGGTTTAAATAAGCTTTCATGAGTGGAGAAAGCATAAAGCCACGGACGGGAGCGCCAAAAATATAAGCATCCGCTATTGGCAACTTTGGACAATTGATAAATTCAATTTTTTGCTCATCAACTTCACGATCATTCCGTGCTTGAATACGTGCTAATGACACTTGGTGACCAGCAGCAATTAATTTTGTCTGCATCTTTATTGCGACTGCAAGAGTATGTCCAGTCTCAGAATGAATAATGATGGCGATTTGCATAACGTGGCCTCCAGTAAAATACCAATATTAGGCTATCATAATCCATAGAGAAATTTAATAGAAATCATCATCAATTGCCAAGTTTTTAAATCACGAATTTGATGATCAATCAAGTTGTCTTTTGGATATATACTTTGCGGTTTTCTTGTATGCAGACTCTAGAAGGACTAAACTAAAAGTGGCTTCTTTCTATAGAAGTCTGAACAATTAATTTATGAAAATTACGGTTTTAATGGAAAATACGACAAGTAACCCGGCCTTATATTTTGAACACGGCTTAGCGCTATATATCGAAACGGCTAAACACAAAATTCTTTTTGATGCGGGGGCTTCTAAATATTTTGCCCATAATGCGCGCACACTTGGGATTGATTTATCCCAAGTTGATACTTTTGTTCTTTCCCATGGTCATAATGATCATGGCGGTGGCCTTCCCCACTTTTTAACAATAAATAAACACGCAAAAATCTATGTGCAACAACAAGCCTTAGATCAACATTTTTCCAAAAGGAATGATACATATGTGTATATTGGGGTTAGTTTGCCAGAGCCAAGTCGGGTAATTTTCGTCAATAAAGATTTAGTGATTGATGAAGAATTGCACATATTTAGCCAAGTGCCCGAGAAAAGATTTTATCCTCACAGTAATCGTAACTTATTTATATATCGCGCAGGAACGTACCCACAAGATGATTTTGCCCATGAACAAAATCTTTTAATTACCGAAAAAGAAAGACATTATCTAGTCGCGGGCTGTGCTCATAAAGGAATGTTAAATATCATCAATGCGGCCTGTCAATTCAGTAAGGGCCAAATTGATGTAGCTATTGGTGGACTGCATCTTTATAGTCACTCGAGTGGGATAAGCGAAGCCGAAAATATCATTCAAGATATTGGGTATGCCTTATTAAAGACAAAAGTTCGCCTTTTAACTTGCCACTGTACTGGTGAAAAAGCATTCACAATCTTGAAGCCGATTATGCAAGACAAAATTACCTATCTACGGACAGGGCTGTGTTTCGAATTATAATCAGCATTTAACTGCGCAAAATCAGGTTTTTATACATTTCTTTGCTGAAAAGAAATAATTTCTTTGTTGATAATTTGTCCTTGTTCGATATCAATCGCTTTTTCAAGAACGGAATTACCGCGATATGTATTATTTTCTAAAACAAATAATAAGTGTGGGAAAAGCACCTTACTAATTTCAAAAGAAGCGGCTTCAAAAAAGAAACTGGGACTATGATCAACACCATAATACGTCACATGACCAACATGAAATTGTGGTTGCGTAAAAGATGTCGGCTGAGCAAATTCGAATCCCATCCCCGCATCACAACTTACATCAATAATTAATAATGGCTTTTGCAAGGATAGAGCTTGTGTGGTTGACATAAACATTTTAGGTTTTAACGGATTTTGTAAAATACAATTAACGATGATATCGTATTCTGCTAATTCAGTAAAAGCGTTTTTCCCTTCCATCAAAACGTGACTGTTGTTCACTTGATATTTTTTAAACTCAAGTTGAGGATTATTAACTGCAATTTGTGCTTTTGAGCGTCTTGAATAAACACTTACTTTTTCTGCACCGAGGCCAAGTAATGCTGTAATCGCCCCTTTGCCAGTTGACCCATAACCGATAACGGCGATTTTTTTATGATTCCCATAGGCGCCGGCAGTGATACCCGCTAAGGTTAATGCATGGATAACCGACGCATAACCAGCAATTTCATTATTGCGTGCAAATATATGTTTACCTTTAACATCCTGATTCCAAGCATACATATGTTCCCAAGCAATTAGTGTTAACTTTTTTTCAATCGCCACATCGACAATCGCCGGCGTTTGTACGCAATGCGGCCAACCCCAAATAATTTGATTTGTTTGAAAATAATGATAATCATCTTTTACGGGTTTTGGTAACACAACAAGATTAACAAGTTTAAAAATTTCTTGACGTTTAGCAGTTCTAACATAATTTTGATTAAGATTTTCAATTCCAGGATAACCTTCTTCAAAAATAATTTTCTTCAATAAATTAGGCGTGAGCTTAATTAGGTGTTTCCAATGTAAAGGATAGCGTTTTTCATTTTGCTTTTGTGATGAATACAATAAACCGATTTTCAT